>CAMWXG010000043.1 GCA_947178155.1 uncultured Lachnoclostridium sp.
CCACAGTTTCAAGTAGGGACTTTGGATTCCTAAAAATCATGCGTTTACCGTGATATTTTGGCTCTCTCATATTGCAAATAGCTTATATCAATGGTACAATGGGCATAGAAAAATAGGAACATAAAGGATGGAATATAAATGAGAAAAAGAATATGTGTATTGTTTCTATGGCTTCTATGTACCGTTACACTTACAGGATGTAACCTGTCAGAGAAAACGGATTTGTCAGAGAACATTGACTTGAAGAATACAAAAACCCAAAAAGTTGAATTAGTTGTCTGGGGATCTGAAGAAGATAAAGAGCTGATGAACCAAATTATCAAAAGTTTTCAGATAAATTATCAGGGACAGGCGGATTTTCAGATTTCATTTGAGGTACAGGGAGAATCACAGTGTAAAGATGTATTAATTGGTTCATTAGAAGAAGGTGCCGATGTATTTACCTTTGCAGATGACCAGTTAAATGCTCTAGCAGCCGCCGGCGCATTGGATCCAATTAAAAATGCGGATGAGATTAGAAATAGAAATCTCTCAAACACAGTAGAAGCTGCTACAATAAACAATCAGCTATATGCATACCCATTAACCGCAGATAATGGATATTTCTTATATTATAACAAGCAATATATCACAGAAAAACAGGCTAAGACTTTGGATGGTATATTAAAAGCGGCTGCGGCAAAAGGCAAATTGTTTACCATGGACTGGTCCTCAGGATGGTATGTATATTCTTTCTTTGGAAATACAGGCCTTCAAGTTGGACTTAACGAAGACGGAATCACTAACTACTGTTCATGGAATCAGAAAGATGGAGACATACGGGGTGTCGATGTAGCTCATGCAATGCTTGAAATTGCAAAAAATCCAGGATTTGCCAGTTGTACAGACGAAGAATTTCTTAAAGGAGTAAAGAATGGATCAGTAATCGCTGGTATCAGCGGTGTATGGAATTCTGTTGCAATAGAGAAGGCATGGAAAAAGAATGTCGGTGCCATCAAACTTCCAACTTATACCTGCAATGGCCTCCAGATACAGATGGCTTCCTTTTCTGGCTGTAAACTAATTGGTGTAAATGCATATTCCAAACACCCAGAGTGGGCATCCCTGCTTGCCGAATGGATTACTAATGAAGAGAATCAGCAGCTTCGTTTCAAAATGCGTGGACAAGGACCATCAAATATTGTGGTTGCAGATTCTGCAGAGATTAACCAATCTCCAGCGATTGCTGCTCTTTTAGAGCAGTCTGAATTTTCTCAACTTCAACGAGTAGGCAGTAAATTCTGGGATCCTGTTTCAAAATTTGCGGAAAGTATGGCATTAGGAAACCCCTCTGGTCAAAATATACAAAAGCAGTTAGATGAGATGGTAGAGGGTGTTACTGCAAGATAGTTATATATGGAAAGGATTGGTCAATGTAATATGAAAAAAGCATTTACTATACAACAACGTTTGATACTTCCGATTATTCTCTTAGGAATTGTGTCATTGATTTCAAATGTCTTATCAGTTTTCAGTATCAATAACGTGAATTCCAATGCTTCACAAATCGTAGATAACTATATGGTAGGTTCAGAAATATTACAGAACATTCGCCATACGACCACAAATATTCATAAAATGGCGTTGTCCCATATCGTCGCAACGGACTATAATACCATGATTACCGTTGTGGCACAGATTAAAGAAGAAGAAAAAACATTGGAAACATATTTAAATGATTTTAAAAATTATGTCACAGAAGAAGAAACGATTTATACACAGCTTCTGGAAAACTATGACTCTTTTAAACATGCTTTGGTCTATCTTGTATGTGCAAGCGCAGACAGTAAGACACAAGACGCTTATGCTTATGCCAATGGTGATGTTGCCAGCTTTGGATCTGCCATAGCAAACAATACTGATGAATTGTATGCAGCTATAAGTACAAAAACTGAAAGTGCAAGACAGAAGCTTTTAACTGTCTATAGTATTTCGCTAATCATCACTGTTATATCAATTATAGCATGCATAGTATTAATGCTTATCGTCATCAGGATTATCAAAAAATATGTGATAACACCAATCAAGGGTACAATGAACACGCTTCAAGAAAGTTCACAGAAACTTAACGAGGTAACAGGCGAAGTGTTGAAACACACCCGCACATCCGGAAAAAGCGTTAGAGGTCTTTCAGTCCTCGCAGGCTCACTGTCTATGGCAATCCAGAACGTGGCAAGTAATGCAGAGATTATTAACAGAAGCACTACAGATATCAAAAAAGATGTAGATGATATGGCAAAAGAATGTAGTGCTATCACAGATTATTCCTCTTCGATGAAGATACGGGCAAATGAAATGGAGACAGCAGCTCAAACAAACACAGAAGTAATTCAAGAGAAAGCAGTCAATATTCTGGAGATATTGAAAGAATCGATTGAAAGCAGTAAGAGCGTAGATCAAGTAGACAAACTTACAAAAGATATCGTAACAATCTCATCAACAACCAATCTGATTGCTCTTAATGCTTCCATAGAAGCCAAGCGTGCCGGAGAAGCCGGAAAAGGTTTTGCCGTCGTTGCAACAGAAATCAAATCCTTAGCAAATTCCTGCAGCGAAACTGCCGGGCGCATCCAAGAGGTCAATCATATTGTTACAAATGCAGTACATAATTTGTCTAAACATTCCCAGTACATGGCAGACTATCTTAGCGAAACAATTTTAGCTGAATTTCAAGAATTCGTCCATTCTGGAAGACAATACAAAGAAGATGCCGATTATGTAAAGGAAATGATTGATGCATTTAACAGCAGAACTGACCGCCTTAGAAATTCCATGGCAGAGATTGCAGATTCTATGGAAAGCATTACAAAAGCGATTGATGATGGTGCCACTGGGATTACTGGAATTGCAGACAGCACTAAAAGCTTAGTTGGGGATATGACTGATATTACAAGTCGTATGGATACGAATCAGGAGATTGTAGAAGAACTGAGAAATCAGATGGAAGTTTTCACAAATCTATAAAAAGAAGCCTTTTGATATTTTTTGTAATATTATCACAATAAAAGTCATGACTATTAGTCATGACTTTTATACTAATCCAAATATTATGCCATCTTTGTTTATGGCATAAATAGCAACAAAAATTACACCTTATCATAACGCTTTATAAGCCCTACACCCAGCGCATACGGTCCTGTATGAACACATATTGTAGCACCTATCTGCACAAGCTCTGGCTCCTCTCTTACTCCCATACTCTTTATCTCCTCATACAACTGCTCCCTAAATTTCTCCCCCTCTTCTCTATCATATCCAAAACCAACAGCATATGCGTAGTCATCTGGATTATCACCATTTTCCTCAAAATAATCCTTCACAAGTTCAATAACCTTAATCATAGACTTTTTACGGCTTCTTGCAACACCTGATGAATCAATTGCACCATCTTTAAGGGTAATAAGTGGCTTAAGATTTAATACACTTCCTGCTATACCTGCAACCTTACCTATGCGCCCTCCATGCTGGAGATAATCAAGATTTCCCACAGTAAAAAAAATCCTTCCTGTATCACGCATACTTCCCTGTATTTTCGCTGCAACTTCTTCATAGCTAAACCCAGACATTTGCATCTTTGCTGCCTCAATAGCAAGAAGTCCCTGAAAAACTGTTGCACCATATGAATTAACTACTGTAATCTTTGCATCAGGATAGTCCTCTTTCATAATCTCCGATGCATTAACTGCCGAATTATATGAACCGCTAAGTGTTGTAGTTATACATATACATATAACACCTCTCCCTGCTTCTACATGTGGAGTAAATGCATCTACATAATTCTGCACTGATGGAAGTGATGTTTTAGGATAAGTTCCTGTGTCACTAACCATGCGCTCATACACTTCTCTTATCCCTATCTCTTCAATCTCCTTGTAATAATTCTCATCATCAAATGAAACAAAAAATGGGACTGATTCTATATTATATTTTTTTCTTGTATCCAAATCCAAGTCAAATGAACTGTCGCTAATAATTTGATATTCCATAATATGTCTACCATGCCTTTCATAATGTAGTATTCATCTCTACATATTCCATTTTATCACATCCCATATAATTGTCAACATAGTAGTATTATAAAGTACAAGATGTTATAGCTCACTCCATGACGAAAAATTAATTTCTGCTGCCGCACTTTGGACATATATTTCCTGCTGCAAATTTATGACCGCACCTATAACAGCATTTCACAGTATGCTTTTCCTGTGAAAGATATTCTATACTTCTTGACTGTGGTTTTGATTTAAGATAATTTACAAATTCATCTATGATTTCTGCAAAACTTTCTTCATCTTTACTATTTAATATACAAGGAAGTTTATAATTTGCTCCAGAACTTTGAAAAATACATATTCCCTTTCCTCCCTTTGCCTTATCAATTGATATCTTTTCAATATTCATTACATCAACAGCACCGGATTTTAAAAAGCCTTTGTAAAATATATGGTCAGGTGTAATAATAAACCCTTGTTTGCCATTTCCTGACAATGAAGAATCACATATCACAACAGGATATTCATATTTTCCTATAAGTATGGCATATGTACTAAGTGCCTTTCTTACAATTAGCGATTCTGCATCTTTATTGTCCTCGCTCTGCATCTTCCTTACATCATAAAAATGAATTCTTGAATTATCTTTTAGACTTCCTGTAAGATTCTTTTTAAACTTTTCCACAAGCTGTTCACATTCATCCGACTTCATTTTTGTAAGCCTTTTGTCAATAAGCTCCAGCATATTTGACTTAATCTCAGGGAGTATATCAGCTGCCTCTATCTCCTTCATTGCCCTTGTACCTGTTTCCACACTTAAATTATATAAATCAGGACATATCTTACTCACCGTTTCATTATCAATTTCAACTATTTTATCATGAAGCTTATCTGTATACTGCTGTGTATTCCTCTTCTCAAATCCCAGCGATTTTATATTTTCAATTGTGCTTATAAGAGCTTTCCTATCCGTAAGTTTAACCTTATTTACTATTGAATTTAGCTCCGCTATTTCCGCTTTGTCTATATATTTATCAACAATGTCTTCATATCTACTTGTATCAATATCAGAATATGATTTAATCTTTTCCTTTACACGCTTATATCTATCCTTACTGTCATTTTGTGGAAGGTGAAGTACAATATAATCAAGCTCCTTGTTTCCCTTCTCTCTAAGACTTTTTCTTAATTTTACAGAAATTTTTTCCTTTTCATCATCTTCTAAATTGCTGTTCTCAACTTCTCTTAAAAGAGCCGCTATATCCGAATATTTTTTACCTGCACTGCCTGCCAGCTTTTTTTCAAAATCTTTAACTGTAATTGCAGAATTTTCTGAACTTATTTCACTATTTCCATTTATGCCATTTCTACTGTTTTCTATATCCTCATCATTAATAAAACTGTTATCAATATCTTCATTAGGCATAATACTGTTGACATTATTTAAATTATTAATTACACTTTCATCACTATCTATATCTTGATTGCTGGCAGCACCTTTATCACTATTTGCTTTTTCATTGTCAACAGGACTTTTTATATTTAAATTCCTATCAGTGATACCTTCCTTTCTGATTTTCTTTTTTGCAGACATACCAACTGTATTAAATTTTTCCTTTTCTGAATCTTCTGCAAAATAACCGCCTGCTTCCGATTTTTTTGTACTTTCTGCATCAACACTGTCTGTCACTGATTTATCTTTAGTTACAGAGGCCTTACTCTTTTCTTTTGACCTTCCTAACCCGCCAAAAACTTTGCGCCCTGCCTTTTCTTTACTTGAATCCTTTGAAGCATTACGCTCCTTTTTAAATATACCTCTATTTTTTACTTTATCTGATACATTTATTCCCTCTTTGGCATAACTATCACCATCTTTTAAAGTATCATTTGCATCTCCAGATATACCAATTCCGTTACCTTCAATATCTTCCCCAGCGCTATTTTCCTCTATCTCCTCCTCTTCATCATCCAAATCTTTTTCCGATTTACGTTTCAGACTTTTCCTATATGCAAGCTCCTGCTCTATGATAGCAAGAAATCTTTCTACAGCTCTTTCATCATAAAATCCCTCGTCCATCATCATACGTATTCTTTCTAACTCTTCGTCAGAAAACTCATTTAAATGAACACGTACATAGGATAAATCCTTGCTCTTACTATTTGCTCTGTTCATATAATCAGCTTCATACAAATTAAAATTAGAATTAGAAGTCTTTTTTGCATGTGCACCAATTAATTTTCTATAATCTTCTGCTGCTGTTTTATCATCATCAAAATCCAGTACATATATATCCCCCTCTACCAAAAGCTTCTCCGGACGCGAAGTATAAAACTTACAACATTCAGGACAACAATATGCCCGTGCAAGATATACTCTTCCATCTTCAGCATCAATACAAAATTCTTTATTATCAGGATATACTATCATATGAAGATTATTTTCACACTCTGGACAGACATATGATGTCATATAAAAATTATTGCCTATCCGGTTCGCTGCTGACATAACTTTAGTCACATTTCTTTTATCAAATTGTGCTGATGATATTTTCCATTTTATATCATGCCAAAGTCCCTGTGAACCTTCCTCCTCTTCATCTTCAACTGAATTTTCCGCCTCAGCTTCAAGCTGTTTAATCCTATCAACGGCAGCCACAATCACATCTTCAAATACAATCTGTAAACCGTTGCCAACAAATTTAACACTACTTGGAGAATAGTAAGAATCAATATTTATTTCTTTTAAAATGTTTTTAAGAAGGGAATCAATCTGCATATAATCCTGCCCTACCTTTAATGAAGGCAATACTTTCCATTTACCGAAAATATATAAAATCATATTCAGTATATTAATCAAAAGCTTTCTTTCCCCAACATCAAACAAATCCTCTGCTGTCTCAGGAATATCTATAATATTAGAATATACTTTTCTATATTCAAAATCAAATATAAGAGAATTAATCTCACCAGGCAGAATCATGGAATTATTCTTAATTATAAATATGCCCTCCCATTTTACATCTGCTTTCATTGACTCTATAATCTTACGATATGTTTGTTCTAGTTTAGGATTTGCCTTAATCCATACCATACATATTCCACCTCATTTCTGCAAAGCATGTTCATGCCTATTTTGCATTGTATACAAAAATTTCTTTTCCCAAAATAAATCAATAAGCACGTAAACCTATAATTTTTTCAAGTTCTTTTGCAAGACCATCTTGGTCATTGCTGTATTCTGTCACAATGTCACAAGCATCCTTTGCATCTTGTGTACCATTACACATACACACACCAATCCCACATCCCTTAATCATCTCAATATCATTTGTTGTATCACCAAATGCAATAGTCTGGGCAAGGCTAAAACCATACCTTTCACAATAATGTGCAATACCATATACTTTTGAAAGCTCTGGATGTACAAACTCAAACATATCAGCCTGTGATTTAAATGCACGATACTTATCCGATTTATGCATCTCATAGAATTCTTCCACTAATGTCATTTTTTCAACAGGTGTACTAAGTACAAGTTTACTTTGTGGTGTCTTAATTTCTTCTTTTAGATTACATAAAATAATACCAAGATGATTATTTTGCGCTGCTCTTTCTATCGTGTTATCATTTCTATATGCATAACAATTATCCCCCTGATACACATAAGGATTTAAATTAAATGGTTTGTACAATTCAATAATTTCATCTATAATATCAGGTTCGAGCTGATAAAAACACTCCTCCCTGTCTTCAAATACATCATAAAGCTCTGCTCCGTTAGAACCCACCATAAAATTAATATATTGTTTTATACCAAGAGCTTCAACGCTTCTTTTTACACCTATAATAGGTCTTCCTGATGCAATCCCCAATTTATAACCTTCAACTGAAATTCGTTCAAAAAGCTTCTTAGTATAATCACTTACAATCTTATCAGATGTAAGCAGTGTACCATCCATATCCATAACAATTATTCTTATATCATCCATTAAAATTTCCTCATTTCTTTATTATTAATAATATTACCTTAGTTGCTATTATTACTTTAGATATTAAATTTTCAAACACGCTCTAATATATTTTACACCACTTTTGCAAATCATACCATAGTTTTAGCATATTTTCCCCTTAAACAAAAATAGCAATCCGACAAAAGTTTATTTCTTTGTCGAACTGCTATTTTAATAATATTATTAGTTGTAATTAATCTTATACTCAAAAAACTTAGATACTCTCCACAGCAGCACGCTCTATTGCAAGTCCCCTGCTGTACTTTTTAATAAATTCATCAAATCCCTTTACATCTTCAGGATCCGGCTGTTCTACAGAACCTTTTACATCAGCAAATACATTTGCCTTAAGATAATCTTCAAGTCCTTCTCCATCTTTCTTATTCTTCATATAAGATGCAAGAATCGCCATACCCCATGCACCGCCTTCACTTGCTGTCTCCATAACTGAAACAGGTGCATTCATAGCAGCTGCAAGTATTTTCTGGCAAACACCCTTTGTAGTAAAGAGTCCACCATGTCCAAATATAGAATCTATCTTTACATCTTCTTCTTTAAGAAGTATATCAAGACCTGTCTTTAATGCTCCAAACGCAGTATAAAGAGTAACTCTCATAAAGTTTGCTATATTAAAGTTACTGTTTACCTCTCTTACAAATAAAGGTCTGCCCTCTTCAAATCCTGTTACATGCTCACCAGAGAAGTAGTTGTATGCCATAAGTCCTCCACAGTCCTTATCGCCCTCCATAGCTTTCT
This sequence comes from uncultured Lachnoclostridium sp., assembly GCA_947178155.1. Taxonomy (GTDB): domain Bacteria; phylum Bacillota; class Clostridia; order Lachnospirales; family Lachnospiraceae; genus Butyribacter. The sequence continues at coordinate 8,798 of CAMWXG010000043.1, forward strand.
TATAAAGAACTTCATATATTTCATCACCAATACTCATTCCAAAACAAGCTGCAAATTCTTTAAAAAGATTTACCCATGCATTAATGTCAGAAGAACAGTTATTGCAGTGTACCATTGCAACATCATCACCTACAGGAGTTGTTACAAGGTCAATTTCACGATGTACATTCTTAAGTGGTTTGTCAAGAACAATCATTGCAAATACAGAAGTTCCTGCTGATACATTACCTGTGCGAACTGCTACACTGTTAGTAGCAACCATTCCTGTACCTGCATCACCTTCTGGAGGACAAAGAGGTATACCACCTTTCAAATTTCCAGATACATCAAGACGTTTTGCACCCTCATCAGTAAGCACACCAGCCTTATCACCTGCAACGAGTACAGAAGGAATAATATCCTCAAGCTTCCATCCATAACCTTTATCAGCAACAGCATCATCAAACTTTTTAATCATCTCAGTATTGAACTGTTTTGTGCTAGAATCAATAGGAAACATTCCTGAAGCCTCTCCTACACCAAGAACCTTTTCCCCTGTAAGCTGCCAATGAATATAACCTGCAAGTGTTGTAAAATAATCAACATCTTTAACATGTTCTTCACCATTTAATATAGCCTGATACAGATGCGCAATACTCCAGCGCTGTGGAATATTAAATTTAAATAATTCTGTAAGCTTATCCGCAGCTTCCTCTGTAATAGTGTTTCTCCATGTACGGAATGGAACTAAAAGCTCTCCTGCCTTATTAAATGCCATATAACCATGCATCATTGCACTAAAGCCTATAGAACCTATTGTTTCAAGCGTAACATCATACTTTTCCTTAACTGCTGCAACAAGTTTAGAATAACAATCCTGAAGTCCTCCCCAGATATCATCCAGACTATATGTCCATACTCCATTCTCGTACTTATTTTCCCATGAATGACCACCAAGTGCAATAAGATTGTTATTATCATCAACAAGTACAGCCTTTATTCTTGTTGAGCCAAACTCTATACCAAGCGATGTTCTTCCATTAATAATTGCATCTTTCATTAAATAATACCTCCACATGTTTATTATCTATATACTATATCTCCAAGCATAAGGTCACGCTTAAAGTCACGTATAGTTGTATCTTTATTAATTACTACTGCTTCTATACCCATTATTGCAGCCCAATCACACATCTGCTCTGCCGTAAGGTCATAAGTAAATGCTGTATGATGTGCTCCACCAGCAAGTATCCAGGCTTCTGAACCTGTATAAAAATCAGGCTCTGGAGTCCAGAAATTAGTAGCTGTAGGAAGCTTTGGCATAGGCTTTTCTGTCTGACGGCAATTTACTTCATTGATAATCAGGCGGAAACGATTTCCAAGATCTATAAGTGATGTTGCAATTCCATGACCATCCTTAGATGTAAATACAAGCCTTGCAGGATCTTCCCTGTTACCCATAGAAAGTGGCTGACACTTAATCTGAATAGAACCTTCTGCTATTGACGGACATATCTCAAGCATATGCGCTTCAAGTATTCCTTCTTTCCCTGGCACCATATTATAAGTATAATCTTCAAGCATTGAAGTACCCTTTGCATCCTTCATACCTGCTGTCATAATCTTCATAAGACGCACCATAGCAGCAACTTTCCAATCACCCTCTGCTCCAAAGCCATAACCTTTTTCCATAAGCCTCTGTATTGCAAGTCCTGGAAGCTGTTTTAAGCTACCCAAATCTCCAAAATGGGTAACAATAGCATGATAATTCTTCTCCTTTAAGAACCGTTCAAAACCAATCTCTATCTGTGCCTGTACTGCTACATGCCGTTTAAATTCATCAGCATCTCTTCCTTCAAGCAATATTTCATACTTATCATAATATTCATCAACAAGTGCATTTGTATCTGATTCTGATACAGCATCAACACATGAAGCAATCTCATTTATAGGATATGCATCCACCTCCCAGCCAAATTTAAGCTGTGCCTCAACCTTATCACCTTCTGTAACCGCAACATTTCTCATATTGTCAGCTACACGCATAACTCTTAAATGGCTGCTTTCTACTACTCCAACCGCAGTTCTCATCCATGAGCCAATACGCTTTTGTACTGTTTCATCGCTCCAGTGACCTACTACAACCTTTCTCTCAATTCCCATACGTGTAACCATATGACCATATTCTCTGTCACCGTGAGCTGCCTGATTTTCATTCATAAAGTCCATATCAATAGTATCATATGGTATCTCCTGATTAAACTGTGTATGAAGATGAAGCAGCGGTTTTCTATATTCCTGAAGTCCTATAATCCATGACTTTGCCGGAGAAAAAGTATGCATCCAGGTAATAATACCTGCACACTCTTCATCAATATTAGCTTCATTAAATGTTCTTCTTATAAGCTCATTTGTAATAAGAGTAGGTTTAAGGATAACCTCAAACGGTAAATTTCCTGATGCATTAAGTGCATCAACAATTTTTCTTGAATGTTCTGCTACATTCGCAAGACACTCTTCACCATACAAATCCTGTGAACCTGTACAAAACCAAAACTTATAATTTTTTTGTAACTCCATTTCTCTCCTCCATTTCTATAAATTATTCAAGCTTTAATTTCTTTTTAAGCTTTATTTCTTTCTTTAATAAGTGCAAATATCGCCTGAAGTATTATAAAGAAACACAATAACACAGACACAGCAATACTTGACCACGAAGACAGCAGTTTGCCATTAAATTGCACCAGCGCATCTATAGTTCCGGTTATCAGCACACCAAAAAGTGAACCAATTACATTACCAACACCTCCAGTCAGAAGCGTACCGCCTATTACGGCAGAAGCTATTGCTTCCATTTCAAGCCCCTTAGCCTGTGCTACAGAGCCAGTCATACTATTCATACAGAAAAGTATTCCCCCTATTGAACATAAAAATGAAGATAAAATATATGCTTTCATCTTTGTCATCTTCACATTAAGTCCCATAAGCTTTGCAGATGTTTCATTGCCGCCTACTGCGTAAAGCGAACGTCCAAACTTTGTAAACTTTAAAAGGATAAATGTAAGTGCAACAACAATAAGCGCAATTACAACAGTAATACGTATATAAGGTGCCATATATATCCCTCTTCTGTTTACATATCCTCCAAATGGAAGGTTTATCTTTATTGTTGCCCATTTCTTAAATGTTTCATTGGCAACATTTACCATCTCAGTTGTAATTACAGCACACATGCCTCTTGCAAAGAAAAGACCTGCCATAGTAATAATAAATGGCTGAATCCCAAGTATTCCGATAAGAAATCCCTGTACTACACCAAATACAATACCAACAATAAGCACAACTATTACAGCAGTTATCGCACTCCAATGAAGTTTTTCCATGCCATATGCAAGTATCATACAGTCAAGTCCTACAAGTGAACCAACCGAGATATCAATGCCTCCGGTAATCATTACGCATGTCATGCCACATGTTACACATATAAGTCCTGCATTACCTATTAAAATATTTAGAAATGACTGAAACTGGCTAAATCCTTTGCTTCCATACACTATACACCCTATAGCATACATAACTACAAAAAGTACAATTGTTATAACTAATAGAAGGTTATTACCATTAAAATTTGCTTTCTTTTTCATTTTGCAACAGCCTCCCCTCCACCTGCACTAATCTTACGTGCTTTACGGTTTTTAATATAATTTTGTACAGCAGGTGCCTGTATTACTACTATCAGTACTATAACAATTGCCTTAACAACAGGAGCCTGCTCTGTCTTTACACCAAATGCAAGAAGAGTAGTTGTAAGTGCCTGAATAGTATATGCACCTATAATTGAACCTGCCAGAGAGAATTTACCACCTGCAAGGCTGTTGCCACCAAGCGCAACTGCAAGAATAGCATCCATTTCAAAATTCAGTCCTATATTATTTGAGTCAGCAGAATAAATTCTTGATGAGGCAACAGTACCTGCCACACCTGCACACAAACCGCATATAACATAACATACAAATATAATCAACACAGAATTAATACCAAGTATTCTTGAAGCATTTTTGTTAATACCAACTGACTGTATATACATGCCAAGTGCTGTCTTTTTAAGGAATAGTGTAGCAAGCGCCACGCATATAATCGCCACAAATATTGGTGTAGGTATAGGACATTCCCATTTCCCGATTTTTATAAAATTACCAAGATATTTATATTCTTCCACACGTACATATGTATTCTGGTTATTACTTACCAAAAGTCCTATGGCACGCGCTGCCGTATACAGCACAAGTGTTGCAACCATAGGCTGCACCTTAAGCCGCGCCACCATAAAGCCATTAAAACAACCACATACAGCACCTACAAAAATACCTACAATTACACCTATAAATATAGGATAATTTAACTTATTTGCTGAAGCCACACCATATCCTACAAGAGTAGTACAACAGCATGAAGCACAAAGTGCCATAACTGAACCTACTGAAATATCTGTACCTGCTGATACAGCAATAGTAAGCGTCATCCCTATTGCAAGAATGGCAATTTCACTTCCCCTGTTTGCAATATCAATAAGACGTCCATATAGTACACCATTATTTATAGATATTTGAAGAAATGATGGTGATTTTATAACATTTATAAGTATTACAAGAAACAGGCACACCAATGGAAGAAACACTTTGCTGCCTGTAAGCTTTTTAATAAAGCTGTCTCCATTCGCACTTTTACTCATTACTGTCACCTCCTGCGATAGCCTTCATTATTGTAGCTTGCGTTATATCTTCGCTTATCTCACCAACCTTCATACCATCACGCAGAACAACCATCCTGTCGCAAGTACGTATCATCTCCTCAATTTCAGATGAAATAAAGATTACGGATTTACCTTCTTTAGCAAGCTTTACAACAAGCTTCTGTATCTCTGTCTTAGTACCAATATCAATACCACGAGTAGGTTCATCAAGTATAAGAAAATCAGGATTTGTTGCAAGCCAACGACCTATAATAACCTTCTGCTGATTACCACCTGATAACTGTGATATTGGAGTTTCCATACTGGCTGTCTTAACCTGTATCTCCTTAATATATTTCTCTGCAAGTCTTTCCTGCTCTTTTCTTGGTATAAGCTTAAATACCCCTCGCTTTGCCTGAAGTGCAAGTATAATATTCTCCCTTATTGACAAATCAGCAATTACACCCTCCGCTTTACGATCATCAGGTAAAAACCCCATGCCAAGCTTCATAGCATCAATCGGTGCATTTATCTTTACTTCTTTTCCATTTACTTTAAGAGTACCAGTCTGCGCCTTATCTGCTCCATAAATTGCTCGTGCCAGCTCACTTCTGCCTGAACCAAGCAAGCCTGTAAGTCCTATAACCTCACCTTTATGTATTTCCAAATCAAACGGCTTAATCTTACCTTTATGGCTTAATCCATTAGCATCAATAATAAGCTCGTCTTTAATGCATGTATCATCAGCATCTTTAATAGATGCAAGGTCATCAAAATTCTTACCCATCATCTTTGCAACAAGCTCTACTCTTGGAAGCTCTGCTATAGGATACTCTCCTACAAGCTCACCATTCCTAAGTACAGTTATCCTGTCACATACCGCATAAACCTGTTCAAGGAAATGTGTAACAAATATAATTCCTACGCCCTGCTCCTTAAGGCGGTTCATCATACCAAAAAGTTTCTCAACCTCATTATCATCAAGCGATGATGTAGGCTCATCAAGTATAAGCACCTTAGATTCCATATCAACAGCACGAGCAATAGCTACCATCTGCTGCAATGCCACTGAATAATTTTCAAGTGTAACAGTAACATCAATGCCAATATCAAGGTCATCTATTATCTGCTGCGCCTTCTTATTCATGGTCTTCCAATCAATAAGACCAAATTTCTTCGGCTCTCTGCCTATAAAAAGATTTTCTGCCACAGTTAGATTCGGGCAGAGATTTACCTCCTGATAAACAGTTGATATCCCCCTGTTTTGAGCTTCCTGTGTAGAATGATTAATTATAGGTGAGTCTATGCCTTCTACATGAATCTCTCCGTTCTCAAAGTCATAAACACCCGTAAGGACTTTAATCAACGTAGACTTTCCTGCACCATTTTCTCCCATGAGTGCATGAATTTCTCCCTTACGCAGTGTAAAATCAACACCACCCAAAGCTTTAACACCCGGAAATGTCTTAGTTATACCACGCATGGTCAATACTACACCATTCTCCATATCCGTTCTCCTTCCTAATATATTACTAAATTGTTACTGTTCACTCAATTACCAGTATAATCCAATTCAAGAAGAAAGTTAAAAAGGGAGAACCCCCAAGAGGACTCAAGGCTTCTCCCCGCAAATTAACTTTTAAAAATTAATATGCACGTGCATCTAAAACTTCCTGTGTCATAACCGTCATCTTAAGGTCTTTTCCATCAGCTGTCTTAAATGTATCAACTGTATCATCACATGCAAAACATGCTTCTTCCATGTATACCTGTTTCTCTGAAACACTTCCGCCTGATTCAAGAGTCTTAATAATTTCCTCTACATATGGAGCTGCAAGAGGATTACACTCAAAGTTTGCATTAATTGTTCCATTTAATACTTCTGTAAGACCTGCATTTGTTGAGTCAAATGAAATAATAATAACATCTCCATCTTTACCAAAAGTTTTACCTGCTGTCTTCAAAGCATCCATAGCTCCAAATGCTTCATTATCATTCTGGCATACTACTACATCAATATCGTCATATGACTTAAGGAATGACTCCATAATCTGCTGACCACCGTCCTGAGTGAAATCACCATCCTGCTCATCTAAAAGTGTCCACTTATCATTGGCATCAACATACTCATTAAATCCATCTGTACGTCCAATCTGTGCAGAAGCACCTGTTGTACCTGCGATAGTAACAATATTAATATCCTCATCACCACGTCCCTTTGCTTCAAGATATGCCTGAAGCCATGCGCCTGCTGCCTGACCTTCTGTCTTAAAGTCAGAACCTACCCAAGCTGTGTAAAGACTCTCATCAGCCTTAATTGTACGGTCAATAATCAGCACAGGAATACCTGCATCTGATGCCTCCTGAAGTACAGTATCCCAGCCTGTTTCAACAATAGGATCAATAATTATGTAATCAACCTGCTGTTGAATAAAGTTACGTACTGCTTCAAGCTGTGTAGCAGAATCATTATCACAATCTACAAATGAAAGGTCATAACCATTATCTTTTGAAAAAGTTGTCTGGCAAGATTCTGTGCTTGCTGTACGCCAATCTGACTCATGTCCAACCTGTGCAAATCCTATCTTAATAGTATCTCCACTACCTGATGAACCACTATTTGCATCTGAGCTTGCACTGCTTGGCTCATTATTGCCGCTGTTGGCATCGCTTCCACCCTCATCTCCACATGCGGTAAGTGAAAGTACCATTGTTGCAGCAAGTGTTACTGATAATAATTTCTTCATTCTCATAAAATAACTCCTCCTTTTAAGAAACGGTTAATTCAACCATTTTGTTAATATAATAGCAATCCCTCTCCATATGTTCTTGCTATATAATATACAGTCGTGCTAAACTGCATATTCATATACTAACAATTTTTGTGATATTTGTCAATATATCTTTTGTTTCAGGCAAAAATTTCTCGTCATATTGTTGAAAAATATACAATTTTTTCATCATAATATACAAAATTGTTACTATTCACACAGCAATGCCGTTCATAGTAGCAAAAACAGTGCTTAACCCACAAACTTCTCTCCCGTAAGCATAAAATATGCTTCTTTATATTTTTCAACAGTCTTATCCACTACTTCATCAGGAAGTTTATAATCACTGTTAGGATTAGCCTTAAGCCAGTCTCTTACATACTGCTTGTCAAATGAAGGCTGCCCCTGTCCTGGTACATATCCCTCAAGAGGCCAAAATCTTGAACTATCAGGCGTAAGCATCTCATCACCAAGCACTATATCTCCATTTTCATCAAGACCAAACTCAAACTTTGTATCTGCTATAATTATTCCCTTGCTGTATGCATATTCAGCACATTTTTTATAAAGCGCAATAGTACAGTCCATTATCTTTTTTGCGTACTCATGTCCCCTTCCTGGAAACTCTTTTTCTAATATCTCCTCACTCTCCTCAAATGTAATATGCTCATCATGCTCACCCAGATCAGCTTTTGTAGTAGGTGTATATATAGGCTCTGGAAGCTTGTCTGACTCTTTAAGTCCTTCTGGAAGCTTAATTGCACATACTTCACCATTCTTTTGATAGCTTTCCCAGCCGCTTCCGGTAATATATCCCCGCACTATACATTCTATAGGAAGCATCCTAAGCTTCTTACACAGCATGCTGCCCCCCTTAAATCTTTCATTCCTAAAAAACTCTGGCATATCATTTGTATCAATAGAAATCATATGGTTTGGAACAATATCCTTAGTAAAATCAAACCAAAATTTTGACATCTGTGTAAGAATAGCCCCCTTGTTTACAACATTATTCTTTAAAATCACATCAAAAGCCGAAATCCTGTCTGTTGCAACAATTATAAGACTATCCCCATTATCATATACTTCACGCACCTTGCCTTCTTTAATTGGTAAAAATTCCTTCATATCTGCCTCTTTTCTGCACTGCCCTTATTATAAAATATAAATAGAACAAAAAACTTCATCGGCTATATGCAGCGCAGTGCCACTGCATACATGACACAAAAACAACCGGCTATTACTATAATTGTAATAACCGATTTTATTTTATGATATATAAAAGTTTTTGTAAAGTACTAATTAGTTGATGAATTGTACTTTCAGCAATAGCTGTTACTATTCATGGCTGTGCCATTCATAGTAACAAACAGCGTTTTCATTACTTGAATATACACATTTTGCAAAAAGCATACAAAATGGCACTGTAAAACTCGCACATTTGGTATAAATCGTGCCAAAAATCCCTAAAATTAATCGACTGTGAATAGCAACCAATAACTCCTCTTAATCTTTACAATCATATCTACAACAATCAATAACATTATTGGAATAAAATGCAACACATAACGTGATTTCGTTTCCCAAATTGACAAAAACAAAAATAGTCCAAAAAGTGCCAATTTCCACATTACCGCAGAATCAGTTTCACGTTTCCTAAAACCATATATAACCGATGCTGCAATAAGAAAGAGCATCACAAACTGATATACAGTACAATATCCATCGTATAAAAAATAATATTTCCCATCTTTAAAGAAAAAACTTTGCAGCCATGAATTTTTCTTAGGCTGTCTCTGCAAATGAAACTCCATGTCATATTTACCATTAGACCATGTACTTACAGCCTTTATATACTGATGAAGCAAAAGCCCTGCAATTCCATAATCCGCCAGACGTTTCTTTATCATTTCAATATTGCCTTTTTCTTTTTCCTTTTTTGTTTCAAAGGAGCTTGTATACTCCCTGTCCTTAAGACTGTAATTTCCTGTTCCCTGAAGTCCCATCATAATCCAATGCGAATAAGGAAAATTTTCTTTATCATAATCTGTCTGGTCAACCATTTCCATTTTGTCTATTACATAATTACATGTCTTAAGGCATGTACAAAAGACAAGACTAATCACCATAATACTAACAACGTCTTTCTTCCAGTTTTTAGTTACTATCATGTGTATAAAACATGCCAATGTAATAATTGCAACTGTGGGTTTTAATTCAAATCCAAACCATGTAATAATCCCTATTAACATAAGAATAAGCAAAAACTTAATTCCTCCCTTATTCCAATACTCTTCCAAAAACGTATAACACAGCAAAATCCCTGTAACCATAGGCAGCACCAATGTATCTGTATAAACAAACGGAATATATGTGTAAAATGGAACAAATAAAAATGTCATTATCAAAAATAATACCGCCGTATTCTTACCATACTTTCTATAAACAATAATCATACAAAATATAATTGCCAAATCAACCGCAAAAATATTTAAAACCATATTTC
>CAMWXG010000044.1 GCA_947178155.1 uncultured Lachnoclostridium sp.
ATCACTCCTATCAGTCATTGTGTTTTCAACTTCTATAAGATAATTTGTTTTAGACGTAACACTTCCGGTCACCTTTCCGCCTCTTGCTTCTATTACATCTTTTACTGCATTTCTATTTGCAAAATGCTCTACTTTACCTGTTACTACAAAATTGATTCCTGCCATATCTTCTTCTGTACTGCTCTCTTCCTCTTCAAATTTTATGATTTCAAGCAAGTCATCAATCATTTTTATATTTTCAGGCTTTTCAAAAAACTTTACGAAAGACTTTGCTATAACCTCACCTACACCATCTATATCAACAAGTTCTTCTACTTTGGCACTTCGTACTTTATCAATGTCATTGTCCATAAATTTACATATCATTTTGGCATTTGACAAACCAATATTAGGTATTCCAAGACTGTATATAAACCTTCCCAAAGTAGTTGTACATGAATTTTTCACAGCCTTTATAAGTTTTTCATATGACCTCTTACCAAAGCCCTCCATTTCAGTTATCTCTTCTTCGTGCTGCTCAAGTTTAAATAAATCAGCCATTTCATGAAGTACACCCTTTGATATAAGTTTTTCTATTGTAGCCTCTGATAAACCATCAATATTCATAGCATCTCTGCTGACAAAATGAGATATTGATTTAATCTTTTTAGCAAGACATTCATCATTTTCACATACTAAAACCTTTACACCATTTTCTTCATGTATTGCTGTATTTTTACCGCACACAGGACATTCCTTTGGTATTTCAAGATTTGAACTCCTTGTAAGATTTTCTGCTATCTGTGGTATAATCATATTTGCCTTATAGACCTGTATAGTATCTCCAATACCAAGTTCCAGCTGCTCTAAAATACTTACATTGTGTACACTTGCTCTTGATACTGTAGTACCCTCAAGTTCAACAGGCTCAAATATGGCCACTGGATTTATAAGTCCTGTTCTTGATGCACTCCACTCTATTTCAAGAAGTTTAGTATCTGCCGTTTCATCTGCCCATTTAAAAGCTATTGCATTTCTTGGGAATTTTGCAGTTCTTCCAAGCGATTCCCCATATGCAATATCTTCAAGTAAAAGTACAAGTCCATCTGATGGAAAATCATTGGTCTTTATCTTTTCCGAAAATCGCTCTACCGCTGTAGAAATATTTTCTGCATCTACAACTTCATATTCTACTATATCAAATCCCTGCTGCTTCATAAATTCCATTTTATTTTTCTGAGAATTTTCAAAATCAAAACCTTCTGCTTCTACAAGTGCAAATGCATAAAATTCCACATTTCTCTGTGCTGTTATCTCATTATTTAACTGTCTGACTGAACCACTGCACAAGTTTCTAGGATTTTTGTACTTTTCATCTTCACCAAGAGTATTATTTATACGCTCAAATTCTGAATATGAAATAACTGCTTCACCACGCAGCACCATACTACTCTTAAATGGAACTGTCAAAGGTATATTTTTAAACACTTTTGCATTATTTGTTATAACTTCACCTACCTGTCCATTCCCACGTGTGACAGCCTTCACAAGTTTTCCTTCCTCATAGGTCAATACAATAGTAAGCCCATCCATTTTCCATGAAAGCAGCCCCTTATTATCTCCAAGCCATGAAACAAGCTCTTCAACTTCTTTAGTTTTATCAAGTGACAACATTGGTGACTGGTGACTTTCCTTTGGAAGCTCACTTAATACTTCATAGCCAACACGCTGTGTAGGACTTCCTGCAAATACTGTGCCAGTTTCTTCTTCAAGTTCTTTAAGTTCATCATACATCTTATCATACTCAAAATTGCTCATCATCTCATCTTTTCCCTGATAATAAACATAAGATGCTTTATTTAATGTATCTACAAGTTCCCTCATACGATTAATTCTGTCCTGCATTAGCTTACTCCTTTCCAGTACAGTACATAAAATACTGATATTTACTTCAATTGGCTTTTCAGTTCCTTTACCTCTTTTGATGTCAGATGTCGGTATCTTCCCTTTTTTAACCCTTCTAGCGTTATGTTCATTACTCTGTCCCGTCTTAAGTGCACCACTCTGTATCCAAAGTATTCACACATACGCCTGATTTGGCGATTAAGTCCCTGCGTAAGTATTATGTGAAAACTATAATCGTCCTCTTTCCATACTTTACATGGCTTTGTCACGGTATCAAGTATCGGAACACCTTTACCCATTTGTCCTAAAAAATTATCTGTAATCTTATGGTCTACCTTTACAAAATACTCTTTTTCATGTTCATAACGGCTTCTTAAAATATTTTCCATTACATCACCCTGATTAGTCAAAAGAATAAGACCTTCAGAAGACATATCAAGCCGCCCTACCGGATATATTCTCTTTTTATATCCTATATAGTCAACAACATTTTTTACCTTTTCACCATTCTCTTCTGAAGCAGTAGTGCATACAATCCCTTTTGGCTTATAGAAAGCAAGATAAATCTCTTCCTCTTCCTTTGTAATAATCTGCCCATCTAAAGTCACCTTCTGCCCTTTATAAACTCTATCACCTGCCTTAACAGGTATATTATCTATACATACTCTTCTCTGTTCTAAAAGCCTGTCAGCTTCACGCCTTGAGCAAATTCCTGCTTCACTTAAAAATTTATTAATCCTGACACCATCATCTGTTTTTATATTATTATTTATACTTTTATCACTATGCATAATTTATCACAATCCTTTTTATATAAGTGGTGATTTTTTCAAACACGCTCTAAACAAGCTCTTTTATTATATCATCAAAAAAAGACGGCTGCAACCTTTGACATGTCTGAAAATTCATCACAACAGTCTATGTTATAGCAATAACCGTCTTTTAAAGAACTTCTAAATATATTTTATTCGTCTAATTAGCAGGCTTTAATGGTGCACCGCCACCCTCCTTATCGATATTTTCATTGTCTTCGATTTCTTCATTGCTATCATTGGTACTTTCTAACATCTCATAAAAATCTCTTACTGCTTCATTGCTGCTTACAATTCCTTCAAGCTTTTTCTGCACAGAGTCAGCAAGATTTTTAATCTCCTCACTGTTATCAAGTTTATCAATAGCTTCCTGTGTTTCTGCATCAACTGTACCAAGATATATCTTAAAATTGCCCTCTTTATCTACAGTAATATATAAAGCCGTCAACGAAGGACAAAGTGTATCAATATCATATACCTTTGCCTCATAGTAAACATATACCCTGTATGTACCATCTTCAGGACCTTCTTTTATTGTACAATCAATATTTTTATATGCTTCTATATATTCTGCTTCCGCAACCAGTCGTTTATTATCAACTCTTTCAACATCACTTACGCACTCTGCTATCCCATCCATATCTACCCGCTGCTTGGCATCAAGATAATTGGTCACAAGAAGTGCGATATTAGCTCTAATCTCACCTTCTGTCATATCTGCAACAACACTATTGGGATTATCTTTATGTGATGTTTTCTTATCACTTCCTTTAGAAGAAAAATCTATCGAAGGAGCTATCAAAGAAAACATACTAAGTCCAATTAACATAATAGCAACTGTAAATATTAAAATTAATTTCTTGTATTTTAACCGCATGGAATGCGCACTTCCTTTCAAAGCTTTTCTTATGTTATAAGCATACGCCAACGCATCTGAAGAGACTCGAACTCCCGACAACACGGTTCCGGAAACCGTTGCTCTATCCACTGAGCTACAGATGCAAAATTTTTCAGTCAAAGACTATTTTATTATAGCATCTTCTGATAAAATATGCAATTACTTTTTTGCAATATAAAAAATTGAAAAAGACTGCACACGACTAATTCGCGCAGCAGTCTATCTTCAAGTCTCATGATGTTTATTCTTAAAAGAATTAAAAACTTTATAAAAATAACTCCATTGCCTTGTCTATTTTCTGAGGGTCCTTTACAATCAACTTAAGAATTCCTCCTGCAATATGTACACAGGTACGATGAAAATAAATTAGCATAAATACAAAAGCAATACCAAATAAAATTCCTGTTAATAACCTTCGCATATTATTACTCTCATATGTAGTAAGCCTTTGTATAAACCCGTCTATTACTAATGGCATCATCATAAGTATGACTATCCAAAATCTTGGATATCCCAAACAAACAGCAATTGGAATTCCGCTTAAAATACCAATCAATTCCCCTGTACAGCGGGCACAAATCGGGAACTGTTTACCCTGAAAATAGAATGAGCGGTCCGGCCTTGCATGACAACCAAAAAAAATTCTTAAAAATCTTCCGAATTTATTATGCTCCAAGCGCAGCTAACCCTATTCCCGCTACAATCATAACGATATAACATACTACTCCTAAAACTACAGAGACAAGTGCACCAATACCTGCTGACTTTGCAGTCTTTGGCTTTGTATCCTTCCATACAAGAAACAATACTAAACCAACAACAGGAATACAACATCCTAATAATCCCCATAAAAATCCGCCATCATCACTTACATTAGTATTTTCTTCCATTCTTATCAATACTCCTTTCAAGATTTAACCTTTTATTTCCCAATTCTATTCTACCCCCCCCGGTATAATTTTGTCAATAGCTTTTCGACATATTTTTGCAAACTTCCACTGTATTATTTTCAACTGAATAATAATAAATATTCTCTGAAAGTACTTCTTCCATTGTTACACAATTTTCATTAACCTCATGTACCATCGCTTCCAATTCACTAGATTTTATACAGCCACAGTCTGGTACTATAATAATCTCATGTATACTGCTTGGAAGTATATAGAAATCAACTCCAAGTTCTCCGCCAATTTCCTTAAGACATTCAGGATAAATCATTGCCACTGCTCCATTTATCCCACTTCTATTGGTAAGAATATATGGCATATCCTTTTCTATCATAAAATCTACATTTAATATATAGTCGGGAATTTCAGATACCTTTTTATTTAGCATAACAGCTTCAATCATACATGGAAGCGGACAAAATATTCTCGGAAAAAGTTCTATAGTATTTTTTATTGCTAACCTATAAAGCTCCTGTGTGCTTATGTTCCATATGTCAGTCAGATTATTTGAAATTCTTATTGAACCTATGCCATCCTCATCTTCCATAGCCAGATAGTAAAACGTAATAATCATATCAAGGAATGGTATATATGGAATAT
This sequence comes from uncultured Lachnoclostridium sp., assembly GCA_947178155.1. Taxonomy (GTDB): domain Bacteria; phylum Bacillota; class Clostridia; order Lachnospirales; family Lachnospiraceae; genus Butyribacter. The sequence goes on from CAMWXG010000044.1 coordinate 5,142, forward strand.
TTTCTAATAGCTTTCTATTTCTGTCACGCGACACAAGACGGCATACTATCTTATCCTTACATTCTTCAAAATTCATATCAAGGTTTTCTATTCCCGCAATATCAGCCTTGTAATAACTCTCTACTATCTTGTCAGCAAGCATGGAAATCTCTATTCCGGAAAGATATTCATTATAATATGCATTTAAATAAAAATTAGGGGAAATATTTTTCCCATCCTCCATAATTACAAGACTGTCAAGCTCAAGTGAATTATTTTTAATAACTTTATGTATTCTGATTCCTGCTTTATCTTCAAAATTAAGCCTTATATACTCCATTAACACTACTTTAAACTCGTCATATGTATAACTCCTAATCATTATACATTGTCCTCTCTTTCTCTTTTTATATATTAAAAATTATAAACAGGCAAGTCTAGCCTTTAATTAAAAAACAGAGACTTACCCGATTATGTAAAAAATCTTCCTGCATTTGATTTGCAAGCAAAATATATTCTATTTTTTATATTGACTTTGTTGAAATAATATTGCATTTCTGCTACGATAGATAACCAGATAATTATCAGATAACATTATATGAATAGATTTATTGGGGAAAAATTTATTCAAGCACATTTACATGTTACGTTTGTGCAGGAAGATTTTCTTTAATTATATTACCAAATATGCGAACAATGAACAATGTTTAAATTCTATCAAAAAAACTATACTAAAACACCACATTTCACAATACAATACTTTGGTTCTGCATATATAAACATATGTATTTTATGCAGTCTGTCCTATAAAACTATCAAAAATATACAAACTGCATAATATTTATAATTAAAAAATGCCATAAACAGCATATTTACCTGCTTCGTGGCACTTTTTATTACTATTATGGATAATTTTCTATTGTATAAAAAATTTTGTAAACAACATCTTCCATTCTGTTGTATTACAATCCTTCATCTATAACAGCTTTTATTCCATATTTTCTTATTATATCCTTGTAATATCCAATTTCATTCTGAATAATACCATCTATTACCTGCATACCAAGAAGTTCTACTGGTGCTTTATCATCTGTAAGCAGGTAATCACCTTTTTCATACTTTACAAGACCGTCTCTTACATTAGATATTAATGTATTAAGACTACTGTTATTTATGCTGCTTATACCTTCTCTAAGATTATCTATACAACTTTCACTATTTGACGCAAAAAGTTCTCTATTGGTTGAACCTTTTACATCTATTGTATAGACATTGTTAAATACACTTGCTATTGTATCTGATAAATATTGATTTATATTACCTTCTACAGATGAATGCATATTCATATTTACTACCATTACACCGTTATCTGTAAGATGCTCATTTACCATAGTAAAAAATTCAACAGAGGACATTTGAAATGGTATTGTTATATCTTGATATGCGTCTACCATTATAACATCATACTTATCTTTATCTACATTAAGATAAGCACGCCCATCATATGTTGTTACTTTAATATCTTTTGGCATATCAAAATACTTTCCTGCCAAATCAGAAATCTTTTTATCTATCTCAACCCCTTTTATGTCAATATTATCAAAATATCTTAAACATTGTCTTGCGTATGTCCCTGTACCCATTCCAAGTATTAATATATTTAAATTATCCTTTTGAGGCATACCTGCCATAATTGGAGCCGCCATTGCATAATCATAATACATTCCTGTAAGTGTATCATCCTTTTTGGTAACTGACTGCACGCCAAATAACACATTAGTTGATAAAATAACGCTGTCATCAGTATCTTTTACCTGCAGATAATTATAAATAGACTCACCTTCATATACAAGACCGCTCTCCCAAAATGCAAAACTTCCAGAATTTCCAAATATGCTGAAAATGGCAAAAACAACTATAAATGCTGCACATACAGTTCTTTTCTTTTTACTACTTATAAAATATATAATTCCAATTAAAAGAAGTATTCCTGAAAAAATAAGAAAAGTCACTGATGTTCCTACTGCCGGAATTGTAACAAATGTAGGCAGAAATGTTCCAATAATGCTCCCTATTGTGTTAAAAGCACCAAGAATTCCTACTGTGCTTGCGCTGTCATCAAGGCTGTTTATTGTATACTTTACCAGAGAAGGTGTAACAGTTCCAAGTAAAAACAACGGATATACAAATATTACCATACATGCAATAAATGCTGCAATGATAAGGAAATTATTATTAACAGTAAGAATTAAAAGTCCTGATATTCCAAGAATAATATATTTTCCTAAAAAAGGAATAGCCGCAATCCAAACCGCTGCTATCAAAATTCTCATGTAGAGTTTATCAGGATTTGGATTCTTATCAGCACTTCTGCCTCCCCATATATTACCAAGCGCCATTGCAATCATAATAGTGCCTATTATAATTGTCCAGACAATCTGTGATGAAGAAAAGTATGGTGCTAAAAGCCTGCTTGCCCCAAGCTCTACTGCCATAACTGACATTCCTGCAAAAAACTCTGTCATATACAAATAATATTTGTTTCTTAAAATTCTGGTTTCCATAATAATCCTCATTTCTGCTCATAACAAATTTGTTTTAAAAAATGCTGATTTTGCATCTTTATGGCTCAATTGCCACAAACAGGCAAGTCCACCACTTAATAAACGGAAAACTTGCCTGCTAAAACTTATCTTTACTAAATACTTTTGGTATTATTGTTTTGTGTATTTAACATCTGCTTATTTGCTAAGAAATTCATCTATACCTTTTGCTGCTGCCTTTCCTGCACCCATTGCAAGTATAACAGTGGCAGCTCCTGTAACTGCATCACCACCCGCATATACTGCTGCTTTTGATGTACTGCCATCTGATTCTTCTGCAACTATACATTTCCTCTTATTAATCTCAAGTCCCTCTGTAGTTGATGATATAAGTGGATTAGGACTTGTGCCAAGTGACATAATTACGGTATCTACATCAATCACAAACTCTGAACCTGCGATTTCAACAGGACTTCTACGCCCTGATTCATCTGGCTCACCAAGCTCCATGCGTATACACTTCATACCTTTCACATTGCCCTCTTCATCTTCAATAATTTCTATTGGATTAGTAAGAAGGTCAAATATTATGCCCTCTTCTTTTGCATGATGCACTTCCTCTACCCTTGCCGGAAGCTCTGCTTCACTGCGCCTATATACGATATGTACATCTGCACCAAGTCTAAGTGCTGTCCTTGCAGCATCCATTGCCACATTGCCGCCACCTACTACTGCTACTTTTTTGCCAGCTACTATAGGAGTATCATAATTATCATCAAATGCCTTCATAAGGTTGCTTCTTGTAAGATATTCATTAGCAGAAAATACACCATTTGCATTTTCTCCCGGTATTCCCATAAATCTTGGAAGTCCTGCCCCTGAACCTATAAATACAGCATCAAAACCTTCTTCATTTAAAAGCTCATCAATTGTAACAGCCTTTCCAATCACAACATTAGTTTCAATTTTTACACCAAGCGATTTAACATTTTCTATCTCGCTGTCAACTACTTTTCCCTTTGGCAGACGAAACTCTGGTATTCCATATGATAATACCCCACCTGCTTTATGAAGTGCTTCAAATATTGTAACATCATATCCAAGCTTTGCAAGGTCTCCGGCACATGTAAGTCCTGCCGGACCTGAACCTATTACTGCCACGCTTTTTCCCTTTTTAGTATCTGGTGCAACAGGTTTAATACCATTTTCCCTCGCTGTATCAGCAACAAATCTCTCAAGCTTACCAATAGACACTGCATCACCTTTAATACCACGAATGCATTTTGCCTCACACTGGCTCTCCTGCGGACAGACACGTCCACATACTGCAGGAAGTGCAGAATATTTATTGATTACATGATATGCTTCATCAAAATTTCCTTCTTCTACTTCTTTGATAAAACCAGGTATGTCTATATTAACAGGACAACCTTTTACACACTGTGGATTTTTACATTTAAGGCATCTTACTGCCTCTGCCATAGCTTCTTCTTTATTATAACCCAAACATACTTCATCAAAATTCGCCGCACGAACTTTCGGCTCCTGTTCACGAACAGGTACTTTTTTTAATACATCTGCTTCCATGATTATACCCCGTCTTTCCTAATTTTTAATGCTCTATTTGCAGTTACCGCATCCTCCATGATGTGTATCGCCCTCTTTACGTCTTAGAAGAGCTCTTCCCTCTTCAGTCTTGTACATTCTCTGACGGCGCATAGCCTGATCAAAATCAACAAGGTGTCCATCAAACTCAGGTCCATCTACACACGCAAACTTGATATCATCTCCAACTTGAAGACGGCATGCACCACACATTCCTGTACCATCAACCATAATAGGATTCATGCTCACAATCGTAGGTATATTCAACTCTTTTGTAAGAATACATACAAATTTCATCATAATCATAGGCCCTATTGCAACAACTCTTGTATATTTTTTACCCTGATTTTTCACAAGTTCATTAATCATATCACAGCCATTGCCTTTAAAACCATATGAACCATCATCAGTAGCCACATAAAGATTAGCTGCTATTTTTTTCATTTCCTCTTCCAGTATTATAATATCCTTAGTACGGGCACCAATAATCACATCTACATCAATGCCATGTTCCTTCATCCATTTAACCTGTGGATAAACTGGTGCAGTACCAACTCCTCCGCACACAAAAAGAATACTCTCCTTTTTAAGTTCTTCCATAGGTGAAGCAATAAGCTCTGAAGTACAGCCAAGCGGACCAACAAAATCCATAAATGACTCTCCTACCTCATACTCTGCCATTTCCTCTGTAGAAGCACCAACAGTCTGAAATACGATTGTGACTGTTCCCTTATCTCTGTCATAATCACAAACTGTAAGAGGTATTCTCTCGCCTTCCTCATCCATCTTTACAATTACAAACTGTCCCGGCTGGCAGGATTTAGCCACCTTTGGTGCTTCAATATCCATAAGCCAGATATTGTTTGCAAGATATTCTTTCTTTAAAATCTTAAACATAATGAGCCTCCATTTTTTTCTTTTAAGAAGTAATTTCTTATTCTGTCAGATAATGTCATGTTTTAAATACATCTAAACTGTCACATTGTGACAAAAAACTGTTTGTATATCTCTTATCACCGCTTACATTGTCACCAAACCAATCAGGCGGCACAAACATTTTTGCATCTTCTTCATCTGCAAATTCAACCTCAATAAAATACAGCCCTTTAAGTGTACCTTCAAATATATCAAGCTCTCCTGTGTGACCATCTGGCAGTGGTATAATATATCTAACCTTTTTGATTAAATTATTATCCACCTTCTCTCGCAGATGATAATATCCCTCCTTAGTAAGAGGAACCTCTATCTCGTTGCAAACCTTTACATCACTACTGCTTTCATCAGGTGCCGACTTATATGTGAGTATATATTTATCATTGCTTTTGCGTACTCTTACAACAGGATCAATACACAAATATCCCTGTTCTATATCCTTTTTGCTGTATTTATAAAGTTCTTCTGGCAAAATCTTTACAAGAAATTTCTTCTCTATTTCCATAATAATCCTCATTTCTGCATTACTGCAATCTGGAATTACTGCTGTCCTTCCTTAGCATCTTTAGACTTGCGAAGCTTTATGCCAAGCATAATACCACCCATAGCAACTGCAACACTTACAAAAAACTTCACAACATACCATGCAAATGCTCCTCCAAATGTGAAATCAGTAATTCCTTTAGCTAATAATCCAAACATCATAATTTCCACCATACCTTTCTGCATTTTAATACTTATAAAATTTTTAATTAATATATCTATTGTGAAAGTATTAATATTCAATTAAATACACAACTTAATTTTAACGCCTGTTTACAAGTTCTTTCACTATATCTTTCCAATCAAGATTACACTCTGCCATAAGCACCATCATATGATAAAGAAAATCAGCAATTTCATATTTCAGTTCCTCACCATCTGAATTTTTAGCAGCTATAATTATCTCTGAGGCCTCTTCCCCACATTTTTTAAGAATTTTGTCAAGCCCCTTATCAAAAAGATAATTTGTATATGAACCTTCTTTAGGATTATTCTTTCTGTCAATAATAATATTGTAATCCTCTTCAAGAACTTTCAGCGGATTATTTTCCATATATTCACTGCCTGCAAGCCTTTTAAAGAAACAACTGTAATTTCCCGTATGACATGCTGCACCAACCTGCCTCACTTTTGCAAGTATTGTATCATTATCACAATCAAGCATAAGTGATTTTACATACTGATAATGACCTGATGTATCCCCTTTAATCCATAACTGCTGCCTGCTGCGGCTGTAATATGTCATCCTGCCTGTTTCTATTGTCTTATTATATGATTCTTCATTCATATAGGCAAGCATAAGAACCTCTCCAGTGCGGTAATCCTGAACAACTGCAGGTATCAGCCCATTGTCCATAAGCTTAAAATCAGAGAAATCAATAAGGCTTTCAAACACATCAACATCTATATCCTGCTTCTTAAGTGCACGTTTTGCCTTATATATACTTTTATCTTCAAAATAGTTTGAAATGACTCCCTGAACTTTATCATATGAGATAAGCTGCGCCAAGTCATTTCTTATAAGCCCATCTCTAATAAATACAGTAAGTGAAGTACCTGATACTGCTTCTTCAAATGACTTAGATATATCAATATGCTTAAGTACTGCTGTCCCAATACCCATATCAAAATATTCATTAAGCTGCTCATAACTATGAAAATCTGCTTTCATATCAATTTCTATAGCAAGCTTATCTCTTCCAAAACGTGAAGTTATCTTGTTAAGCTCATCATCACCAGGAAAAAGCGCTCTTCGTATTACAACTTTAGAAGCTCCTGTGTATAAAGCCTTTTTAGCATCTTCAAACCTGTCAATATAAATTCCTATCATAAATGGAATATCCGTCTGTCTGCCTATACTCCTTGCAGTCATTAAAAACTCTTCCCTTGAAGCTTCATCACCTGTGTAATTATATATAAACAGACCATCTGCACCCTCTGATGCATATTTTTCTGCAAGACTTATAACATTAGCCGGAAATTCGTTTTCCGCATTAATAAATGAAATAATCTTTTTTTGGCTCATAAAAACTCTCCTATAAACTTCCCTTTGTAGACAATACATCAACAATACGATTGTCATATTCAAGCGCTCTGTCAAGCGCTTTTGCAAAAGACTTAAAAGCCGCCTCTATAATATGGTGATTATTAACACCATCAAGCTGCTTTAAGTGCAAATTCATCCCTGAAGCATAACTTACTGCATAAAAAAACTCATGTACCATCTCCGTATCAAACTCACCTACTTTCGGAACAGTAAGTGAAAGATTATACATAAGATATGGTCTGCCTGATAAATCAAGAGCACATAAAACAAGCGTTTCATCCATTGGAAGTATACACTCACCAAAACGCTTAATACCTTTCTTATCTCCTGCCGCTTCTTTAATTGCCTGTCCAAGTACAATACCTGTGTCTTCAATTGTATGATGAGAATCAACCTCTAAGTCACCTTTTACGCTTAAATCAATATCAAACAACCCATGCCTTGCAAAACTGTTCAACATATGGTCAAAAAATCCAACTCCTGTGCTGACGTTTGCTTTGCCTGTGCCATCCAGATTAATTTCAAGCCTTATGTCTGTTTCATTTGTACATCTGCTGACCGCTGATTTACGCTGCATTTTGTATGCTCCTTTCGGAATGTATATAAATCAATAATAATCTATATTATACACCAATACTTAATAGCTTGCAATAAAAGGATTAAAGTTTTATATAATAAACTAAAAAAATACCATCTGAGGTAAGTATATAACTCACCTCAAATGGCTTTTAAATAATACAAAAGTTTAACTACAATTAATATTTTTTATTATTATACTCCAATTTGACAGGATCAATAATAAAAAGTGCACTATGTGACATTTTTCCCTTGTTTACAAACATTTTAGAATATTCTTTCCATTTCTTTTTTGATGATTTTACTATCATGTCTGAAGGAACTCCATTAAATGCTCCAGAACCTACTGACTTAATCTTATCAGATTTTACCAGCATACGATTAAGATTCTTGCATCCTGCAAATGCTTTGTTTCCAATTGTTGTCACATTCTTTGAAATAATAACAAACTTAAGTTTCTTACAATTTTTAAATGCTCCATTTCCTATCTTTGTAACATTTGCTCCAATTGTTACCTGAGATAACTTCGGCATACCAGCAAAAGCATTCTTATTAATAGCTGTTACCTTAAACGAATATCCGTTTATCTTCACTTTTTTAGGAATGGTAACCTTTGTGGCATTTTTCTTATTTGAACCATATACTGCAACTTTTCCGTTGCTGTCTGATGACTTTAATACAATATACTTAAGTTTACCTACTGATTTTATCTTGCCCTTCTTTGGCAGAGAAGAATTTGTATCCTGTGCATTATCCGGCTCTGGTGTTATCGTTGGCTCCTGTGTAACTACTGGTGCCTGTGTTGCTTCCGGCGCTTGTGTTACTATTGGCGTCTGTGTTACTTCCGGTGTCTGTGTCACTGTCGGCTTAGCTGTTGGTGAAGTTGTTGGTGCCACCGTTGCTGTTGCAGCAGGTGTTGATGTAGCTAAAGCTGTTGGAGTTGGTGATACTGTAACAGGATAATCTGCCAATCCTGAATCTGAGGATGGCTTCTGTGTTGGCGCAGATGTTACCGCTTCTGCCGGCTTCTGCGATGGCTTCTCTTCCGGCGCAGGTGTTTCCGGCTCTACTGGAGCTGGTGTAATTACTTCCTGTCCTTTTACCTTTATAACAATATCAGCCAATGATATACTTACCTTATTGCCATTAGAATCAACTATTGTCATTTCACATGCAGCTTTTAAGTTTTCTGACAATGTATTAAATTTTGTTTCAACATTATCAAGTTTTAAATTTATTACCTGCATACCTAAACTTACATTTTTGCTATCTTTGCATTCAGCTATTACGTTTCCGCTTTCATCTTTCAACTCTGCTGTAATACTTACATCTCCTGCTTCTTGTTTTGCCCATGTAAGATATGCCTCCAAGCTTCCTGACAACTTGTTATCATCAAGTAAAAGCTCACATGACAAATCACTTACTTTCATTGGATTCTCATTTTCTGATGCATAGAAAGATACACTTGCTTCTTTGCCCTCTGACAAATCAACATCTTTTCCATCTACCTTAACCTCTGCATCTTCTGACGCAGTTACCTTCATCTCACTGTCATCAACTATTTTTAATGTAACTTCACTTCCCTTTACTGACACCTCTTTTTCAATACCGGATGTATCCATAATTGTAAGGTCAGTCTGTGTATCAGAACTTTCTGATGTCAATGTAAGGATATCATTTCCTACATCTTCTACACTATTAACAGTAAGCTCTGCATCATCATCTGATGTTTCTATCTCTGCAAATAAATCCTCTGTAGACACATAGTATTTAAGAGGTTCCTCTTCTTCACCTGCTTTTTTATTAGAAGCTGCTTCTTCTATCTTATACTTATTTTCTCCTTTCTGTGGCAATACAAAGCTTCTGATACCTATAAATTCATCATCTTCATTATCTGACATAGGTATTTGCTCATAAGCTCCTTTGATTTCAGTATAATCTCTGCCGCCATCATTTTTCAGAGAAACTTCTTCACGATTTATGGCAATACAGATTTTATCACTTTCTTTTTGAGTCTTTGTCATACTTTGTCCTGTGAAATCAGCATTTACAAGAGCATCTCTAATAGTAGAATACTTTACAAAAGATGCAGCAGTATATCTGCCATATTCAATACCTGAAAAATCCTTCTTGATTTTAAGAGTATTAAATCTATTCGGATAATTGCAGTCATATACTTCAAGAATGTAATTGCCTTCACCATCCATATTAACAGATACTGGTACTAATGCATGACCACTGCATGCAGTATACACACAAAGAACTACCGGATCAGCAGTAGAATCTATACTTAATCCTCCAGAACGCTCAAACTCTTCAACCTGCTTAATAAGCTGTCTGTATTTTCCATAGTTCTCTGATGTTTCCATACCGATTTCGTCTACATATTGTGATACCTGATAAATCTCAATTAATTTAGTCAAATCAGCATCTGCGCTTCCTGGTGCCAAAACATCATACAGATTTTCTGCTGTTTCAGTATAATCCTTTACATCAAACTGATCACCCTCATAGAATTCTGTAGTAGATGCTGCCATACCAAAGCAGCTTCCTCTCCAGCTAGGATCCCATGCATAATAGTAAGAACCTCTTATAACACTTTGAAGAGCTGTTACAAAACGCTGTCTTGGTATAAAGTATTTAGAACCATATCCAAAGGAACTGCTCGAATTGCTAAATGAATAATGATCCTCTTTTTCTGTATAGAATTTATCAAGTGCTACTACCGGAATGCCATTCCACTCATCACCAACAACACTCCATGTAGAATTTCCAGCTCTGTAATAAATTGTTAAATTATTATGTGTACCATTAAAACAGCTATCCGCCCAACTACTTGGACAATCCCCATAAAAATAAATCTTTTGGAAATTACTACAGCCTGTAAATAAGTTCTCAGGAATCACTGTAATTCCTTTTGGAATATTAATAGTCCTTATACCACTGCATCCACTAAAGCAACCTTCTCCTAAAGAAATAGTTGACTCTGGCAGTATAAAGCTTTCAAGTGAAACACATGATGCAAATGCTTCCTTACCTACATTTTCAAGGCTCTCGCCAAGAAGAATATCATTCATTGAAGTACAACCCTTAAATGCACCTTCACCAATAGTCTTAGTTCCACGTATATCTATATCGCCTTCAATGGCAGTATCACCCATAAAAGCTTCTTTTCCTATATCCTTAACACTTGATACATGTACCACCTTTAAACTGGTGCAATTTGCAAAAGTTCCATCTCCTATTGTCTTTAAAGTATCCTCTGAAAGGATCCTCCAAAGTTTACCTGCACCATTAAATGCATTATTGCCAATCTTAACAGCACCACCAGTTTCAACAAGCTGAATATCCTGCATATGGTCTACACCTTCAACTAAACTCCATGTAGGCAGATTATCTATATCAAAGTCAGGAACTTCTCCCTTTCCGATAAATTTTATCTCTCCAATATCATCACGATATTCCCATGATAAGCCACTGTCAAAATCACCATTTGCTATATCATCTTTGCCTGGATCCCACACTAAAACTTCATAATTCTGTCTCCAGCTATATACATCAGGATATTTTTCTTCATAAGTTTCTTTATACTTTTTTGTCCCAGTCCAACCATTTTCCCAACCACTTGAACTTTCAGTTTTAAACACTGCTAAACCAGTATTGTCATGGTTTCCATTACCAACTTTATTACCATACACAGAATTATTTTGAGCATAGCAACTGATTACCTTAGTATTATCATTAGAATCACGACTTATACTTCCGTACTCTACCACAGAAGGTGCATCACCTTTAAAAAGAAGTTTGGTTATAGAAGAATTATAATAAATTGCATATTCTTCTAATGCTGTTACTGATATAGGAAATCTTAATTCCTCCAACTGTGTACAATATGTAAATGCTTTATTTCCTATTTTAGTGACACTGTCAGGAATAGAAAACTTCTCTCCTGCCTGCCCTGCAGCATAATAAATTAATTTCTCCTTCTGTTTATCATATACGACATTATTTTCTGCTGTCATATATGTATTATTTTGAGAAATAGTAATATTGGCAAGCTTTGGACAATTTTCAAAAACATTTCCAGAAATCGTCTGAATCTCTGAACCAAAGGAAGCACTTTCTAATGATGTACATCCCTTAAGAGCTCCTGCACCAACTTGTTCCATACTATTTGGGAATGACATCTCTTTAAGCTTTATACATCCACTAAATGCACTATTGCCAATAGTAGTCATTTTATCAGGCAATTTAATTTCAGTAATCGATGTGCAATTATAGAATGCAGAAGCGCCAAGAGTAATAAGTCCTCCTCCTAAAGACACATCCTTTAATACATAACATGAATTAAATGCTGAATTGCCAATAGTTTCTACATTACCGGGAATGCTGATTCCTGTCAAATAATTTGCTCCATAAAATGCCTGTGTCTGAATCTCTTTTAAACTTCCCGGCAGGCTTACACTTTGTATTGGAACTGACTGAAATGCACTTTCACCAATCACTTGTACTTTTGCAGGAACTACAGCATTAACATTTCCCGCATAAGGATAAGAAACTACCTTATATGATTCAGAATCTTTAAGTTCTATGAGCACATTATTCTCTACTTTATAATTACTATTTCCCTCAGCAACTTTTATTTCACTAAGAGATGCTGTATCCAAAAAAGGATTCTTGCCAATGGATGTTACTGATGCAGGAACAGTAAATGATGTGAGTCCTGTACCATTAAAAGCACTTGCTCCTATAGTTTCCAAAGAACTTACCGGTAAAGAAATATCCGTCAATGATTCACAATAAGCAAACGCTTGGCTGCCAATAGACTTAATTCCTTCACTTATCGTAGCTTTTTTCATCTGCTTGCAAAAATAAAACACATTTTCACCTATTGTTCCAACTGATGCCGGAACTGTCACTTCCTCTAATTTCGAGCAATGGCTAAAAGCAGATCTTCCAATATAAGTCACTGAATCAGGTATTGTAACAGTTGTCATATCTGTACAATATTGAAATGCATAATTTTTTATGGCAGTTACTGAATTAGGTATCACAATAGCTTCTACGCTAGTACAATAGCAAAACGCACTTATACCTATGCTTTCTACTGAATTAGGTATTGCAATAGCTTTTACATCAGCACATTGATAAAATGCAGAATCTCCTATATTTTTCACTCCTTCGGAAATCTCCACATTTTGTACATTAATACATCCATAAAAAGCATAGTCAGAAACATTTGTAATTCCGCTTCCAATAGAAATAGTCCTTATCTGATTAACAGACAATTTCCATGGAGCTGTAGTTCTCTTTAATTGATAATTTGAACCTTCCTCCTTATACGATTCAATTGCAAACTTCTCCATATCACCTGAACCGCTAAGTGTCAGTTTATATGGTGTCCCCAATGACGAATCCCAATCTGTTGCTTCATCTTCTGTCAGAGTCCATGTAATCCCATTCTTATCAGTTCCTGACATTGGTGCTTCTTCTGCACTGCTGAATATGCCAAACATTCCGGCAAGGCTTCCTTCCGGCAGCGGCATCATCTGCAACAATAGTACAACAGCCATTAAAATGGCAAGTCTTTTCTTTGTCTTCATAAATTTTCCTCCTTCTTAATTTTTTAGATTTATAGTGTTTATAAAACACAAAAAAATCCGCTTAAAGTGAAATATTTCTGTCACAAAGACAAGACATCTCTCATTGGCCTATGTAAAATATAATTGATAAAATATGACAAACACACTTTACTTCTGGTCACGGGGTGTGGTGATTAGTAACATGATTATATAATGCCTTATAGACATCCCACTTTAGCGGATTTTAATTTCTTCCATTTATTATTACAATATTTCCATCTATTTACTAATAAATAG
>CAMWXG010000045.1 GCA_947178155.1 uncultured Lachnoclostridium sp.
TGTGCCACCACAGGTGGCATGTCTGGAAGTGTGAAAAGAAACTCTAATAAATCATCTTAGGAGATATATAAAATGAAACTACCAAGAATTATGATAGCTTCTGCTTCAAGTGGCAGCGGCAAAACAACTGTTATGTGCGGACTGCTTGAAATATTTAAAAGACATATGCTTAAAGTTTCTGCTTTTAAATGCGGTCCTGATTATATTGATACTATGTTTCATAAAAATGTACTTAATACCCCATCAAAAAATCTTGATACTTTCTTTACTGATGCAGATACAACTGTTGCACTTATGGCGGAAACTGCCTGCACAGCAGATATATCAGTCATTGAAGGAGTTATGGGATATTATGATGGTGCAGGACTTAATACACTTACCGCTTCTTCTTATGATGTTGCTCATACTACAAAAACACCTGTGATACTTATTTTAAATACACGTGGAATGAGTTTATCTGCAATAGCAAATATTAAAGGATTTATAGACTATATACCTGAAAGTAGAATAAGAGGCGTTATTTTAAATAACACTTCCAAAACAGTTTATGAAGCACTTAAACCAATCATTGAAAATAATCTTGGTATTTATGCACTTGGTTACATTCCAAAACTTTCAGAAAGTATTCTTGAAAGCAGGCATTTAGGACTTATTACACCTGATGAGATAAAAGACTTAAATAAAAAAATCGAAAAACTTGCAGATATTCTGGAAAATACATTAGATATAAATAAAATTATTAAGCTGTCAAATGAAGCACCTAATTTAAATATTAAACCATTTGAGATAGAAGCATTATGCAAAAAAGGAGATATACGAATAGGCATTGCAATGGATAATGCCTTTTGCTTTTATTATGAGGATAATCTGCGCCTTCTTGAAAAGCTTGGTGCTTCACTTATATATTTCTCTCCTCTGACAGATGCATGTCTGCCTGAAAATTTAAATGGCTGCATACTTGGCGGCGGATATCCTGAACTCTATCTTGATGAACTAAGCAGTAATAAAACTATGCTTAAATCAATGTACAATGCATATACAAATAATCATATTCCTTTTATGGCAGAATGCGGCGGTTTTTTGTATCTTCATGAAACTATGGAAGATTTAAATAATAAAACATATCCACTTGTAGGTTCAATACAGGGCAGTGGTATATATACAGGACATCTTTCTCGCTTCGGTTATATTACACTTACCCCTGACAATGCAGATTCTTCTGTAAATACTTCTTCTATAAAAGCACATGAGTTTCATTACTATGACAGCACAAATAATGGAAACTATTTTACAGCCAGCAAACCCTTTCGTGATATAAGCTACAAATGTATGCACAAAACCAACTTCTCTCTGGTAGGTTTTCCTCATTTGTACTATTACTCAAACCCAAAGTATGCCAAAAATTTTGTGAAGTCATGTATAAATACCTTATTCTAATATTCCAAGTAAACCGCCACAATCTATAAAAAATATATTATCTGGTACTGTGCCTTACTCAATTACTGTTATACTTTCTATCACAGGCTGTTTATCCGCTGAAATAGTACCATTTCCATCAATAGGCTCTGCATCTTCACAAATCTTGTCAACTACTTCCATACCTTTTGTTACCCTGCCAAACGCTGCATACTGTCCATCAAGTCCTTCATTATCTGCATGCATTATAAAAAACTGTGAACTTGCGCTGTCAAAAGCACTTGAGCGCGCCATTGATATCACTCCACGCTCATGTGAAATATCATTCTCTACGCCATTAGCTGAAAACTCACCCTTAATTGTAGTGTCAGAGCCTCCTAAACCAGTTCCCTCCGGATCTCCTCCCTGCGCCATGAAACCAGACATAATTCTATGAAAAGTAAGACCATCATAAAATCCTTCTTTTACCAAACCTATAAAATTGGTTACAGTTATTGGTGCTTTATCTGCATAAAGCTCAAGTTCAATATCTCCGTAATCTTTTACTGTCATCTTGACATTATAAGTACCTGAAAGCAAATCACCTTCATTTTCAGAATTGTCATTATTAGTAGTTTCTTCCTCTGATGAAGTATCATTATTACTATTATTCTGTGTATTAATCTCAGATTTATCAACAAAATTCTCTGATGAACCACAACCTGTAACACTAAGTGCCACAAGCATAATCGCTGCTAATATACTATATAATTTCTTCAACTGTACAACCTCCATTTTATATTTTAAATATTACTAATGTATGAATAACATACAAATA
Source organism: uncultured Lachnoclostridium sp. (assembly GCA_947178155.1). Taxonomy (GTDB): domain Bacteria; phylum Bacillota; class Clostridia; order Lachnospirales; family Lachnospiraceae; genus Butyribacter. Next base: position 2,234 of record CAMWXG010000045.1, read on the forward strand.
TCAGCTAAGCCATTTTTGCAATACATCATTTAACTGCCCCAAATTTAGAGGTTTAGCTAAATGCTGATTCATCCCAGCATTAAAAGATGCCTGTATATCGTCTGAAAATGCGTTAGCAGTCAATGCAATAATAGGTATCCTCATAAGGTCTTGTCTCATACTTGTCCTTATTGCTTTTGCAGCTTCATACCCATTCATAACAGGCATTTGTATATCCATAAATACTAAGTCATAGTATCCTTCCTCTTTCTCAAGCAGCCTGTCCACCGCTTCTTTTCCATTCCAGACATTTTCTACAATAAGCCCCATTTGACTTAAAATTTCTTCTGCAATCTCTGCATTAAGCTCATTATCTTCCACTAAAAGTATACGCCTGTCTTTAAATCCATGACCTTTATCATAAAACCATACATTATTTGTAAAACCTTCATCATGCTTTGCATCTTCATCCATCTCCTGAAGCCTTAATGCAATATTCACTATAAATTTAGTACCTTTTCCTAATGTACTCGTAACAGATATTTCACCACCCATCATATGTACAATATTTTTTGTAATTGCCATACCAAGCCCTATACCCTGTATCTCATTGATACGCGTATCTTTAGCACGGCTAAAAGGTTCAAATATATTTTTTTGAAATTCTTCTGACATACCTATTCCATTGTCTTCAAAGATAAATTCATAACACCCTACCCCACTTTTTTGCAAATCTTTTTCAGAAACCCATACAGATATTCTGCCTCCATCTGGTGTATATTTAATGGCATTACTCATAATGCTTGTAAAAATCTCCTGAATACGAAAACTGTCTCCCCATACAAACTTATGCTTTATATCCTCCATGTAAAAATTAAACTCATGGTTATGTTTTATTGCAGAACCTTTTTCAACATCAATAACACTTTTAATAAGCTCTTCTATATTAAATGCTTCTTCATGCAAATCAATCTGACCTGAATCTACTTTGCTCATATCCAATATCTCATTAATAACAGTAAGCATGTGTTTGCTTGAAATTGCAATCTTATTAAGACAATATTTTATACGTTCCGCATCATCAAGATGCAGCCCCGCAATTGCTGTCATGCCGATAATAGCATTCATCGGTGTACGTATATCATGACTCATTCTGGAAAGAAAATCTGATTTCGCCTGATTCGCCATATTAGCAGATTTTAAGGCATCTTTGAGTACAGCAAATGTCTTCTGCTCTCTTGCCCGCTGTATTGTAACATCCTTTACATTACAAAGTGCAATTATATCTCCATCCTCGTCTTGTATAATAAGAAGTGTCTTCTTTAAAGTCATACAAATATTTGACAGTGACTTCGCTCTGTATTCATATACAATTTCCACATCACCCTTCTCATAACATGACAACAGGTAATCTCTGTCAAACATACTTAAATACTTTTCTCTATCCTCACTAAAAACACTTACTTTTGCCCATTTCTTTATAAAAACATCATAATTACATGGAGTTGTCATTCCAACTGATTCAACAATCGGAATCCTTCCTCCCTCTGTCATTTCAAATATCTCATTTTCGACAAGATTCTTTGAAATATTAATATTATAAACAAGGATAGCTCCTGAAACAACAGCACGTCTGTACTGTTCTTCCACGCTTAGAATACGCCTTAAGTATTCATTTGACTCCTTTTCCTTCTCTACCTGCTTTCGCATTCTTATATCATTTTCAATATTTTTTGTGCTCACATATACACTCTCTAAACAGCCATTACTATCTATTGTAGGTGTTGCTACAACATGATATGTTTCTGCACACTCAGGCGAATTATATAAACGCACATTAAAAGATATTTCCTCCTCAAGCATACTTAAAGAGGAAATACTTAACTTTTCAATCCATAAGCTTTTATCCTTAGAATATACCTTTTTTTCAAGATACTCATTAAAAATATACTTGTATTCAAGCTGATGATTTATATAATCCGGAAAAATTGATTCGTACAGCATAACCATAGTGCCGGTTTTTATACTAATCTCCCAACAGCTATCTATAAAACTTTCCATATTTTGAAAAAGTGCATGATTATATTTGTGTAAATTCATATTCTTCTCATTCTCTGTTAATCCATAATTATACATATCATTCTCACATTGTATCCTCAATAAACTTCATTATACCTTCTTTTGGCATAAATCCAATCTGCTGCCCTGCCTTTTCCCCATTTTTTAATATAACCAAAGCCGGAATATTCATAATTGAAAATTCTTCTCTAAGATGTGGATTCTCGTCAACATCAACATTATAAAATGCTGCTTTGCTGCCAAGCTCCTCAGATACTTCTTCCATCACTGGTGCAAGCATATTACATGGTCCACACCATGTAGCAGAAAAATCAATAACTGCAATATCATCTTTCCTCACCTGTTCAAACTCATTTTCTGAAATCTTTTTAACCATAATAACCCTCCTCATGTCTATATCACTACTATGATACATTATTTGTTATTTAATAAATAATATTCGTGTCTATATTAACATATTTTATTGACTGTGAATATTAAGGTTACAATTCAGCCTTGCCATAAGTTACATTAATAATATATCATCTGGCTGCAAGAAATTCAACTGCTGAAAGTGCAGCAACATTTCCTTCTCCTGCAGCTTTAATATATTGATACGGCTGCCCCACTGCGTCACCACATGCAAAACACCCTGCAATATTTGTTTTCATACCTCTGTCAACCTCTATATGCCCATCACTCATCTTAAGTCCGGGAACAAGTTGTGAAGGTGGTATTTTATCTCTAAGAAAAAATATCCCATCTGTTTCATAGGAGCCCGACTTTGTAATAAGTCTCTCTGCTTTTATTCCCCCTTCTACTGCTACAGGTTCTTCATTTATCACTTCTATGGTGTCAGGCAGTGACACTTCTTCATTATACATAGGAAAATACATAACTTTATCAGCTACCTCTGCCATAAATACTGCCTCATTTTCCTCTCTCTTGGAAAATCCTACGATTGCAGCTGTTTTACCCTTATAAAGAGGGGCATCGCATGTTGCACAATAACTTATTCCTCTGCCTAAAAATTCAAGCTCTCCTTTGTATGGTTTTGAAACGTTTACACCTGTTGCCACTATTACACTATCAGCTTCATACGTTATACTTCCTTGTATGACAAAATTGCTTCCCAGCGCATAAACTGTCGTTACCCTATCCTCAGTAATACCTATATCCAGTGCATTTATATGTGTCATAAATGCTTCTGCAAGCCCTTCACCTGATATTTCCGGCAATCCAAGATAATTAAAAACAGTCTGCGCCTTACTCACCTTTTTGCTTAAATCCCTGCTTCCAAGAAGCAGAATATTTTTACCCCTAAGTTTAGCAGTAAGAGCTGCGGAAAGTCCCGCAGGTCCCGTTCCTATAATTGCAATATCATATTTTTCCAAGCCACACCTCTGTCTAATTCATATACTATATTTCTATGACAACACTTAAACCCAAAAATATATAACTAATTTTTAACTGTTTTCCTCACTTTCTGGCAATGATTTTACACCCCATACTTCCACATTGTCACCCTCAAGTGTAAATGTCATTGTCATATTTCTCTCTATTGTTTCATTTGCCTGTTTTAAGAAATATCCTTTATATTCTTTTCCGTTATTAAGCTTCATAGTTACTTTAGATTTATCATTTTTCCATGTACCTGTATATTCACCTGTAACAGTACCATCTTCGTTCAGTTTAACATAAACACCACGCTGTTTATAAGATACTGTAAAATCAAGCTCTGATCGGTGTTTTCCTATGTCAACTGACTTTTTACACTCCACTTTCTTTTCTGTTTCATTGCCATTTATTATTCCAAGCTGTTTATCTGAAACCACAGTATAAACAGAAGTAGGCTCATGGTATACAAATTCATATGTGCCAGCCATATCTTCCATATCATAACCTTCTTCTGACAGCTTCTCACCGCTATATTCATACGGAGCTGCCACAAGCCAGCCGTCATCATTTATAAAAAGCTGGTGTACCCTTACCTGATGTCCCTCGCTCTTTCCTGTTTCTGACTGAAACCTTGTATGGTATACAAGATACATTCTGCCATCCTCATCTGTAAATGCAGAATTATGTCCTTGTGCTACTTCTACGGTTCCTATTCCACCCATATTGTAACTGCTAAAAATCCTCACACCATAGTTAGTTCTCTTTACTTCTTCTGATTTATCACGTATTGCAGATACCCCATTTGCATCAACATAAGGACCTGAAATGTTTTCTGAACGATATACTCTCATCTGGTATCCGCCAAGTGCTTCAAGCCCGCCATATGACAGGAAGAGATAGTAATAATCATCACCTTTAAGTATATATGGTCCCTCTCCAGAACAATAATAACCACCTGCAATCTTTACACCAAGATAAGCATCCGATACATCACGTTCTGTTTCATATTTTGTATTGTAATCTCTAAGCCCGGTTTCCTTATCAAGCTTAATCTGGAATATTCCTGCTGACCACGAACCATATGTCATATACAAATCACCATTATCATCATACTGCACACTTGGATCTATGGCATTAATACATGAAAATCCAGTAGACCTGTATGGGGTAAGGTCTGCATTTTCACCAAGAACCTTATAAATATCTGTTTTGCTTTCATCTACTTTCTTCTTTCCATTATTAAATCCTGAATATACCACAACTCCTTTGTATTCATATGGTCCTTCAATATCATCTGCGGTAAGAAGGCATATAGAAGATACCCAGTTATCACCATTTATACTCATATACATGCACCACTTCTGCATAGTTTCATTCCAGATAACATCCGGAGCCCACATCATACCGCTAAGCGCTCCATTTTCTGTAGCTGTAGCTGACCATTCATTCCATGGCTCTTTAAAAAGTTCATTATAATCCTCATGTATATTGGTACTGAAATATTCCCAGTTCATTAAATCTTTTGACTTGGCAAATGCACGATGTGAGCCGAATATATAATATGTACCAGTATTTGTATCCTTTACAATAGACGGATCATGTACTGTAACACGCTGAAACATGTCATATCCTACTTCATAATCACCTGTAGCTGCAAACGCAGTTGCTATACCATTACTTCCTGCTGTAGCTGTAACAAGAGACATAATAATAAAAACTGACAGGACCTTTTTACCTGATTTTTTTCTAAATACCAGAAATACTATAATAACCACTGCTGCTATTATGCATATAATCAAAGCAATAATACCACCTGATATGACACCCTCAATCTCTTCAGCGTTCATATCCTCCTCTACATCTGCCTTAACACTGATTTCTTTAGTTTCCCCTGCTGCCAAAGTATCAATACTTTCTGAAAGTTCCCCATTAACTTTAAAATTGTCAGGTACATTATATGATATAGAAAGATTATTTATATCATATTCATTAGTATTTTCTACAGATATAGTAAGAGTTGCTGTATCTCCTGATTTATATCTATCCTTATCAGTAACAGTTTTAATAATAATACCACCTGCCTGTGACTTTCCATCCTCAAACGTCACATCTGCACCAAGCGCACTTTTATTGCCAGTCATTTTATTACCTGTCGACTCAGCATATGTCCATTTACCAGAACAAAAAACTGCCAAAACAGACATGAAAAGTATCGGCATCCAAAAAGCCTTTTTAATAAATTTTCTCCAATTTTTCATACCTTCTCCTCCTAATTTAGTATTCTTTAATATTAATCCCCCTATCACTTTATATAATATTCTAATGTATTTAATCAGCAACTACATGTAGATTTTTAAGTGATATATCCATTATTGGTGCTGAATGTGTAAGTGCACCGCTTGATATAAAATCAACCCCTACACTTAGTATATCCTTTATATTCTCTTTTGTCACATTACCTGAACACTCAGTATATGCTCTATCATTTATTATCCTTACAGCCTCTTTCATCTGCTCTATTGACATATTATCAAGCATTATAATATCTGCACCAGCATCCAATGCCTCTCGAACCATATCAAGATTTTCAACCTCTACTTCAATCCTGCGCATAGCTGTATTATATGCCTCAGCCATTTTAATAGCCTTTTTAATGCTGCCTGCAGCACCTATATGATTATCTTTAAGTAATATTCCATCTGATAGATTATAGCGATGATTACTTCCTCCGCCTACTTTTACTGCATATTTCTCAAAAATCCTCATATTAGGGGTAGTCTTTCTTGTATCAAGAAGTTTAGTTTTGCTTCCGTTAAGAAGCTTTACAATAGAATTGGTATATGTAGCTATTCCACTCATCCTTTGCAAAAAATTAAGCGCTGTACGTTCACCTGAAAGCAGTGCTCTTATATCTCCTGTCACAACTGCCATAAGCTGCTTATTTTTAACATATTCTCCTTCCTTAACACGCATATCAAATTCAACTGTATCATCAAGCATTTCAAATACACGCCTGAAAACTCCAAGTCCTGCCACTATGCCATCCTGCTTGCATATAAGCTCTGCTTGCCCTTTCTTATATTCCGGCATTACACTGTTAGTTGAAATATCCTCATTTGTAATGTCCTCTTCCAGTGCCATGCGAATATATCTGTCTGCATTGATTCTAAATGTTACATTATTCATTATGTCATTATTTAAGTTGATATTACTATTCATGCCTTTTTTTCTCCTTTTCTATCTCTTCAAGTACCCTTTCTTTATATCTTTTGATAAGCAAGTCAATATCATTGTACTTTGCCATATCTACAAGATTCTCAAACTCTTTGCCACCTGCAATATTCATAGTATTTAATCCTGCTTTAAATTCTGAATAAATTGCTGTTGCTGCCCTCTTTGCAAATACCATAGACTCTAAAAGCGAATTACTTGCAAGGCGGTTGCGTCCATGTACGCCATTACATGACGTTTCGCCTATTGCATACAATCTGTCCATAGATGTTTTACTGTCATGTCCAACTTCTATTCCGCCCATAAAATAATGCTGTGCCGGTACAACAGGTATACATTCAATTGTTGGATCATAACCTTCATTTAAGCACTGTTCAAGTATATTTGGAAAATGATTTCTTATCTCCTCATTTGGAATATTTTCCATAGACAGCCATACAAATGGCATATTATCTTTTTCCATCTCGTCTCGTATCTTTGCTGTAACAATATCACGCGGCATAAGCTCATTGCAGAAACGCTCTTTATTTTTATTTAAGAGAACTGCTCCTTCGCCTCTTACGGACTCCGAAATAAGAAAGCGCCTGCCTGATTTCTCGGAATATAATGTAGTAGGATGAATTTGTATGTAATCAATATTCCTTACCTTAACACCATGTTCATATGCTATTGCCAGCGCATCACCAGTAATATGCCTGAAATTTGTTGAATGTTTATAAAGACCACCAAGACCGCCAGATGCAAGCACTGTATAGTCTGCCTTGACAAGTGATACATTTCTGTCACTGTCACACATTACAATACCACAACAAACATTGTCTTCACATATTATATCAAGCATTGTTGTATATTCCAAAATCTCAATATTTTCGCATTGTCTCACATGTTCAATAAGCTTACTTGTAATCTCACGTCCTGTAATATCTTCATGAAACAAAATGCGAGGTCTTCCATGCCCTCCTTCCCTTGTAAACATCAATCCATTATCATTCTTTTCAAACTCTACTCCTAAATCAATAAGTTCTTTTGCAATTTCCTGTGATGAACGTATCATTATATCAACTGACTCTCTGCTGTTTTCATAATGTCCGGCTTTCATAGTGTCCTCAAAATAACCTTCATAGTCAGATTCATCACGCATCATGCACATTCCTCCCTGTGCCAAAAACGAATCACTTCTGTCTATTGCATCTTTTGTTATAATAAGTATCTTTGTGTCTCTTGGAAAATGCAGCGCACAGAAAAGCCCTGCTGCTCCTGTTCCTACAATGACAACGTCTGTGTACTTAACCATATTCTCACCTGACACCTTTTGGATATAAGTGCCTATAACAACATAAAATATATGCTATTATCCCTTTCTTTTACATGCATCATACTATTAAGGAAACGATTAAAATTGGATTATACTAGAACAGACAGTGCTTTCAGCACTGAATACACACATTTTGCAAAAAGCAATTTTCAAACATGCTATAATGTGTGAAAAGTAACAAATCATTTCCCATCTGTGCGTCCGCATGTTACAAATGCAGCTATATTTCATATGCGGACGTGTGCATCCTTTATAGTTAAACATAATTCTTTATGTTTAACTATATAATACAATTTATACATGATTATACATGTCTTTACCCTCTTTTTCAAGCATTTCATCACATTAATTAGTGAACTTACAATATAAATGAATGTTGCATTTCTTTAAATATTGTTATATAATATTAAAAAGGTTCGGAATTGAGCCGTAAAAAGCGGATCGGTGATGCATTGGCTATCAGTTACAGATGCATAAGTGTATCTATTTATTTTATATGATACATAATTACGATTAGAATGGAGGGCACTATGAATATTAGAGATTTTATAGATATCAGTAAATTACAGGCTGTTCAAGATGGTTTTTCTAATGCCACAGGTCTTGCAGCTGTTGTTGTTGACTCTAAAGGTGAACAGCTTACGGAAGAAAGCAATTTTACTGATTTCTGCACTAAATATACCCGCGGAAGTGATGAGGGCAACCGTCGTTGTGTTAAATGCGACAATGAATGTTCGGGCGTATATTCCTGTCATGCAGGGCTTATGGATTTTTCCATTGATATAAAGATAGGCGATGAGAAAGTCGCTACTGCTATAGGTGGTCAGGTACTTCCTAACAGTCCTGACGAAGAAAAGTTCCGTAAAATCGCAAGTGAACTTGACATTGATCCTGATACATACATTAAAGCAATTAATAAAGTTCCTGTGATGAATGAAAAGACTATCCGTGCTGCTGCTGATTTATTTGGAGAAATTGTTAATATGTTTGTAAATCTCGAATATTCACGAAGCTCCAGTGGTGGTAAATTAGGCAAACTTCAAGAAGAAATTAATCATGCAACAGAAGTTATCCAGAAAATTAATACAAATACACATTCGCTTAAATCAATAGCTAATAAGCAGAAAATGCTTTCTCTTAATGCTTCTATTGAAGCTGCAAGAAGCGGTGAAGCAGGTGTAGGATTTGCAGTAGTTGCTAAAAGCATGGGTGATTTATCTTCACAGTCGGCTACCATATATGGCGATATTGATAAATCTGTAATTGAAGTTACAGAGTGCATTGAAAAGCTTACTTCTCTTTTTGAGTCTAATTAATTTGCTTTATATTTTTATTTCTCTTTTCATACATTTATATTTTTTGAAAGGCATATGTTTAAGCATATGCCTTTCCTGTATAAGAATATATTTACTAATACTAAAACCTAAAATCCCTTTTGCCGTCACCAAGCTCTTTTAAATATTCCATTGCCTTATTTCTTACATTTTCATTTGGTACTTTAAGTATCTCTTCTGCGATAAGCTTTTCGCCAATCTTTTTTGTATCTTTGGCAGCATAATCTTCCAGATATTCCTTTAATGTCATAAGAGCATTCGGCTGGCAGCAGTTTACTATCTGACCACTCTTTAATAAAGACATAAATCTGTCTCCTGTCCTGCCTTCCCGATAACATGCGGTACAAAAGCTTGGTATATATTTAAGTTCCATAAGCCATTTTACCACTTCATCAAGTGTACGTGTATCACTTACATCAAACTGTGCTGAACTGTCATCCCTGACAGGCTCTACATATCCGCCGACACTTGTACGTGAACCACCACTGATTTGTGATATTCCAAGCTCAAGCACCTTCTGTCTTGTCTTCTGTGACTCTCTTGTAGAAATAATCATTCCTGTATATGGAACTGCTATTCTTATAATAGCAACAATCTTTTCAAAAATATCATCAGGAACTGCATTTGAAAATTCTTTTGTATCTATATCATCAGCAGGGCATATCCTAGGAACACTTATTGTATGAGGTCCTACTCCATGAACTGCCTCAAGATGCTCTGCATGCATAAGAATTCCTACAAGCTCATATCTATACATTTCAAGGCCAAATAAGACACCTATCCCAACATCATCTATCCCGCCTTCCATTGCTCTGTCCATTGCCTCAGTATGATATGCATAATCATGCTTAGGACCTGTTGGATGAAGTTGTTCATATGCTTTTTTATTATATGTTTCCTGAAATAAAATATATGTGCCTATACCGGCATCTTTAAGCTTTTTATAATTTTCCACTGTTGTAGCTGCAATATTTACGTTTACACGTCTTATTGCACCATTCTTATGTTTAATACCATATATAGTTTGAATACTTTCAAGAATATATTCAATCGGATTATTTACAGGATCTTCGCCCGACTCAATCGCCAGTCTTTTATGCCCCATATCCTGAAGTGCTATTACCTCATTTTTAATTTCTTCCTGTGTAAGTTTCTTACGTGGAATATGTTTATTTTTATAATGATAAGGACAATACGTACACCCATTTACACAATAATTAGAAAGATACAATGGTGCAAACATAACAATTCTTCTGCCATAAAATTTTTCCTTTATTTCAATGGCAAGCTGTTTTATCTTATCATTAATTGTTTTATCATCACATTCAAGAAGAACTGCTGCTTCCTTATGTGATATACCTTTTGCAAGTTTTGCTTTCTCTAAGATATCATTGATAAGCTCTAAATTATCTTTGTTTTTCCTTGCATAATCAAGACTTTCAAGTATCTCCTCATCATTTATAAACTCCTCTGCTGCCATTGATGCAGGATTATAACCCATAATAAAACCTCCATTTTCTTTATAATATCCTCAATCCCCCAACGCCTTTAAAACAAGCCATCGTTATTTAATCATAACCTCACTTTTTAGAATATACTGCCTTAGCGCTTACACCATCAAGCATACCAAGCTTGCCTGAAAGCGCACTTATCACATTATTTTCAGCGTCCATAACAATACTTATAACTGATATGTTTTTCTCCCTATAAGGCATACCCATACGCCCTATAATACTATCCCTATACTCGTGTAATAATTCATTGACCTGCGACGCCATATCAGGATTCTCAACAATAATTCCAAGAATCGCAATACGTTTATCCATAATTCACCTCGTTTCATAAAAAAATCCCATGCAGCGCGGCATGAGACTCCTGTAGAATAACTATAACTGTTAAGAGTAACTTATAATTACTTCATGCCTTGACATCAGGTATCACCCTTCTGCTTCAGAACGTTTTTTATAATTTTACTCTATACTACTACTTTATTTCTTATTTTTCAATATATTCATAAACAATTTATACAAATTAATCATTGAAATATCCTTACTTGACCTGTTTAATGAAAAGTAGTAGTATAGAGTAAAATTAATGCTAAATGTCATGTTTAAACTCACCATTTAGCAAGAACTGGAGGATATAATGGGTAAAAATAACATGAAAGAAGTAAAAGAAATAACTAATATGGATGTAGACTTTGCTCAATGGTTCACTGATGTCTGCACAAAAGCCGAATTAATTGATTACTCATCTATTAAAGGGCTGTACATCTACCGTCCATATGGATACGCCATTTGGGAAAATATTCAGAAAATTTTAGATGAACGCTTTAAAGAAACAGGTCATGAAAATGTATATCTCCCAATGCTCATTCCTGAATCTTTATTAAAAAAAGAAGAAGATCATGTAGAGGGCTTTGCTCCTGAATGTGCATGGGTAACTTATGGTGGCAGCAATAAACTTGAAGAACGCTATTGTATCCGTCCTACTTCAGAAACCTTATTTTGTGAACATTATAAAAATATTATTCATTCCTATAATGACCTGCCTAAACTGTATAATCAATGGTGCTCTGTTTTAAGATGGGAAAAAACTGCACGTCCTTTTTTGCGCCATCGTGAATTTCTTTGGCAGGAAGGTCATACAATGCATGCAACAAGCGAGGATGCTGTAGCTGAAACACATCAAATGCTTAATATATATGCCGACTTTATGGAAAATGTACTTGCGATGCCTGTTATTAAGGGACGCAAGACAGAAAAAGAGAAATTTAAAGGTGCTGAGGAAACATATACTGTTGAATGTATGATGCATGACAGAAAAGCCTTGCAGGCAGGTACAAGCCATTATTTTGGTGACGGATTTGCAAAGGCATTTGATATCATGTATTCTGGAAAAGACAACCAGTTACATTATCCTCATCAAACGAGCTGGGGAGTTTCCACACGACTGATTGGCGGTATTATCATGACTCATGGTGATAACAATGGATTGATTTTGCCTCCTAAAATTGCTCCTGTTCAAGCAGTTGTCATTCCTGTTGCCCAACATAAAGAAGGTGTAATTGATGCAGCAGATGAACTGGTATCAAGACTTAAAAAAGCAGGTGTACGTGTTCAAATCGACACTACTGACCATTCATTTGGCTGGAAAGCAGCACAATATGAAATGAAAGGAGTTCCTTTAAGGGTTGAAATCGGTCCTAGAGATATATCTAATGGTGAATGCTGTATTTGTCGCAGAGATACAGGTGAAAAACAAACAATTAATTTAGATATTTTAGAAGCAACAGTGTTAAAAGAGCTTGACAATATTCATGCTGCTTTATTTGAACGTGCTTTGGAAAATCGTAAGAAACATACTAAAGTATGTCAGACTTTGGACGAAGTTAAAAACTTTATGGAGTCAGAAGGTGGTTTTGCTAAAACAATGTGGTGTGGTGAGCCGGATTGTGAATTAAAAATGAAAGAAGAAGCAGGAGTAACCTCAAGATGTATACCTTTAGAACAGGAACAGGTTTCTGATGTTTGTGTATGCTGTGGTAAGCCTGCTAAAAAATCAATCTATTGGGGAGTAGCATATTAAAGCGTGTTTGAAAATTGCTTTTTGCAAGATGTGCTTCACACTTTGTGGAAAACGAGGAGAAAATATAGCACAAAGTGTGGAGTGCAGATTGTGAGAATGAATTTTGTTACTGTTTACTTCGACCAGTTAATCTAAATAATCGTATAATCACAGGAAAGCACTCTGCTTATCAATGCTTTTGATACAATTGTCAATTTCTTACTCATATCCTCCACAAGACAGATTTTGCGCTTTGGTATATCTTCTTTTAAAGATATCTTTACCAAACTTTTTTCACGCAATGCCTGTTCTGCCATAAACTCTGCCACAAATCCAATCCCAATACCATTTTCTATTAATAGTATAATCTGTGATGCAGTCGCTACCTGTATATCTGGTTCAAATGCCAGTCCATGCTGCCCAAACAAGGTATTATAAAATTCATGTGTCCCTGATTCTTCTGAAAGTGATATATGTGGATATTTTTGTATACTTTCCAGACATATAGTAGTGCTACCTTCCTGTACATTTTGTAAATATTGCTTTCCGGCAACAAGTATTTCAGAAAATTCTGCTATTTCTGTTACTTTATTGCCATTATTTTCTGCATATGGTGTAGTTACGAGAGCAAAATCCACGATTCCCTCTTTTAATGATGACATTGTATTTGGTGTATTATCATTATATAAGCGGATTCTTACATTTGGATAATCATTATGAAATTCCCTCAAAACAGGCATCAGCCCATACATGGCAATTTCACTGATACCAATATTTACAATTCCTTTTTCTAATCCCATATCATCTTGCAATTCAATTTCCGCCTGTCTGATTTGCTGATACGCAATCTTTACACGTCTGTATAATTTCTCTCCCTCCGCCGTAAATACCACACCCCTATTGCTTCTGACAAATAATGAACATCCTAACTGATTTTCCAACTTATTTATAATTTTAGTTACATTTGGCTGATTACTCTTAAGCATTTCTGCCGCTTTAGAAATACTTTGATATCTGCCGACAAAATAAAATATACGATAATAATCATATGAAATATCCATACAAATCCCCTGCCACAATATTTATATTTGAAAATAATGCTAAGAACCTTTTAGTAATATTATTCTTTTTATACATATTCATTATTCCTTTTATACCTTTTACACCTATCAGAAATTATTATATACTATTTTGGAGAAATGTAAATATAGAAAGGAATGAATACCTATTATGAATAAAGATTTAACCACAGGCTCACCAGAAAAAGTATTATGGATGTTTTGTCTTCCTCTTTTTGGCAGTATTGTATTCCAACAATTGTATAATATTGCGGACAGCTTTGTTGCAGGAAAATTTATAGGCGAAAATGCTCTTGCAGCAGTAGGCAACAGCTATGAGATTACCCTTATCTTTATAGCTTTTGCATTTGGCTGCAATATTGGCTGTTCAGTTGTTGTATCAAAACTGTTTGGTGCCAAAAGAACTACTGAATTAAAAACTGCTGTATATACTGCCATGATTGCAAGCGGAATACTTTGTTTAATACTTATGCTTATTGGCGGTTTATTTTGTGGTACATTTCTTAATGCCATACATACTCCATCTAATGTATTTGCAGATTCTAAATTGTATCTGGAAATTTATATTTTGGGACTTCCATTTGTATTTTTTTATAATCTTTCTACTGGAATATTTTCTGCACTTGGAGATTCTAAGACACCATTTTATTTTCTTGCAGCATCTTCCACATCAAATATCGCAGTTGACATTCTGTTCGTAAAATACTTTAACATGGGAGTTTCCGGTGTAGCATGGGCTACCTTTCTCTGTCAAGGAGTAAGCTGTATACTTGCAGTTATTTTTGTATACAAAAGACTTTCTTTATTACAATGCCCAAAAAAATCTGCCTTATTTTCATGGAAACTATTAAAAGAAATTTCTATCATTGCCATTCCAAGTATTCTTCAGCAAAGTTTTATATCTATTGGAAATATTGTAATTCAAAGTATTATCAATGGATTTGGTGCTGGAGTCATGGCAGGATATTCCGCATCTATCAAACTAAATAATCTTGTAATTACTTCTTTTACAACTCTTGGAAACGGAATATCCAATTATGCAGCTCAAAATATGGGAGCTGGAAAGAGTGAACGTATTCAGCAAGGATACAAAGCAGGACTTAAAATGGTATGGACTATATGTATTCCTATTATATTAATATATCTTCCTGCTACAAAGGAACTTGTGCATATTTTTATGGATACACCTTCTGACACCGCATTAAATGCTGGTGTTATGTTCCTTAGAATTGTTGCCCCATTTTATCTTGTAATATCAGCAAAACTTGTATCTGATGGTATTCTGCGCGGATTAGGACTTATGAAACAATTTATGCTTGCAACTTTTAGCGATTTAATCCTTCGTGTTGTGTTGGCATTTGTTTTATCTGTTCCTCTTGGAAGCACGGGAATCTGGACAGCATGGCCTATTGGGTGGACAATCGGAACAATTATATCTGTTTATTTTTACTTTCGTTGCTGTTCACTCCGTGGCTCGGAATTTTGACAAAATATTTGTCAAAATTCTTGTATCTGGTGTGAGTTGTAGTAACTTACTTTCATTATTCTGTTTAATTATTTATATATACCTCTTGACACTTTGAGTGCATCGTGTTATCATACTATTAGATTGCAAGCTGCAATCCAACAGAACATGTTCTATCTTTTTCAGGTTTCTTTTTAACGAGTTTGCCCTAAATGGTACACAATCTGACAAAATAATAAGAAAGGAGATGAAAAAACTTATGATACAGCAAGTTTCCGATTTTGAACTGGAATTAATGAAAACAATTTGGGACAATGGCGGTACTGCTCTTTATGCAGAAATCACAGATACCTTAGATAAAAAGGGACTGTCTGCTACAAAAAATACTATTATATCACTATTATCCCGCCTTATAACAAAAGGTTATCTGACTACAAATAAAATTGGCAGACGAAACAAATATACTGCTCTTATATCAGCAGAAGAATACCAAACCATGCAGACAACAACATTAATCAATAAAGTTTATGAAGGAAATGTAGCATCTTTAGTTTCTACACTTATTCAAAACAATTTAATATCTGCAGATGATTATGATGAACTTAAAAAATACTGGAAAGGCAGTGATGAAAATTAATGGATGAATTTATAAGAATATTTTTTTCATTATCAGTATCTGGCACACTTATGATTATTCTTCTGCTATTGCTTAAGCCTTTATATAAAAACAGATTAAGCAAAAAATGGCAGTATTACATATGGCTTGCAGTAATTGTGCGGCTGCTTATTCCGTTTACAACAAAGACAGACATTATAACAAGCATCTGTAAACAGCTTAATACAAAACCTGTTCATATAGAAATTTCAAGTAACCTGACTGCTGTAAAGAATATTATGGCAGATGACAATGCCGATACAAAAACGACAGTTTCGGATGCAACAGTTTTAAGTTTAAATAAAGCAGCAAACAATACTGCTAAAATAA
>CAMWXG010000046.1 GCA_947178155.1 uncultured Lachnoclostridium sp.
ATCCTAAAAAATCTAAAATAAATAAACTTTATTGAATCACTTATTTCATTTCATTATAATCATATTGCACAAATTTTATTTGCTCTGTCAATTTTAAAGGATTTAAAGCTTTTTGCATGTAGAAAGGAAACTAGATGAAAGATTGTTTACATTTGTTTGATACAGAAACCGCCGAATGGTTTCAAAAAACCTTTAAGACTCCTACTGCTGTACAGGAAACAGCATGGTCTGCTATTGCCGCAGGAGGACATGTACTTGTTTCTGCTCCTACAGGAACCGGAAAAACGCTTTCTGCTTTTCTGGTCTTTCTTGACAAGCTAAAAAGACAGGCTGTGGAAGGTACTCTAAAACCCGAATTGCAGCTTATATATGTATCACCACTAAAATCTTTAGCTGCCGATATACGCGAAAATCTAAGAAAACCGCTTACAGGAATTGGTGGCGAAGAACTTATAAAAGTTGCAATCCGCACTGGAGATACTACACAAAAAGAACGACGTCAGATGATAAGAAAACCACCACATATTCTTATTATTACACCAGAATCTCTTTATTTAATGCTTACCAGCAAAACCGGACAAAATTTACTCTGTACAGCAAGTGCTTTAATTATAGACGAACTTCATGCACTAATGGACACAAAACGTGGTGCACATCTAATGTTATCTCTTGCAAGACTGGATTACTTATGTCAAAAACCACTACAGCGTATTGGTTTGTCTGCTACTATTTCCAATCTTTCATTAGCTGCAGAATATCTTGCACCTGAACCGGTTCAGGTTATAGCACCAGCTATGAAAAAAACAGTAGAGATAAAAATACTTGGATCGTATATGGAAAGCAGAGGTCATAAAAAAGATCCTGTCTGGCAGAAACTTTCACTTCTTGTATATCAGCATTGTCAGGGAAACCGCAGTGTAATTGCCTTTGTTGAGGGCAGAAGATATGCAGAAAAACTTGCATATTATGTTAATCTTCTTGGCGGCGAAGATTTTGCCCGTGTTCATCATGGAAGTCTTTCCAAAGAACAGAGAAATGAAACGGAAAAAGCTTTACGTGAAGGTAGGCTGCGGCTTTTATGTGCTACCTCTTCAATGGAACTTGGAATTGATGTTGGGGAAATTGACCAGGTACTCCAAGTAGGCTGTCCCCGCACAGTTTCAAGTACCATGCAAAGACTTGGCAGAGCTGGGCACAATCCTTCACGCACCAGTATTATGTACATGTTTCCAAGAACAGCAGCCGAATGTATACTTTGCGGAATGACTGCCAAACTTGCAAGAAAAACTGATGTAGAACCAATGAATCCACCTAAAGGCTGTTTTGATGTACTTGCACAGCACCTTGTTTCTATGTCCGCCTTTAAAAGCTATGAAATAGATGAAGTAATGAAAATACTTCCCAGAGCATGGAGTTTTAGAAATGTAACAAAAGAAGATGTTAAATCTATCCTGAATATGCTTGCCGGAGACTATGAACACAAAAGGGAAATCTCGGTGCGTCCAAGAATTTTATATGACAGAATTCATGAAAAAGTTGAAGGAGATGGTTACAGCAGAATGCTTGCTGTTTCAGCAGGTGGTACAATTCCTGATAAAGGCCTTTATACTGTACGTACAGAAGAGGGCGTAAAAGTTGGTGAAGCAGATGAAGAATTTGTCTATGAAACACAGAGAGGTGACCGTTTTATTCTTGGAGCTTTCGCATGGAAGGTATTAGATATAGGCAAAGATACAGTGACTGTAACACAGGCTCCTGTAGAAGGTGCAAGACTTCCGTTTTGGAAAGGCGAAATAAAGGGAAGAGATAAAGAAACAGGTACATTATTTGGACAAATTCTTCGCAAACTCACAGAAGCAGAAGAAGATGGAAATCTTACAGAGGCACTTTTAAAACTTGGGCTTGATAAAGCTGCATCTACTCTTGCAGCTGGATATTTGAAACGCCAGATTAAAGCAACAGGCGGCATGCCTGATGATAGAACCATTATCATTGAGCATTTTAAAGACCAGTCCGGAAACTACCAACTAATGGTCCACTCCATTTTTGGACGGCGTATTAATGCTCCGCTTTCTCTGCTTGCAGCCCATACTGCCCGCGAAGAACTTAACATAGAGGTAGGTAGTGTAGATGAAGAAGATGGCTTTTTACTCTACTCATATGGAGATAAGTCTTTGCCAGAAGGGCTATTATACAGAATTTTTCCTGAAACATCAGAAACTATTCTGTCAGCACTGCTTCCTTCTACTCCTCTATTTAACATGGCTTTCCGCTACAACAGCAGCAGGGCGCTAATGATGGGTGTAAAAATAAATGGCAGACTGCCCCTATGGATGCAAAGACTTAGGAGTTCAGAAATGCTGGAGCAGATAGTTAAGGATAAAGAACACCCTCTGATTCGTGAAACACGACAAGAGTGTATGCACCAATTATGGGATGTGTTTGGAGTAAAAGAGATTTTGGAAAAAATTCAATCAGGATTTATTAAAGTTCGTGAGATATTTTCAGACATTCCTTCTCCAATGTCACTGCCTCTGCAATGGGAGCAGGAAGCTGCTGTAATGTATGATTATGCACCTACTCCAAGAGGCATTCATGCTGCTGTAGAAGAAGCATTAAAACAAGAAAAAGATTTACTGCAGCCAGGAACACATGAGCTCGCGCAGGTTCAAGCCAGACAAAAACTGCCTGAAAATGAAAAACAGCTTCATTCCCTCTTAATGATAGAAGGCGACCTTGCTGCCGGAGAATTAGATATTCCTGTAGAATGGCTTGAAAATCTTGCAAAAGAGGAACGCGTAATCTATCTTGAACAGGGACTTTGGATTGCAGCAGAGCATGAATCTGATTACAACATGGTACTTGAAACAAGAGTCAAGGAAAATGGATATATAATAGAAAAAAATATTACAGATATCAAAAATAAGCACATGCAAAAGACAGACACCATAGAAGTTACACATATAATAACATCAGAAAACCAAGAAAAAGCAATGGAAATTGTACGTCGTATGCTTCGTTACCGTGGTGCATCAAATGTACACCAGATTGCAATGCGATATGGATGGCAGGAAGAAGAAACATTTGAATTGCTTGAAGAACTTTGCCGCCGTAATGATATAATTAAACAAGCTACTCAAAGCAATATAGAAAATAAAGATACCAGAAAAGAAATTCTCTACTACCATGCTGAATTATACAAACGTGCACGAACAAAAACATTAAAAAACCGCAGAGAAGAAATTTCCACATGTCCTTCTGCTTCATATGCAGCTCTGCTGCTTTCTCGTATACAATATAATGCTCCAGCAGAAGAATGTATAAGTTCAGCACTTTCTGTTCTCTCTGGCACTTCCTATCCGGCAGCCGAGTGGGAGGAATTGCTTCTGCCAAACAGAGTTAAAAATTATCAGGAGACATTATTAGATAATGTACTGTCTTCTGGAGAATATTTTTGGCATATGGAATATAAAGGTAAAATCCGTTTTGACAGCACAGAACAGATTGATTGGGATACGCCTCTTAATATCCCATTTGATAATCTTTCAGAAAAGGAAAGACTAATTGCAGAGGCACTATCTAAACGAGGAGCCAGCTTTATGCAGGCATTAAACGGTATACTCCCTGGAGAGTCACCATATGATACACTTCTTTCACTTTTGGAAAAGGGAATAGTGTGCGCTGACAGCTTTGTACCAGTGCGGCAATGGTTAGAAAAAGACAAAATTAAAAAAACGTCAGCCAAACGGCGTGTTGGTGCACATGTTAAAGCACTAAACGCTGGACGCTGGGACTTAGTGCGTCCTCTAAAACCCCTCAAAATACAAGAGCAAATGGAACAATGTTTCAACAAATACTTTATAATGTGCAGAGAAACGGCTTTAGCATATGGTATACAATGGCAGGAAGCTCTATCCATTTTGCGTGTTCAAGAATATACTGGACAAGTAAGAAGAGGATATTTTATAAAAGGGCTTTCTGGCACTCAATTTATCCGTCGAAATGATTTTGAAAGCATAACCTCATTTCTTCAAAGTCCTTTAGATGATATGATTTGGCTAAACGTTTCTGATCCTATGCAGCCATGGGGAAAACTTTTTGCGCACGAACAGGAACGTTCATTTATTAATGTAAAAGGAACAGCCGCAGCCTTTAGTAAAGGACTCCCTGTTGCTATTTTTGAAAAATATGGAAATACACTACGCACTTTTGAAACAGATGCTCAATATCTTAAAGAATGTCTGAATATGTTTTCTAAAGAATACAAGAAGGGCAGAATATTCGCAGGCAGAAAACGAATTACAGTAAAGACATATCCTGACATAGCTGTAAAAGCCTTATCTGACAGCGGTTTTATACATGAAATGAGTGACTACGTTTTATACCGATAACAAGCATATAAGTAACTTCAATATTGACGATGTTCTGCATCTGCATCGTCACAGAGTTATTTGTACAATATTTAGTATACCTATTGCAAAATACTACCATATGTGGTAGTATTTTCTCATACAGCAACTTTTCATATTTAGGATTAATTATGCAAAAAACAACACAGAAATGAGGATTACTATGAAAATAATTAAGAGAAGCGGCGTAGAAAATACATTTGATATAAACAAAATTATTATTGCGATAAATAAAGCCAATAAAGAAGTCCCAGAAACTGAACGTCTTTCTGATGAACAAGTTAGAGAAATTGCATCAAATATAGAAAAAATATGCCTTGATATGCCAAGAGCACTTAATGTTGAGGAGATTCAAGACCTTGTTGAAAATCAGATTATGGATAAGCGCGCATTTACGATTGCCCGAAAATACATTACTTACCGATATAAAAGAGCTCTTGTCCGCAAGTCAAACTCTACTGACAAGCAAATATTAAGCCTTCTTGAATGTAAAAATGAAGAAGTCTTACAAGAAAATTCCAATAAAAATCCTACCGTAAACAGTGTACAGCGTGACTACATGGCAGGGGAAGTAAGCAAAGACATTACTAAAAGATTTTTACTTCCTAAAGACATTGTACGTGCGCATGAACAGGGAATAATTCATTTTCATGATTCAGATTACTTTGCACAGCACATGCATAATTGCTGTCTTGTCAATCTCGAAGATATGCTGCAAAATGGCACTGTTATAAGCGAAACCATGATAGATAAGCCAAAAAGCTTTTCAACTGCATGCAATATTGCCACACAAAGTATCGCACAGATTGCAAGCTCTCAATATGGTGGTCAAAGCATATCACTATCACATCTTGCACCATTTGTAGATGTAAGCAGACAGAAATTTCGCAGACAGGTTGAAGAGGAGTTTAAAAAGACAAATCTTAAATATAACCAAGATCAGATTAATGCAGTTGCCGAGCTTCGTGTAAAAGATGAAATTAAACGTGGCGTTCAGATGATTCAGTACCAGGTAATTACTCTTATGACCACTAATGGACAGGCTCCATTTGTAACAATATTTATGTACCTTAATGAAGTTAAAGAAGGACAGTTGCGTGATGACCTTGCCATGATTATAGAAGAAATATTAAATCAGCGCATACTTGGAGTAAAAAATGAAAAAGGTGTATATATAACACCTGCATTTCCAAAGCTTATTTATGTCCTTGAAGAAGACAATATACATGAAGACACTCAATATTGGCATCTGACTAAACTTGCCGCAAAATGTACTGCAAAACGAATGGTACCTGACTATATATCTGAAAAAATAATGAAACAGCTCAAAAATGACAACTGTTATACATGCATGGGATGCCGCTCCTTCCTCACTGTATATCACGATGAAAATAACAATCCAAAATTCTATGGAAGGTTTAATCAGGGTGTTGTAACTGTAAATCTTGTAGATATAGCATGTTCTTCAAAAGGTGATATAAACAAATTCTGGCAGATATTTGATGAACGTATGGAGATTTGTAAACGCGCTCTTATGTGTCGTCATAACAGACTTAAAGGTACACCTTCTGATGTGGCACCTATCCTATGGCAATATGGAGCACTTGCACGTCTTAAAAAAGGTGAAACTATAGACGAACTGCTTTATGGCGGATACTCAACTATTTCTCTGGGATATGCAGGACTATGTGAATGCACACGCTATATGACAGGCAAATCACATACTCACCCAGAAGCCACACCTTTTGCACTTGAAGTAATGCACCGCCTTAATGATGCCTGTGCTAAATGGAGAAAGGAAGAAAATATTGATTTCAGCCTTTATGGAACTCCACTTGAATCAACCACATATAAATTCGCCAAAAATCTTCAAAAGCGTTTTGGCATAATAGAGGGAGTCACTGATAAAAACTATATAACCAACAGCTATCATGTACATGTAACTGAAGATATTAACGCATTTGACAAGCTGAAATTTGAAGCCCAGTTTCAGCAGCTTTCACCAGGAGGTGCAATCAGCTATGTAGAAGTTCCAAATATGGAAAATAATATTGATGCTGTAATTGAAGTTATGAAATATATATATGACAATATAATGTATGCAGAACTTAATACAAAAAGTGATTATTGTCAGGAATGTGGTTACACAGGTCAAATAGAAATAGTTACTGACAGTCATGGCAAACTTATATGGCAGTGTCCTAACTGCGGCAACACCAATCAGGACAAGATGAATGTTGCACGTCGTACCTGTGGATACATTGGCACACAATTCTGGAATCAGGGACGTACACAGGAAATAAAAGAAAGAGTACTCCACTTATAGAAAATAAATAATTGTTCTTATAAAAAGAAGTTGTTGCACAAAACTATAACATTTCAAGACATAAAGTATTGTATTTGAAACAAAAAGTTATATCTTGTATGTAATTTTTGTACAGCAATTTCTTTTTATCTGTCTTTATTTATATTTGCAAATAACACCACAAATATCTTCATATACTTTCTTTAACTCTGCAAACATATCATCTGTATTCTCAAGAGTTCCTGCACGTAGTGCTTCAACTAAAGGTACTACTGTATCAGACAATTTATTAAACCCAAGATTGCCCGAAAGCCCCTTTATAGTATGTGCACTTTTAAAAGCCTCCTCAATATCCTTATCTCTCAAGGACTCCTCAAGGCTCTGGAAATTCTTATCATCAAGAAACTTAATAAGAAATCTCTGATATAAATTTTCTTTTCCCATAAAACGCTCAAGTGCACTCTCATAATCTACACCTACTGCAATCAACTCTGATTTTAAATTTTCACCCATGCCTTTTATTTCCTCCTTAGAGTTTGTCTATTATACTATTGTTAATAAGTTTAAACTATATTTACCATTAAGTAAAGTCTTTTATTCCCTGTCATCTAAATCCCTGCTAATTGCATCAAGATAATGAATAAAGACCTGATTACTTACTTTTAATATGTAATTTGTATCAAGCTCTTCTCTTCTAAAGCTTTTACGGCCTCCACTTGCTGCTCTTTCCCAGAATACCTCAACATCTTTGTATGGCACATAAAAATATATACCTGCGCTGCTGAAATATATTATTAAGAATGCTATACCCTGCTGCTGTTCAAATTCTTTCATAAACTTCATTTGGTGTTCATGTATATTTTGAAGTGGAAATGTATCTGTTGCACACTCCTTTGCATCAAAGCACACAGGAACTCCCTGAACATTTCCTATATAATCAACTGTACTCTTCTGTTCAAAATATGCAAGTGTAATATGATGTTTTTCCCTGTCTATTTCCATAGGCGTAATCGGTGTTGGTATTTTTTGCACAAGCGCAAGCCGCTCCCTGCGATACTTTTCATTAGTATAATTAATTGCCTCCTCTAGCATAGAGCCTCTAAGCCCTCTTGAATTCCACGATGGCATATCCTACTCCTTAATATCTGCATTCTCAATACCAAGCTTCTTTATAATTTCTTGAAATTCTAAAGAAATCGGTGCTTCAAATGTCACTCCATTATATTTATCAGGAACTCCCTCTGTGTATAAAAAACATAACCTCCATGCATGAAGAAGCTGATGCTTTAATCCAAACTCTTTCTTAAATATGTTATAAACATCTTTATGCCCATATTTAGAATCACCTATAATAGGATAACCTATACTTTTAAGATGTGCTCTTATTTGATGCGATTTTCCTGTTACAAGACGAACTTTCAGCAAAGTATAATATTTGCCATAAAGCTTCCCATATCCTAATGGTTTATATTCTGTTATTATCCTTGATGAACCGGCTGTTTCATAATCTGTTACTGTTACATTATTATGCTCTGAATTTTTAGTAAGATAACCATCTATTCGTGCAGGGCATTCCACTCTTCCCTTCACTATACACAGATAATACTTCTTTAAAGCCCTATCCTTAAATAATTTGTTTGCCCATTGCAGCCCTTTCACACTCTTACCAGCAACAACAAGTCCGCTTGTATTTCTGTCAAGCCTATTGCAGATACCTGCATTAAATGTACTAAATTCACACTTTTCTGAAATATCTCTTTTACTGATATATGAATTAATATACTCTACAAGTGATATATCATCTGGTTTTGCCTTCTGAGACAGTATACCAGCAGGCTTATTTACTATAATTATATCGTCATCTTCATATACTATATCAAGCTTAAATTCATCCGTTTTAAAGTTATAATCTCCTCTGATTTCTCTATTAGCACTTTCCCACTCGACTTTGTCTATACTTGATTTTTTATTATCTGCTTTAGTTTTATTAAAACCTGCTATTGTATCATCAGATAAAAACAGCTTAATCTCATCACCATCTACAACTTTTTCATTTCCACATGCTTTCATGCCATTTAATACAATATTTTTCTTTCTAAGCATTTTATAGAAAAAGCTTTTTGGCGCTTCTGGCATATATTTTGCAAGAAGCCTGTCCAATCTCTGCCCCTCATTTTTGGCAGTAACATTTATTATCTGCATTTTACAAAAATAAACCTTTCTCTAAATCAATTCTTTACTCATACTATAAGAGACATAATATATGATTTTACATTATTTTCTTCTTCTTCATCTACATCAGCAGGCTCTATACTTTTAAGCTCATTTATAAATACTTTTTCACTGTCAACAATTTTAACTTTGTAATCATCACCCCAGTTTAATACTCCTGTACCTAAATATTTTCTAATATATGACAAATCCTGTCTTTCCCCAATAAGCCCAACCACTTGATTATTTCCTATAACGATAAAATCAAGAAACATAACCTTTTCAGATGAAGTTATCACCAAATCCGTATAAAGCTCCATCCTATCATCTAAATATTCTTTAATTTTATTATATCTTTCTTCATCAACAGAATGATATGGAAACATTACAATAAAACGCACCAGATATTTAGCTCCCGGCAACACAAACAGCACTGCTGCTACTGTAAATATATTGCGGTTAGACATATTGTTTAAAAAAAGTCCTACAATAAAAACAGTAATTCCTATTATTACCATACAAAGCACTCCGATAAACGCATTTTTCTTTCTGCGATTTATATACCCTGCACAGCCCTTTTCTACATTCATACGTATACCTCATTCATTTCTTATTCTGCAGAGTCTTAATTATAATACCTTGTGCTTTTTATAGTAAGACTTCCTGTAAATGGCTGTAAACTCTGTGCTCTGTACGTTTCTGCCAGCACATCAAGCTGCTTATTAAAACGCTTTAAAAGGCTTATATCATTAAGCTTATATATATCAAAAAATTCATTTTGTATCTTTGTTACCTCTCGTTCATTTGCTATATGATATAAATTCTCAATATTATTAAGTATATCCGCTATCAAGTTTGCTCTCTGACGATTAGAATTCTGAGCATCCATAATCTCATCACGCACTGAAGCCATTTCATCATCAAGTGCATCTACCGCATCTGCTGCACGTAAAAGTCTGCCCCTTAATTCATCAGGCATGTGTTCTTTATACTTATACTGAAGTGAATGTTCTATCGTTGACCAGAAATTCATGGCAAGCGTTCTAACCTGTATCTCTGCCTGAAGTCTTTTAGGTCCTTTTATCGTCTGAACTGTATAATATACAATAATATGATAACTTCTATAACCACTTGGCTTGCTTTTCGTTATATAATCCTTCTCTTGTTTTATCTCAAAATCACTTCGTTTTCTGATAATATCAACAACAGTATTTATATCTTCCACAAACTGACATATTATGCGTACACCTGCTATATCTTCCATCTTCTCTTCAAGATGTTCTATATCAACACCCTTTCTTTGTGCTTTATCTAAAATACTTGATATCCTTTTTACTCTGCCACATACTGATTCAATAGGCGAATACATCCTTGAATCCTGAAATTCCTGTTTAATATGCATAAATTTTATTACCAATTCATCTACCGCCTGACGGTATGGATCTAATAGTTCTCTCCAAAGCTGTATTTCCATGATGTTCCTCCAAGTTATCAATCTAAAATTATTCTTTTAACATTTCTTTCTGATAAATATAACAATATATAATAAGGATTTATACTTATCTCTTCACCTTCTTTGTTAAAATACATACCAAAATGCAGGTGAACATCAAATTTACCTGTAGTTCCTTCTGGACCATATCCAGTATTTCCCATATATCCTATTACTTCGCCTGCCTTAACTTTCTTGCCTTCTGTAATACCTTTAGCATAACTGTCAAGATGTGCATAATAATAGTAAAATCCTGACTCACCCCTTATACCCAGTCTGTATCCGCCAAGCTCAAGCCAGCCCTTTTTCTCAACTACACCATCTGAAACTGACCTTATTTTTAAATATCCTGCTTTATTATATGATGACATAATATCTATTCCCTCATGCTTTCGTTCTCCTCCATATGTCCTTCCAGCTCCATATCCATTATCAAAAAAGCACTCTGCCTTACCTGTTCTGTCATCACAGACTGGAAAATATTCTATTTCATTTAATAATTTCTTTGCATATATACCCATATCCTCTGCTTCAAGCTGTTCACGTACTTCAATACGGATTTTCATGTCACTTTCCCATCTGACAGAATATACCACACTTATAAAAACAGAAAATATAATAATTATGCTTATAATTCTCTTTAGTGTCAATAAACTTTTTTTATTTTTCATAATACAGATATATTCATAAATTTCAAAAAAATAACTGTATTAATCATTAGATTTACATATTTCTTGACCTATCAGCACACGCCCTCATACCTTCCATTACACTGCCTCTAAATCCTGATTTTTCAAGCGCCCTTACTGCTTCTATAGTAGTTCCGGCTGGAGAACATACCATATCCTTTAACTCAGCCGGATGCTTTCCAGTTTCAAGTATCATCTTAGCACTTCCTAAAACAGATTGTGCTGCAAATTGATATGCTTGCTCTCTGTTCATCCCTTCTGCTACTGCCGCATCTGCCATTGCTTCTATAAACATAAAAACATAGGCAGGAGAACTTCCGCTTACCGCAATCACAGCGTCCATTAATCTTTCATCTATAACTTCTGCCTTACCAAAACTTTCAAGAAGTCTACATATCCTGTCAAGCTCGTCTTGCTTAACATTCTTATTAGGACATACTGCTGTCATTCCCTCTCCTACAAGTGCAGGTGTATTTGGCATAATTCTGATTATCTTCTTTTCGCTTCCATATGCCCCCTCAAGCCACTTTATTGACTTTCCTGCTGCAATGCTCACAATTATCTGGCTGTCACTTACCTGTACACATTTGGTTTCTTCAATTACCTGACTGCAGTAAATTGGTTTAACTGCTAAAAATAATATATCAGCTTTTGCAACTTCCTTATTGTCAAGTGTCACCTCTATATCAAACTCTTCTGATACTCTGTCAATAGTCTTTTGTGTTGCTGCTGATGCTATTATCTCCCTACAATTAATAAGATTACTTTTTATAATTCCTCCTATCATTGCACATGCCATATTTCCTGCACCTATAAAACCTAATTTCATAATTCCTCCTATTTCTGCATATACTTTCCATAAACTTGCAATCATGAAAACACACTGTTTATAGTGTTGCAAAGCATCTCTTAATCCAGAGCGTGTTTGAAATATTACTCAACATTTTACCACGTTTTCAGCTCCATTGCATAGATAAATTTATCTTTCAATTTCTCTTGATCTGCAAGTTCTATGTGTTTTACATAAGAAGCATATTTTTCAGTGATTTTCTTAAAATCCTCATCAAGCAATACCCCAGCAGCTCCATTACCCGCAGCATTACCTACAAACTCAAGTTTATCCATATCAACCTTTGGATATAGCCCAAAAAATATTGCTGACTTAGGATTTATAAATTTTCCAAATACACCTGCTATCTTTATCTCATCTACATCTGATACCTTAAGGCCCTGGATATCCAATAAAGTCTCACATCCTGCCTGTATCGCAGCCTTTGCAAGCTGTATATTTCTTACATCTCTTTGTGTTATAACTATATCTTTTGTATTAGCTGTACTTATGCCTGCTTCACCGTTTTTTAAAAGTGTAAAATAATTCCCCTCATCTGATGTGTTTAGCCTGCTTGCCAACTCTAAATTAATGCCTTCTAAAACAGCCTCATCATAATTTAGCATATAACCATCAGTGCGCAAAACCCCTATATGCAAAAGTCCTGCAATAGCATCTGCAATACCTGAACCACATATTCCATTCACTTCTTCTATATTATCACCTGTACCTATTACGTCAAGTATAATATTACCATTTGCCCTGTTTAACCTTACTTTATTTATCGCACCATCTTTTGCCCTCACACCACACTCTAGTCCAGCTCCTTCAAATGCCGGACCTGCAGCTGCCGAACATGCTGTTATTGTTCCTCTGCTATTTAATATAATCTCTGCATTTGTTCCAATGTCAATCGCTAACTGTATTTTATCTTTATCATAAAGAGCAGTTTCGCACAATACAGCTACAGCATCTGCTCCAACATGTGCTGCAATTCCTGATACAACATATATATTTATATTTTTATATTCCTTAAATCCAATATCACCACTTATACACTCAAAGCTTCCTTTATATGCAGTCATAAAAGGCGAACCAGACATTCCGCTAATATCCATGTTAAGGAAGAAATGACACATAACAGTATTTCCAACTACTACCATCTTGGTAAGCTTTGTACTATCACCACCATTTTCATTTATAAGTGTATATACCATTCTTTCAACTTGGGAAACTATCATATCATGCAGACTCTCTGACATTCCTCTAATTGAATTCATAACACGCATCATTACGTCACTGCCAAGCTTAGTCTGTTCATTTGTTTCTGTAATATTGCCAATCTGCCTTTTATCCTCAATCGAAAACAAACTTACTGCAACCGTTGTAGTACCAATATCAACTGCAATTCCATAATTTGTATCTGATACAATTTCTGCCTGACTACATTTCTTATCTTCTTCATTATTTTCTGTATTTTTAGATTTTAAATCATACAAAATAATTTTTTCTTTGCTATACGAACTTTTCCGTATAATAACCATATCAGCTTCCTATTCTAATATTTCTGTCTTATAACAGCCTTTAAATTTACAGCAGAACTAAATTACCATAAGGTAGAAAAGAGCCGTCTTAAGACGGCTCTTTCTTCTTGTGTTTACAGGCTATTGTGTCTATTTAGCATATTCTGTAACTCTGGATTCTCTGATAACATTAACTTTAATCTGACCTGGATATTTCAATTCATCTTCAACGCGCTTAGAAATATCCCTTGCAAGAAGAATCATATCGTCATCTGTAACTTTGTCAGGTACAACCATTACTCTTACCTCACGACCTGCCTGAATAGCATATGATTTGTCAACTCCTTTAAAGCTATTGGAAATATCTTCTAACTGTTTCAATCTGTTTGTATATGTTTCTAAAGTTTCTCTGCGTGCCCCCGGACGTGCTGCTGAAATAGTATCGGCAGCTTGTACAATACACGCTACTAAAGTCTCCGGCTCTACATCACCATGATGTGCTTCAACAGCATTTACAATAACCGATGACTCCTTATATTTCCGGCAAAGCTCTGCGCCAATCTGTACATGAGTACCTTCCATTTCCTGGTCTACAGACTTGCCAATATCATGCAACAAACCAGCTCTTTTGGCAACTCTTACATCTTCGCCTATCTCTCCAGCAATAAGTCCTGAAAGATATGCTACTTCTATTGAATGTTTTAAAGCATTCTGCCCATAACTGGTTCTAAATTTCATTCTACCTAACAAACGAATAAGTTCTGGATTAATACCATGAACTCCCACCTCAAGGGTTGCAGCCTCTCCTTCTTCACGAATCATCGACTCAACTTCTTTTTGAGCCTTTTCAACCATTTCTTCAATTCTTGCCGGATGAATCCTCCCATCGACAATAAGTTTTTCAAGAGCAATTCTTGCAATCTCCCGTCTAACTCCATCAAATCCCGATAAAACTACCGCTTCCGGCGTATCATCAATAATCAAATTAACACCTGTAAGAGTTTCAAGAGTTCTTATATTACGTCCCTCTCTTCCGATAATCCTACCCTTCATTTCATCATTTGGAAGCTGTACAACTGAGATTGTAGTCTCCGCAACATGGTCAGCAGCACAGCGCTGTATAGCATTGACAACATAATCTTTTGCTCTCTTGTCAGCTTCTTCTTTTGCTTTTCTGTCCATTTCTTTTATAAAGACAGCAGTTTCATGTTTAACATCTTCTTCAACAGATTTTAATAGATATTCCTTTGCTTGCTCAGAGGTCAGACCTGAGATTTTTTCAAGCTCCTTCAAATGACTATTTTTAATAACTTCAACTTCCTGCTTCTGCTTATCTAATTCAGAAATTTTAGTATTTAACTTAGCCTCTTTTCTCTCTAATGCTTCTGACTTCTTATCCAGAGTCTCCTCTTTCGATAATACACGCTTCTCGTATCGCTGTATCTCTGCTCTTCTCTCCTTGGATTCACGCTCAATTTCATTCTTTGTACGAATTGCCTCTTCCTTGGCTTCAAGCAGTGCTTCACGTTTGCTCGCTTCCGCAGCCTTCAAAGCATCATCAATAATCCCTCTTGCCTTTTCCTCTGCATTGCCAACCTTAGCCTCTTCAAGCTCTTTATACTTGGTAACGGAAACTGACTTAGTTACAAACGCCGTTACGATAACCGCAGCTAATAGAACCACAATTGCTATAATAACTTTAGCAACTACTGGTAACATCGAACAGGAGCACCTCCTTATCATTTTATTCATTGCACATAGTACAACATATTAATTTTATACTTTTTGTACTAAAATGTCAAGCATAAGGCATATCATTTTTATGCAAATATTACATGTAGTAATTACTGTCCATTTCGTCACTAACACTAATACAATTTTACGCTTATATAACTACTGTAGAACTATAAATCAAGAAAGCGCCTTATATCTTCTAATCTAAATCCCTTTCTATAAAGCTTTGCAATAATCTTCTGCTTCTCCTCATACGAAAAATCTGCTTTACCATGTGTAAGTTTCGCAATTTCTTTTTGTATAGCTTCACTGTCACCACCTTCTATTTCAGATATAGCCATTTCAATATACTCATCAGGAATATGTCTCTTATTCAAATCCTGTTTTATACGTTGTATACTTCTTCTGCTATGGTAAATCTGTGCAAATCTTTCCGCATAACGCCTGTCATCAATATAATGAAATCCTCTTACGTATTCAACAGCATCATGTACAGCCTGAGCTGAAAAACCAGCTCTTATAAGCCTGTCTGTAAGTTCCCATTCCGTGCGGTCATTATGCAAAAGCAACGACATAGCCTTCTTCTTTGCCTGTAATATCTCATCATCTTCCATATAGACTACCCGTTTCTACAAAAACATTAAAAATTCTCGAATTTTATTGGCTGTGAATAGCAACTACTATTCCTCTCCTGTATCCACATTCTCCACTACTGGTGCAATCTCTTCTCCTGCTGACATGGAATCCTCTGTTTTCTCTTTTTCATCATCAGAAACATCACTGTCATTTGCAAACTTTTCACGAACCTTCTGCTCTACCTCTGCCATAACATCAGCATGCTCTTTGAAATAAATTTTAGCATTTTCTCTTCCCTGTCCTATCTTGCTGCCATTATATGAATACCATGCACCACTTTTATTTACTATGTTTTCATTTGCTGCCAGGTCAAGTATATCACCTTCCCTTGATATACCTTCACCATATATTATATCAACCTCTGCCTCACGGAATGGCGGTGCAACTTTATTCTTTACTACTTTAATCCTTGTACGGTTTCCTATTGCCTCTCCATCCTTTTTAATCTGCTCTCCTCGGCGCACTTCAAGTCTTATAGAAGAATAGTACTTAAGCGCACGTCCTCCAGGTGTAATTTCTGGATTTCCAAACATAACCCCAACTTTCTCACGAAGCTGGTTAATAAATATAACTGTACAACTAGTCTTTCCAATAATAGCAGTAAGTTTTCTTAAAGCCTGTGACATAAGCCTTGCCTGAAGTCCAACATGACTATCTCCCATCTCTCCTTCTATCTCTGCTTTTGGCACAAGCGCAGCTACTGAATCCACTATAACTATGTCCATAGCACCTGAACGAACCATAGTTTCTGTTATCTCAAGTGCCTGCTCACCTGTATCAGGCTGTGATATATATAGATTATCTATATCTACACCTATACGTTTAGCATATACAGGATCAAGTGCATGCTCCGCATCAATAAATCCAGCAATACCTCCCTGCTTCTGAACCTCTGCAACCATATGTAAAGCTACTGTAGTCTTACCGCCAGACTCAGGTCCATATACTTCAACTACCCTTCCTCTGGGTACACCTCCAACCCCAAGCGCAAGGTCCAGCCCCAAAGAACCTGATGGAAACGTTTCAACATTTAAATGTTTATTGTCTCCAAGTTTCATAACTGCACCTTTTCCATATGTACGCTCTATATGTGCCATAGCTGACTCAAGTGCTTTCTTTTTACTTTCATCAAGTTTTTTTCTTTCATCAAGTGATGCTTTTGCCATAATAACCCCTTTCCTTTCTGTTGTGTCTCGCGCCGAACATTCTTTCTGAACTTATGTTCTGTCTGTGAATATAATACTCTATTTATTTTACTCTGTCAACATTAAAAATAAAAATATCATTACTGTTCACTTCATAACCAATAACAAGCAGTGCTGAAAACACTGAATGCACACATTTTGCCAAAATAAGATTTTGTTCCAAAATCATGCAAAATGGCATTGCAAAACTCGTACTTTTGGCAAAAATCATGCCAAAAACCCTAGAATTTGGCGTGTGTGTGAAAAGTAACAAAATATCACTTTTCCCATAAATAATTAAAACATTTTTTTGCACATATGTCAAGCAATAACTACTTTGTATTTTTTATCTAAGTCTGGTGTTTTCATAATGTTCCATTGTTTGAATACAGCTTTTTAAAGAATCGTACTGTTCCTCAAGTGTGCCCTCATCAAGAACCACATCCAATGAAACAGCCATATTATTTAAAATACGAGTGTCAAGATATGGCTTAAGCCCCAAAAATATAAGATACTTGTCATGATATGTACCTGCGTCAAGAAACTCCATAAAACCACGTCTTGCTATTTCACTATCAGGTATTTTTCCTACAAGCTTTTTTTCCACAGTCCCATTAATAAAGGCATCTCTGATTTCACTGTCTTTTATTTCATCATTAAAAATTTGTATCTTATTATCTTCTTCATTATCCATATCATTTCTATAAAATAATTCTTTTTCAGATTTGTATTCATTACCTGACTTAACATCTTTTAAACTCACCGATGTAAAATCAAAATCGTCTAAAGACGTAACCCATGTATTATATGGAAAAAACATTTCCTGATATACCACCATGTCCTTCCTGTCTCTTTTGTCCTTTGCTATACACCTAATCTGGTATATATTTTCATCAGAATCTTTATAAAACGTCCCTGCTGTCAACATTTTTGCGTCCATATCAGTCTCCATTTCCATATATTAATATATTATATAACTATTATATTTGCTTAATATATTATTCTGAACCAGAACGTTTTTTAAAATTCATTCCCACGGTTTGCACTCACCGTAAAAAGCAATTTTCAAACACGCTCTAAAACTTTATTTATTCTCTCTTATGCGTACTAAAAAATTATAACACAATTTTATAATTTTTCATATATGCAAATTGCATTCACGGGAGTTTGACAGTTGAATTATTATTAAAGTCATTCAAACCCTTAGTTTTACGGTGATAAGGAAGTATAGAAACTAACTTATACGCAGTTGAATTAGACGGATTTTGAACACCATAACAACCCCCGGTGTTGGATTTTCCGACATCGGGTTATACGACATCGGAAAATCCAACGCAATTAAATAAGGATATAACTAACTAAAGA
>CAMWXG010000047.1 GCA_947178155.1 uncultured Lachnoclostridium sp.
CTTATTATACTAATGTCAAAAAAACGACCATTAGTATATATTAATAATGCAAAAATCAATGTATCTGACAAAAGGAGTACAAAACTGATGGCACAAAAAATAAAATTAGGTAAAACACAGGAACTTATTGTAACTAAAAAAACAGATTTTGGCATATATTTAAATACGCCTACCGGCAATGAAAACGAAAAAATACTTCTTCCAAAGTCACAAGTACCAAAAGGAACTGAACTTAAAGATGTTCTCAATGTATTCGTATACAAAGATTCTGAGGACAGACCTATTGCTACCACACTAGAACCTGAATTAGAGCTTGGTGGAATTGCCCGCCTTCATGTAAAAGAAGTAACACGCATTGGAGCATTTCTTGACTGGGGACTTTCAAAAGATTTATTGCTTCCTTTTAAAGAACAATCATATGAAGTTAAGGAAGGTGATGCAGTTCTTGTTACGTTATATCTTGACAAAAGTGAAAGGCTTTGTGCATCAATGAAAGTATATGAACATTTAAGATGTGATTCTCCATACAAAAAAGATGATGAAGTATTTGGACGCGTATATGAGTTAAGTAATAA
The DNA here is from genome assembly GCA_947178155.1 of uncultured Lachnoclostridium sp. Classification (GTDB taxonomy): domain Bacteria; phylum Bacillota; class Clostridia; order Lachnospirales; family Lachnospiraceae; genus Butyribacter. Next base: position 576 of record CAMWXG010000047.1, read on the forward strand.
TTTTGGAGTATTCATTGCTGTTGATGACAAATACTCTGCCCTTCTGCCAAAAAAAGAAGTCTTTGAAAAATATCGCATAAATCAACCTGTACATGCAAGAGTCGCTCAGGTCCTTGAAGATGGCAGACTTACTCTCAGTGTGAAAAAGAAAATACCAGAGCAAATGAATGAAGATGCCTCATATATATATAACTGCCTAAAAGAAGCAAATGGCTTTCTTCCATTTAATGATAAAAGCAATCCTGAGGAAATTAAAAATCGATTTCATATGAGCAAAAATGCATTTAAACGTGCAATAGGGCATCTGTTTAAAGACAAGCTGATTACAATATCAAACGATGGAATACATACTAAAGAATCATAAAAAACAAAAAGTTTCACTACTGGTATCAAAGAACCATTAGTGAAACTTTATACTTAATAAAAACATCAAATTATCCCTATTCTGAAAACTCACCATATTGTCTAAATCTTGTATATCTCTTTTCGAGAAGTTCTTCTGTCGGCATACTTTTAAGCCCTCCAAGAGTTTCTCTAAGTGCAGTTTTTATCTGTTCTGTAGTAAAGTTAAGATTATTTTCAAGTCCCTCCTGTGGTTCATAAAAAATCCTGTCTACTACATGATCTTTCATTAAATCCTTTGCTGTCATCTTCATAAGAGCAGCTGCCTCATCTACTCTTGAGGGATCGCGCCACAATATACTCGCAAATCCTTCTGGCGAAAGAACTGAAAACATACCATTCTCAAGCATCCATACATTATCAGCTACAGCTAGTGCCAAAGCTCCGCCACTTCCGCCTTCTCCTATAAATATGCTTATAATAGGCGTTCTAAGATTAGACATCTCCATAAGATTTCTTGCTATAGCCTCGCCCTGACCTCTTTCTTCAGCCCCAATGCCACAGTATGCCCCTGCTGTATTTATAAAAGTTATAACAGGCCGCTTAAACTTTTCTGCCTGTTTCATCAACCGAAGCGCTTTACGATAACCCTCAGGATTAGGCTGTCCAAAATTACACTTTACATTTTCATCAAGGTCATGGCCTTTCTGTATTCCAATCACAGTAACAGGCATACCTTCAAAATTTGCAATGCCTCCTACTATAGCTCCATCATCAGCATAAAGTCTGTCTCCGTGAAATTCAAGAAAATCCTCAAAAATTTCATATATAAATTCCTTGGTATTCGGCCGTTCAATTTTTCTTGCTACCCCGACCTTTTTCATAGTGTCATTCATTATAATCCCCCAAATAAAATCAATTAAGAATGAAGTTTAAGGATAATTGTAAGTTCATCTTTTAAATCCTCACGATTTACAATCCTGTCTACAAATCCATGCTCCATTTGAAACTCTGCACGCTGAAATCCTTCTGGCAGCTTCTGATGTATCGTTGCCTGAATAACTCTTTGACCTGCAAAACCTATTAATGCCTTAGGCTCAGACAATATAATATCCCCAAGCATAGCATAGCTTGCAGTAACACCGCCAGTTGTCGGATCAGTAAGAACTGTTACATATAAAAGCCCCTCCTCATTATGACGTCCAACTGCCGCTGACACCTTTGCCATTTGCATAAGAGAAATAATTCCCTCTTGCATCCTCGCACCACCAGAAGTTGTAAATATTATAATAGGCAGTCTGCTTTTTGTAGCATATTCCACCGCTCTTGTTATCTTTTCCCCCACAACAGACCCCATACTGCCCATCATAAAATGACTGTCCATAATGGCAAGAACTGTATCATATCCACCAATCTTACCTCTGCCCGTTACAACAGCTTCATTAATCCCTGACTTTTTCTTCGCATTATCAATAACTTCTCCATATCCAGGATATCTCATAGGATTTTTAGGTGACATATCTGCATCAAACTCACTAAAACTTCCCTCGTCGCAAGTAATGGCAATCCTCTCGGCAGGACTCATTCTAAAATGAGCACCGCAGCTTGGACAGAGTTTATACTCTGTAACTTCTTTCTTATATATTATATTTTTGCAAGTATTGCACTTAATCCACATACCATCAGGAATAGACGGCTCTGTTCTTTTCCTCTTGCGGTCATTCTTTTTCTTATCTTCATTCCCATCTAATGAAAAATAACTTCTCTTGCCAAATAAATTCACAGTATCATTCCTTCCAATCTGCTAAAAATGAAGTGTCATATTTTCCCTTTTGAAAATCAGTATTACTTAATATTTCCACCTGAAAATCTATATTTGTGACAATTCCTTCTATAATAAATTCATACAATGCACGTTTCATCTTAGATATTGCCTCTTTTCTGTCTTTCCCATGCACTATAACTTTAGCAATCATTGAATCATAGAAAGGAGGTATTTCATATCCCTCATATACAGCCGTATCAACCCTTAATCCAAGCCCTCCTGCCGGCAAAAGCAGATACTCTATAGAACCAGGGCAAGGGGCAAATCCTCTTGTCGCATCTTCTGCATTTATGCGGCACTCTATAGCATGCCCCTCTATCTTTATATCCTCCTGACTAATTTTAAGCTTTGCACCATCTGCAATTCTAATCTGTTCCTTAACTATATCCACACCTGTCACCATTTCTGTAACAGGATGCTCCACCTGAATACGTGTATTCATTTCCATAAAATAGTATTCTTCGTTTGTTTCATCATACAAAAATTCTATAGTGCCTGCACTTTGATAGCCCGCCGCCTTTGCAGCAGTAACAGCTGAAGCACACATTTTTCCGCGTATTTCATCACTAAGCACAAAACATGGCGACTCCTCAAGAACCTTTTGATTCTTTCTTTGAAGCGAGCAATCTCTCTCTCCAAGATGTATAACATGACCATAATTATCACCAAGAACCTGTACTTCTACATGTCTTGCATGCTCTATAAGCTTTTCCATATACATCTCATCATCGCCAAATGCCGCCGCAGTTTCACTTCTTGCTGACTCAAATGCCTCGTCAAGCTCATCTGCACTCCTCACTATCCTTATACCCTTACCACCGCCACCTGCTGATGCCTTCACTATAACCGGATATCCCAGCTTATCTGCAACCTCATGTGCTTTTTGCGTATTTTCCACAACACCATCACTTCCCGGAATCACAGGAACTCCTGCATCAATCATTAACTTTCTTGCATTTGCCTTATTACCGAGAGCGTCAATAACCGAGGCATCTGGACCTATAAATTTAATATTACATTCTTCGCACATAGCCGCAAATGTACTATTTTCAGAAAGAAAACCAAAGCCTGGATGTATTGCCTGAACTTTCTTTTCTACAGCAGCAGAAATAATATTATTCATATTTAAGTAACTTTCCGATACCTTCGCTGAACCAATACATACAGCTTCATCTGCAAGCTGTGTATGAAGTGCCTCTCTGTCAGGTTCTGAAAATACCGCTACCGTCTTTATGCCCATTTCACGGCATGCTCTTATTATGCGAACCGCAATCTCCCCACGATTAGCAATTAAAACCTTGTCAAACATCACGCCCTCCAATCATATACAGCAATTTACAATTATATCACTGTCCACTCTGTGACCAGCACCAAATTATGTTCTATAAACAACTAACCAATCATAAAAATTATATCAGCCTGTGCAGCAACTTTATCACCAACATATGCAGTTCCCTGACCTATTCCCGCATTTTTCTTAAGCTTATCAATTTTTACTTCAAGACGCAGAACATCACCAGGAACAACCTTATTTTTGAATTTTGCATTTTTAATGCCACCAAAATATGCTGTCTTTCCTTTAAATTCCTCCATCGAAAGGATTGCAACTGCACCTGCCTGCGCCATAGCCTCAACTATAAGAACTCCTGGCATAACCGGCTCACTTGGAAAATGGCCCGCAAAAAACGGCTCATTATATGTTACATTCTTTATAGCAATAACAGACTCGCCGCTAACTATTTCTTCTACCCTATCAATAAGAAGAAACGGCTGTCTGTGTGGTATTACATCCATAATCTCTTTAATATCCATCGACATATACTTACCTCTTACTCCACACTAAAAAGCGGTGCTCCAAATTCTACAAATTCTCCATCCTCTACAAGAACTTCTACGATTTTACCGCTCTCCTCACTGCTTACCTCATTCATAAACTTCATAGCTTCAATTATACATACTACATCACCCTTTGCAACCGTACTTCCAACTTCAACATATGGTGGCTTTTCAGGCGAAGCACTGCGGTAAAATGTTCCCACAATAGGAGCTTTTATATATCTTACATCACCTGTCGGTTTTGGAGCCTTTTCTGGTTCAGACATAGTTATATCATGAAGTCCTTCTGTATTTAAAACTTCTTTTTTCTGTTCAACAGGCTTTTGAAAACTTGAAATAGCAGGAGATACGGCAGGTGCTGCATTTGGAACCATATCCGGCAGGACAGGAGGCATAGGCATAGGTACAGCCTTGCCTCTGTTCAGCCTGACAACTGCATTATCAAGACGCACCTCCATATCATTTAAATCTGTCTTTTCAAATATTGCAATAAGCTCTTTTATATCCTCATAACGCATATCATTCATTCCTTTCTTCAAATGGATAAACTAACTATTCCATTTTTTAAAACAAAGCACTCCATTATGACCACCAAACCCCAATGAATTAGACACAGCATATTCAGCCCTTTCTACTGACCTGCCTGTATTAGGAATATAATCAAGATCGCACTCCTCATCAGGATTTTTATAATTAATTGTAGGAGGCAGATAACCCTCTTCCAAAGCCTTAACACATATTATTGCTTCAATAGCTCCTGCTGCGCCAAGAAGGTGACCTGTCATAGATTTTGTAGAGCTGACAGGAGTATTGTATGCTGCATCTCCAAGTGCCAATTTTATTGCAGCAGTTTCTCCCGAATCATTTGCATGTGTACTTGTGCCATGTGCATTAATATATGCGACCTGTTCCGGAACTATGCCTGCTTCCTCCATAGCTGCCTTTATAGCAGCTGCAGCCCCAGATCCATCAGGTGTAGGTGCTGTCATATGATATGCATCAGCAGTCACCCCATATCCTACAATTTCACCATATATCGTAGCTTTACGCGCAAGTGCATGTTCAAGCTCTTCAAGTATAAGTATACCTGAGCCATCTCCCATAACAAATCCGTCTCTTTCCTTATCAAAAGGTTTACATGCATCCTTTGGATTCGGATTCGTAGAAAGTGCAGTAAGAGTTGTAAAACCAGCAACCCCTATCTCACAAATAGCTGCTTCTGCACCACCTGTTATACATGCATCAAGATAACCATGCTTTATATTTCGGAATGCAGTTCCTATGCAATTTGCACCAGAAGTACAAGCTGTTACAATATTTTCGCAAACACCCTTTGCTCCATACTTTATAGAAATATTACCTGCTGCCATATTGCCTATAGTCATAGGTATAAAAAGTGGCGATACTCTGGAAGGTCCTTTCTGCCTAAGGCGTGTAACCTGCTCCTGCATCGTAATAAGACCACCTATACCAGAACCAACAATTACACCAATTCTTGATGCATCTTCCATAGTCATATCAAGCCCGGAATCTTCCATAGCCTGTGCTGCCGCCGCAAGTGCATACACAGAAAACATATCATTTCTTTTAATATCTTTTCTGTCCATATACTTTTCAGCATCAAAATCCTTTACTTCTCCACCAACCTTTACTTTAAAATCAGTTGTATCAAACTTCTCAATAAAGTCAATTCCACAGACACCATTTTTTATCCCATTCCAGAAAGCATCTACAGTAGAGCCAAGCGGAGTAACCGCTCCCATACCGGTAATAACACATCTTCTAGCCATATTAAACCTCATTTCTGCATAAAAATTTTGCCGTTATTTATAAAAAACACAGCTCTGTTACATAACCATACCACCATCAACATTCAGCACCTGTCCGGTAATATATGAACTTTTTGCCAAAAATACAGCGGCATCAGCTATATCCTTAACCTGGCCATAACGCTTAAGCGGAATAACATCAAGCATTGCCTTTTTAGTGTCCTCTGCAAGTACATCTGTCATGTCTGTTTCTACAAAACCTGGTGCTATTGCATTACATGTAATTCCTCTCGCTGCAAGCTCCTTAGCAACAGACTTAGTAAGACCAATTATCCCAGCCTTTGAAGCAGCATAATTCGCCTGCCCAACATTCCCTGTTATACCTACAACAGATGCCATATTAATAATAGATCCGCTTCGCTGTTTTAACATCAGACTGCTTGCATGACGTATCATATTAAAAGCTCCCTTAAGATTTGTGTCTATAACTGAATCAAATTGCTCCTCTGACATACGCATAAGCAGCATATCTCTGGTTATACCCGCATTATTTACAAGTATGTCAAGAGTTTTAAACTCATTTTTTACATCTTTTATAAGTCCGGCTGCAAAATTAAAATCTGCCACATCACCTTTAACCGGCATACATTTCACATCAAATCCTTCAATTTCTTTTATTACATTATCTGGTAAACTGCTGTGATAATTAAGAACAATATTGCATCCTTCTTTTGCAAATGCAACAGCAACTGCTTTACCAATTCCCTTTGCTGCTCCCGTAACAAGTGCGGTCTTTCCCTCTAACATATAATTCTCCATTCCAATAACTATATTTCCTGTCTCAAATGAATAATTTTATTTTTATACTGCCGAATTAAGCTTATCCAAAGCCTTCTCAAGTGTAGACGTATCCTCTACATTCACATTGACAACACCTTTAAGTATCCTCTTTACAAACCCGCACAATGTCTTTCCTGGTCCGAGCTCAATAAATGTATCTGCTCCTTCTTCTGACATATTGCGTATAATCTGTTCCCATCTTACAGGACATACTATCTGTTTTGTAAGTATTGGTACAATATCCTCTTCTGACTTAACCACTTCTGCATCTACATTTGTATATACAGGTATCTTCATAGGCGAAATTGTCATTTTTAAAAGCTCAGGCTCAAGTTTCTGTCTTGCCGGTTTAAGAAGCTCTGTATGAAAAGGCCCACTCACCTTTAACTTAACTGTCATCTTAGCTCCTTTAGCTTTAGCAAGCTCTGCTGCTTTAGCTGCAGCTTCTGTCTGACCTGCTATAACAATCTGTCCCGGAGCATTATAATTAGCAGGGACTGCAAGCCCGAGCCCCGCTTCAACAGCCTCCTTACATGCTTCTTCTACAAGCTCTGTATCTAATCCTATAATAGCATACATAGCACCAAATCCACTTGGTACTGCCTCTGCCATAAATTTTCCTCTCTTTTGAACAAGTGCGACTGCCTCTTCAAACTTCATAGCACCGCTTGCAACATACGCAGAATACTCACCAAGACTTAACCCTGCTGTCATATCTGCACGTACACCACGCTCTTCAAGTACTTTCATAGCTGCAATACTCATTGTAAGAATTGCAGGCTGCGCAAACTCTGTATCTCCTAACTTATCCTCATCATTAAAACAAATATCCTTTATCGAATACCCAAGCACCTCATCTGCTCTGTCAAAAATATCTTTTGCTACAGAATAATTATTATATAAATCCTTACCCATTCCAGCGTACTGTGCACCCTGGCCACTAAACATAAAAACAGTCTTCATCTAAACCCTCCAACCTTTTGACGGCTGCCCATTATTAGATGGACAGTGCACAATAAAGTGCGCACCATCCTAGAGCGTGTTTTAAAATTCATTCCCACAAATTTTCAAACACGCTCTAAAGCAAAAACTTTTTATTTACTAATTCTTATGGCTTTCAACAAAATCTACTGCATCCTTAACAGTAACTATAGCTTCCGGATCCTCAATAGACACTTCAAACTCATCCTCAATATCATTGATAATTTGGAATAAATCTAAAGAATCAGCATCAAGGTCTTCCTTTACATTAGTGTCTAATGTAATCTCACTTTCATCTTTACCTGTCTGCTCTGCAATAATTTCTCTAATCTTCTCAAATACCATAATTTTTTCCTCCTATATATAATAAATTATTTATATACACTGTTTGCATGTACTAAAAACATGTCCCAAACAGTAATACACTTACCACGAAATAAGCATGGTTCCCCATGTCATACCGCCTCCAAAACCAGTCAGCAATATCTTATCTCCTCTTTCAATAAGCCCCTTCTCATTCAATTCATTAAGAGCAATCGGAATACTTGCTGATGAAGTATTTCCATATTTTTCAATATTTACATAAAATTTTTCATATGGAATCTTAAGTTTATTAGAAATAATCTCCACAATTCTGATGTTTGCCTGATGAGGGATCACATATTTAATCTCTTGCGGACTTACACAAGATTTAGCAATTACCCGCTCTACACTTTTAACAACAGACTTTGTAGCAAACTTAAAGACTTCTCGTCCATCCATATTAACATACCACAAAGAATCTGTACCTTCTTCTATATCATTAAACACATTTGAACATCTTGTATAACCTTCTGTAAGTATTTCATACAGCTCACCCTTTGAACCCAGTTCTTCCTCAATTATACCATCTGTTTCTGACTTTTCCACATATGCACCGCCAGCGCCATCACCAAAAAGCACACATGTTGAACGCTGCGACCAATCAAGAATTTTAGAAAGTGTTTCTGCACCAATAACTATTGCATTATTATATATACCTGCACTTATGTACTTATCAGCTATACTAAGTGCAAACATAAACCCACTGCATGCTGCTACAACATCAAATGCTACAGCATTTGACGCACCAATTTCCTTTTGCACCATACATGCAATTGAAGGAGTCCCATAATCTGCTGTAACTGATGCTACTATAATAAGTTCAACCTTATCAGCTGCAACACCTGCACGCTCAAGCAGCTGCTTTGCCGTATTTACAGCAAGCTCTGAAGTATTCTCACCTAATGAGATATGTCTCTGCTTTATGCCTGTTCTCTGTGTAATCCACTCATCACTTGTATCAACCACTTTCGCCAAATCATCATTTGTAATAATCTGTTCAGGCACATATGATCCCGTTGAAATTATCCTTGTTGCCATACTATATTTACTCCTATCAAATTTAATCTGTACCCACAACTTACTTTGTTATTATATACCAAAAGTATATTCCATAATAGTAGTATTAGTCAACCATACAATTTAATTTATTTTCCGATTATAACAATTGTATCTATTATTGCATATTTTTTCCAAAAAGGCAAATACAAAAAGAGAGCTTTATTTAAAGCCCTCTTCTCCCTCATTACAATTCACTTACTTCATTGCCGGCAACAAAAACACATCTGCAATATGTTTGCGTACTATTGTCATTTTTTATCAGCAAGCCTTTCCTCCCGCTGTTTCTTTAACATCTCAAGAGTAGCAAGAAGCACATCATCTTCCCAAGGTTTTGGTATCAAATATTTTACACCTATACTTCTTACTTCCTCAAGTGTTCCTGAATCGCATAATGAACTCAGCATCATAATAGTAACATTGGGGTCCTCTTTCATTAGTACTTGTGCCGTTTCTATTCCGTCAATACCTGGCATTATAATATCAAGTATAACTATGTCAGGGTGAAGTTCCTCATACATTTTAATACCTTCTTCACCATTTTTAGCATACCCGATAACTTCATAGCCATTTTCTTCAACAATGTCTTTAATCTGTTTAGAAGCAAACGGCGAATCATCTACCACCATAATAGTTGTTTTGCCCATTTGTTATCCTCCTTTTATTTTCCAAAATCATTATAATAAACAGATACGCAAATTATCCCGATATCAGTTTCATAATGCAATACAATTTTTTTAGATTTTTTGTCAGCTTCACCGATTATCTCCTCTAATGAATGAAATATTGGTATCGTAATCCTTGAAATACTGCCTGTCTCATCATTAATCTCTGATATGGCACGTCCGCATACGATGTTTACATACTCTTTCATATAAAGAAGCTTTTCCTCATCAGTCACTTCTGCTCCGTTGGTCATTGTAAATATTATATGTTTACAGATGGCTGGTGAAAATTCCATGACAACCAATGAATTAAACATGCCTGTAGTATATACCGAGCCGGCATACTCATCATCTATTTTCAAACTACCGTCAGATTTTCTGCATAAGTCTAAAGATGCTATTTTTTTAGTAACCGACACGAAAGCACAGTCAAAAATCTCTTCTACTTTCACATCTGTCAAGAAGCCCCCTCCTTTGGTTAAACACTAATTGCCTAAAAATCTCATTTTAGCTGATTCCGACTTCTTATCCTTCTTAACAGGCGCTGCTGATGCATACAGCTTGTTAAGTGAATGTGTCATGTTGTTTCTGCACTCTGTACAATATCGTCCAGTAAGTATTGGCTTTCCACATTTTTCACATTCTATTGATATGCCTGAATCCTTAGAAAATGATAATCTCTCCTCCCTTATCCATCTCTTAATCTGCTGGATTGGAACATCATTTTCTTCTGCAACTACTGTCATACTTGCGGTAGGATTATCATATATGTACTGTCTGACTTCCAGAAACTTATCGTCCATCTTTTTCCGGCAGGCCGGACACAATGAATTCCCATCGTAGTTAAACAGACTATTGCATAATTTGCAATTCCTAACATCCATGCTAAATACCTCCTTCTATTTTTTTCCTATACAAATACACAAAAAATATACTTTATCAATACCTGATCCCTTAAGAATATCTGCACATGCCTCAATTGTGCTACCCGTTGTATATATGTCATCAATCATTATAACACATTTCAATTCACGATACAACTCTTTCATTTCTTCAACAATATCAAATGCACCATAAAGATTTTTATGGCGTTCAATTACTGACAGCTCCTTCTGCGGAAGAGTCTGCTTTACCCTGATAATCAAATTATTTATAACATCAATCCCAAGCTTTGCACCAATGCTTTCTGCAATCACCTGTGCCTGATTATACCCCCTTTGTCTATAACGGGATTTATGTATCGGTACAGGAATAAGCGCATCTGGCGATATTTTATTTATCCAGTTTTCGTACATTTTTACTGCCTGACCTGCAAAATACTCTGCATACTCATATCTGCCATTGTATTTAAATCTGGCAACTGCATTTTTCATACTATAATTATACACAAATACAGCATGACCATATTCAAATGAAAATTTCCTTTCCATGCAATCCACACATAACTCATCTACTTCATTTTCAATAGGCTTGCCACATTTTTTGCAGTATGGCTCTTTTACAAATTCTACTTCTTTTTCGCAGTTACTGCATATACCAATGCAATTTGATATGCCAAGCACCCCATCACAAAACGGGCATCTTGACGGATAAAGTATCCCAAGTAAATTTCTTTCTACACCTTTCCAAACCTCATATAATCCCTTTTTTATCATTTTCCTCCATTTCTATTATACGCTGACATAAACTGGAATACCTCTTTTTTTCATTGATATTACCAATCATTTTATAAATAGTAGCAGAACTCCCAACAAGTGTTACACACTTTCTCGCACGGGTAACTGCAGTATATAACAGATTTCTTGTTAGAAGCATATTTGGACCTGAAAGTATTGGTATTATTACCGCAGGATATTCACTTCCCTGCGACTTGTGAATAGTTATTGCATATGCAAGCTCCATTTCGTCCATATCAGAAAAATCATATTCAACAAGCCTCCCTTCATCAAATTCTGCCACAACCTTTTCCTCTATTTCAAGGATTCTTCTTATAACCCCTGTGTCACCATTAAATACACCAGTTCCCTCTTCATAAACATCACCAAACTTGTTTTTTTTCGTCCACTTTATCTGGTAATTATTCTTTACCTGCATCACCTTATCATTTTCCCTGAAAAGTACACCATGAAATTCCCTCTCATTCTTATCATATGAAGGCATATTCATATAATTCTGTAATATTTTATTAAGATTTTCAACACCAAGCTCACCTTTTCTCATAGGAGTAAGTACTTGTATATCATATGGTTTTGCATCTACATAATAAGGCAGATTTTTCATTATAAGCTGAATAATAACATTTGTAACATCATTTGGATTATCTCTTTCAAGATGAAAGAAATCCATATTTTTATTGTCAAGGCTTATCTTTATTCCTGCATTTATCTTATGTGCATTTGTAACAATTTCGCTTTCTGCCGCCTGCCTGAAAATACGATTTAATTTAACAACATTACAAAAGCCTGACTGTATCATATCCTTAAGCACATTACCCGGACCCACTGACGGAAGCTGATTTACATCACCAACCATAATAAGACGTGTCCCCGGCACAAGCGCCTTTAAAAGAGCATGAAGAAGATATATATCCACCATAGAAAATTCATCAACAATCACCGCATCAGCTTCAAGTGGATTAAGTTCATTTCTTTCAAAACTCATCCCCCTGTCATCATTATTGACACCTCCATTTATTTCAAGCAGCCTATGAATTGTCTGTGCTTCCCTTCCTGATGTTTCAGACATTCTCTTTGCTGCCCTGCCCGTTGGTGCTGCAAGAAGAATATCAAGTCCTTCATTTTCAAGAAGATTGATTATAGTATTAATAGTTGTGGTCTTACCTGTACCAGGCCCACCTGTTATAATCATAACACCATTAAGTACAGTTTGATATACAGCCTGTTTTTGAAGCTCATCAAGCCTTATGCCCTCATTTCTTTCAATGCCCATAACCTTTTTTTGAAGTACATTCTCTTCTGCTGCAAAATTAATGTTTAAGTCAATAAGCATTCTTGCACAATTAAGTTCCATATAATAAAGTCTGCTTGCATAAAGACGACGTTCCTCAAAACATTCTTGTATTATTATTTCTTTATTTAATGAAAGCCCATCAATTTCCCATTCCACCTGACTTTTATCAATCATTAAAAGCTCTGTTGTAATATTTACAAGCTCTAACTCTGGTAAAAAGCAGTGTCCATTTCCACCTGACTGTTGTAATGTATATAATATACCTGCCTGTATACGAAACTGCGAATCTTTTTTAAAACCTGCTTTTTGCGCTATTGTATCTGCAAGCTTAAATCCTATTCCATTTATATCTTCTGCAAGCCTGTATGGATTTTTATTAAGCACCTCATAAACATCTTCTTTATAATGTTTGTATATTTTAGCTGCCATGTTCATACTAATCCCAAATTCCTGAAGGAACATCATTGCACTTCGCATCTGTTTCTTCTCACAAAATTGATTAGCTATACTTATTGCCATCTTAGTACTTATGCCTTTTACCTCTGCAAGTCTTTCAGGCTCTCTTTCAATTATCTGAAATGTATCATCTGCAAACCTTCTAACTATACGTGCAGCCAGAGCAGGCCCAATTCCCTTTATTGCACCAGAGCCAAGATATCTCTCCATAGCAACAGCATTATCAGGCTGTTTCTCCTCATAACTCTCTACCTGAACCTGTGGACCATAACTCTTGTGTATAACTTCTTTCCCCTTTACAAGCAGATATTCCCCTTCTGATACAAAAGAAAAATTACCAACACAACAAACTTCTTCCTCTTCATTGCTGTCAGGAGACGGATTACTAAGATACAAAACTGTATATCCATTATCCTCATTTCTATAAGTAATGCGGTCTACATATCCTTCGACCTCTTTCATACAACCTCCACATAATATAAAAAGCCGCTACTACTATAAGCAGCGGCCCGTATATATAATTTGATAGTTTACAAGTTATATGTCGTTTTCATAGATTCATACAACTGATTAGCAAGACCAAGACTTCCGCTATCAGCAATAGCATCCGCATATGTCTGATTAAGTGTATCAGAAAAGTACTGCATATACTCACCCTGCTCATCCTCATTATCTAAAGTTTTTTTAGCTTCCTCTATCATCTTCTTTACAAAATATGATTCAAAATCCTTACATACTTCCATAAGTTTTTCATCATCTGAAGATGAACCAACACTATTTAAATTATTTTGAAGCGATGAACCTGAAACGGAGTTTAAATTGTATGAATATGTATCATATAATGATGAGATATCTAAAATAGAACTCATATTTCCACCTTACCTTCCCGCTTACTGACAAGATACATTTAAATCAACTAACCTCTAAGGTTATTTGCCTGCTGCAGCATCTCATCCGAAGCTGTAATTGCCTTTGAATTCATTTCATATGCACGCTGTGTGATAATCATATCCACCATCTCATCTACAGCCTGTACACTTGAATTTTCAAGATACTTATGCTTGATTATACTTCTCTTAAGATTTTCATCAAGTCCTTCAATTCTTGCAGTTCCTGATGAAACTGACTCCGAATAGTAACTATCTCCAAGCTTATCAAGCCCTGCCGGATTATTGAACTGAGCCAATCCTATTGTAATATTTAATGGAGCTGCATTGCCATCAGCACCTTTATACATAATATTACCATAATTATCAAAATATAAGTTTTCTGTATTTATAGTTGACTCAAAAACTATAGGATTTCCATTAGTATCAAGTACTGAATATCCATCAGATGTACAAAGATTAAGTCCATTAGAACCTATTGATACATTAAAATTACCATTTCTTGTATATCCAGTAGAACCATCTGGCATCTCTATCATAAAGAAACCATCTCCTTGAATACCAAAATCAAACGGACCATCACTGTCAGTAAGTATACCATTAGTAAATGATGCCGATATAGCAGCTACTTTTACACCAAGTCCCACCTGTGCGCCTATAGGTTTAGTTTTGCCATTTGTATCTGTAGTTTTTTCCTGTATTGTCTGATATAAAAGAGACTGAAACTCTGTTGTTTCCTTTTTATATCCTGTTGTATTAATATTTGCCAGATTATTTGAAATTGTATCAAGACTTGTCTGCTGAGCTTTCATACCTGTAGCAGCAGTCCAAAGTGAACGCATCATAATCTTACCTCCTATACTTTGCCTACGTCATTAACAGCTTTTCCAATAAGAGTATCCTGTGTCTGTATCATCTTCTGCCCTGCTTCATAAGCACGCGTAATAGTAATCATAGATACCATCTGGTCAATTACATTTGCATTTGACTGCTCTGTAAAACCTTGAAGCATTGCGCCTGTTGCATTCTTCTGCTGTGCACCATCAAGTGCCCTAAACATATTCTCGCCATAAAGGTCAAGATAATTATAATCTTCAAAATCAGCAAGTGCAATAGTATCAACGAGTACACCATCAGCATATATTGAACCATCATTCTTTATAGCAACATCTACTGCATCTGTTGGTATCTGTACATCTCCGCCAGCTCCCTGAAGATGATTGCCGTCACAGTCAACAACATAGCCTTCTGATGTAATTGTGAACTTACCATTGCGTGTATACATTGTCTCTTCATTTCCATTGGCGTCTGTAACATTAACAGCAAAAAAGCCGTCTCCCTGTATGGCAATATCATATGTATTGTCAGTTTCACGAAGTGAACCCTGTGTCCAATCCACATAAGTTTCGCCAATCTTAACGCCTAGATTCATAGTTCCAATAGGAACATCCACATATCCATTTGAGCCATCTCTAATTTTTGTTGCAATCACATCTTTAAACGCGCGGCTTGTAACATTCTCTGCCTTGTAGCCGACTGTAGCAGAATTAGCAAGATTATTTGATATTATATCAAGCCTTTTCTGCTCGTTTACCATTCCTGTATATGCAGTATATAAACCTCTAACCATTTATTTTCCTCTCTTCTGTAGTCCCACAGCTCAAACTGCAGAACAGCATTTAAAAAGTCTCTCGTTAATATATCGTCAATTTATAAAAAAATATAAGCATAAATTTATAATTATCAAAAAATAATTATTAAATTTCTCTAAACAGCAATTTACTCATCATCGTCACGACTGCCACTTAAGAATTCAACAAATTTTCCGGTTCCAACTGCAACAGCAGTCATAGGATCTTCAGCAGTCATAGTAGTGATACCAGTTTTTTCCTCAATAAGCTCCTCAAGTCCATATAAAAGACTGCCACCTCCTGTTAGAACTATCCCTCTATCTGCAACATCGGCAGCAAGTTCCGGCGGAGTTTTTTCAAGTACACTGTGCACAGCCTCTACTATTTGTGAAGTAATTTCCCTTAATGCCTCAAGAGTTTCGTCAGAAGTAACAGTAATAGTCTTTGGAAGTCCGGTTACAAGATTGCGTCCTCTTACATCAAGAGTTTCAACCTCAGGACGTTTATACGCTGAACCAATCTTTATCTTAATATCCTCGGCAGTCCTTTCACCTATAAGAAGATTATGATTTTTTCTCATATACCTGACAATGGCTTCATCAAAATCGTCACCTGCAACTTTTATGGATGTGCTTACAACTGTACCTCCAAGTGAAATAACTGCTATATCAGCAGTACCACCCCCTATATCCACAATCATATTACCACAGGGTCTTGCAATATCAATTCCTGCACCTATTGCAGCAGCTATTGGTTCCTCAATTATTGCAACCTCTCTCGCTCCAGCTTCATAAGTTGCATCTTCAACAGCTTTCTTTTCAACTTCTGTAACACCACTTGGCACACATACACTTATACGCGGTTTTCTAAAACGCGTCTTGCCACATGACTTTTGAATAAAGTAGCGAAGCATCTTTTCTGTAACAGTATAATCAGAAATAACCCCCTGACGAAGAGGGCGAACTGCCACAATATTTCCAGGAGTACGCCCAAGCATAAGCCTTGCATCTTCTCCTATAGCTTTAATTTTATTAGTATCACGATCAAAAGCAACCACTGAAGGCTCCCTCAAAACAACACCTTTTCCTTTTATATATACAAGTACATTAGCTGTACCAAGATCAATTCCGATATCACTACCTATCATTATTTATTTTCTCCTTTCAACGCAACCTGTTCTTCTATTTTTTCCAAAGTTAAACTAAATTAAACATATATATAAGCATTATATACTATTTACCATAATTTTGAAAGTAAATTTTAGGGCAAATAAAAAATTTGTCAAAAAAAGTAACCTATTATACCAGAGCGTGTTTGAAAACTCATTCTCAAAATCTGCACTCCACATCTTGCAAAAGCAATTTTCAAACACCTCTAAGCTTTTATTTTCCATCTTTACAAGAAAGTTTTAGACGTTTATAATAATATTACTGTTCTTAATATGGAGGTAGAGATGAAAAACAACACTAAAATTAAATCTGAGCTACATAAAATATGCCTTTATAACGGACTTATCTGTTCAAAATATACTCTTCTTGTACTGCTTGCAATATTATATTTTCCAATGCATACCACTCCTGCATACATATTTGTATCAGCAATTATAATTCCGGCATTTTTTTCTCTTATGGCCGGACGATCCGAATCAAACAATGATAATATAGAAGAATTTATCCTTGCACATACTGCAAAAAAATAT
>CAMWXG010000048.1 GCA_947178155.1 uncultured Lachnoclostridium sp.
CTTTTCTAATTAAAATTTATAACCACATTTGCATCAATCAACAAAATCATATTTTTCATTTATAGCTTTCTCCAGCACTTTCTTATAATCAAAATCTTTTGGATATGTTGATTTCTCTCTCATCTCCAACATATCCTGAAATGCTCTTTGCTTACGTGTCATAGATATATTCATTTCTATTGACATATCTTTTTCTACTTCAACCTTTTCTTCTAAAGAAATATTATGCTGTCTGGCAATTTCATCTGCCATGACAAGAATCAGCCTTACTCCATCATCAGGTAATTTCATTATTTTTTCACACGCTTCCTGCCTAATTGTCATGTCTGTCACTCCTCTTCTGCTATATTTCATATTTTCTCTATATTCCTTTTTTACATTTAATATGACAACTTATTTGCCTTATTATTTATTATATAAAATCCCTTATCATTTAAACTGTTCTCGCGATTATAAAGCATAGGTGTATCATCTGTCTGCATAAATATTGCTCCTGCCTCTTCTGCAATACATTGCATTGCGGCTGTATCCCACTCCATTGTTGGATTAAATCTGTAATAAAGTTCTGCCTCCCCTTTTGCTACTACGCAGCCTTTAAGGGAACTTCCCATTTTAACAAAATCTTTAAAGCCGTATTTTTCTATTATTCTATCCATTTGCTCACAGCCATGTGAACTGCTCATTACAAGACGTACTTTTGACAAATCTGTACAGTCAGATACATGAATACTCTTAGGCTCACCATTTTCACTGCCATTTGTTAAAAATGCCCCTGTACCTTCTGCCGCATAGTAAAGCTCATCTGTTACAGGAACATATATAACTCCCATAACTGATTTATGTTTATAAGCAAGCGCAATATTGACAGTAAACTGGCCATTTCTTTTTATAAATTCCTTAGTCCCGTCAAGCGGGTCCACGACAAAACAGTAATCATTGCCAAGCCTGCTTTTATCATCTTTTTCTTCCTCAGATAAAACGCTGTAGTTTGGAAACTCTTTCTTAAGAGCATCTACAATAATTTTGTTTGATGCCTTGTCTGCTGCCGTAAGAGGCATGTCCCCGTCTTTATATGTTATCTCCATATCGGAAGCGTTGTTATAAACCTCCATAATCGCATGTCCTGCTTCTACTGCTGCCTTCTTCGCTATTTTAAGTTCGTTTGTTAAATCCATAATTATACCCCCAGCTTTCTTTTCTATATGTTATACTCATTGCAAATAAAATTTGCAATGAGTATTGTGCCAGCAGCCGCTCCAAAGCGGCAAAATTCTTTATGTGGCTATGTGCATCCGTAATTAACCTTTTAAAACAGCTCATGTATTATTAATACATGAGCTGACTATATAATATATAGCAAAAATAATAATATCTGCAAAGTTTAATTGTAACAATTTTAAATATAAATTTACATATATTTCTCAAGCTCACCCATAATATAATCAACAGATTCCTCTAATGATTTTCCGGTTGTATCAATTTCTATCTGTGCCTCAAGTGGCGGCTCATATGGACTTGAAATTCCTGAGAAGTTTGGTATCTCTCCATTTCTTGCCTTCTTATAAAGCCCTTTTACATCACGCTTCTCACACTCTTCTATAGGTGTGCTTACATATACTTCTATAAAATTATCATGACCTATTATGTCCTTTGCACTGCGTCTGTCAAGCCTGAATGGTGATATAAATGATGTTAATACAATAAGTCCTGCATCATTCATAAGCTTTGATACTTCTGCGATACGACGTATATTCTCAATACGGTCCTGTTCTTTAAAGCCTAAGTTTTTATTAAGTCCCATACGGATATTATCACCATCTAAGACCATTGTATGCTTTCCGGCAGCAAAAAGTTTCTTCTCAAGCTCATTTACAAGAGTTGATTTTCCTGCCCCTGAAAGACCTGTGAGCCATATTGTCTTTGGACTTTGTCCTTTCTGATTGGCACGAAGCTCTCTTGTAACATCCATATTGTGCCATGTAAGGTTATCATCACGTCTTAAAGAATGTTCTACAACACCACATGCAGAAGTCATATTTGTTATGCGGTCTATAAGTATAAATCCTCCAAGTTCTTTATGATGCTTAAACTCATCAAATACTATTTTGTCAGAACAAGAAATATCACAGACTGCTATTTCGTTTTTATACAGCCTGTCTGTCTGTACGTGGTTGCCCTCATTTACATCTATTTTATATTTGATGTTCATAACAATGGCAGGAACCAGCTTCGTTCCAATTTTTAAGAAATAGTTTTTGCCTGCTACAAGTTTTGTATCATCCATCCACAAAAGCTTTGCTGTAAACATTTTACCGACGTTTAAGTTTACATCTTTGCACAGCATACAACCCCTTGACACATCTACTTCCCTGTCAAGCTGTATGGTTACTGCCTGTCCTTTTTGCGCTCCCACAACTTCTTTATTAGTTTTTAATATTGATTTTACTTTTGCATTCTCACCACTTGGAAGTGTTATTATTTCATCACCAACTTTTATTGCTCCTACTTCAACCTGTCCCTGAAAACCACGGAATGTATGGTTTGGACGGCATACCCTTTGCACCGGAAGAACAAATCCTGTTTCATCCATCTTGTCTGATACATCAATATTTTCAAGATAATTTAAAAGTGTACCTCCCCTGTACCATGACATTCTCTTTGACTCAATAGTAATATTGTCACCTACTGTAGCAGACACCGGTATAGTAAATAATGACTCAAAATCATATTCGATTGTCATTTTCTTTATATCTCTTTTGATATTTTCAAAGGCTATTTTGTCATAATCTATTAAATCCATTTTATTAATGGCATATACAACATGTTTTATACCCATAAGATTACATATACGTGTATGTCGTTTTGTCTGTATAAGCACACCTTTTGATGCATCTACAAGTATAACTGCAAGGTCTGCAAATGAGGCACCCACTGCCATATTTCTTGTATATTCCTCATGCCCCGGTGTATCTGCAACGATAAAACTCCTGTTTTCTGTTGTAAAATAGCGGTATGCAACATCAATAGTAATACCCTGTTCACGTTCAGCCATAAGACCATCAAGAAGAAGTGAATAATCAATCTCTCCTCCTGTACTTCCTACCTTGCTGTCAAGCTCAAGCGCCCTTTCCTGATCTGCAAAAAGAAGCTTTGCATCGTAAAGCATATGGCCAATCAAGGTGGATTTTCCATCGTCTACACTTCCACATGTAATAAATTTAAGTAAACTCTGCATATTAGAAATACCCCTCTCTCTTTCTTCTCTCCATACTTCCTGCTGCCTCATTGTCTATAACACGGCTTGTCCTCTCTGATGATACTGCACTCAATGTTTCTTCAATAATTGCATCAAGTGTATCTGCCTCTGATTCTATGCCGCCTGTAAGAGGATAACAGCCAAGTGTACGAAAACGAACCTTCTTCATAACAGGCTTTTCTCCATCTTTAAGCCTCATACGCTCATCATCAACCATAATAATATTATCATCACGATATACAACTGGACGCTCTTTAGCAAAATAAAGTGATGGTATCTCTATATTCTCCCTGCTTATATACTGCCAGATATCCTTCTCTGTCCAGTTTGAAAGTGGGAATACCCTTACCTCCTCACCTTTAAATATCTTAGTATTAAAAAGCTTCCACATTTCAGGTCTTTGGTTCTTAGGATCCCATGCATGTGCTGAATTACGGAAAGAAAAAATCCTCTCTTTTGCCCTTGACTTCTCTTCATCACGCCTGCCGCCACCAAATGCTGCAGTAAATCCATATTTATCAAGAGCCTGCTTAAGTGCCTGTGTCTTCATAATATCTGTATAAGCAGAACCATGATCAAAAGGATTAATTCCCTGTGCTCTTCCCTCTTCATTAGTATACACAAGCATATCCAGTCCATATTGCTCTGCCATCTTATCTCTGAACTCTATCATTTCCTTAAACTTCCATGTGGTGTCTACATGAAGAAATGGAAATGGTGGCTTTTCAGGATAAAATGCCTTTAATGCAATATGGAGCATTACTGAACTATCCTTTCCGATTGAATAAAGCATTACCGGCTTTTCACACTCTGCCGCAACTTCACGCATAATGTATATTGCCTCTGCCTCCAGTTCATCTAAATGTGATAATTGACTCATAATCTCCTCCTTCTATATATATTTCAATTTTATAATATTTTTTCGTTCTTGCCTGCTATTCTGATTTCATTTTTAAGCTTATGCAAAACTCCCTGACATTCCACATAGACATAGTATTCGTCCTTTGCGAGTCCATCAAGTGGAATTGCAAAATAACATCTTTTATCAGTTGGTGTTATCTCTGAATAATCTTCAACATAGCTGTTTTTTTCTCCTACAAAATATATGCGCTGTATCATGCCCGGTTCCATATTAAACAAAAACAGGCTGTCACATAATTTTACTCTGCCAAAATAATCTCTGTCAATCTTTTCCTCTGAAATTTCAGGCAATTCACCATAATATTCTTCAGGCGGATTTAACTTACCAAGCAGTGCATTATCATTCTTTTCCATAGACTGACAGTAATCAGCTAAATCCGGCTTAAATGCCCATGTACTTATAAATGCTTTGGTAAATTCAGCTTTTCTTCTTTGTTTTGTATTAGACATATTAATTTCAACAATCTGTGCTCTGCACTTTTTATCACGTTGCTTAAGTATTCCCTCAGCAGCAAGCATATATTTTCCATTATCTGATATAAAAATACTGCCATATCTTGGCGATTTTTTTACATTGACCTCTCTAATAACTTTATATGACTTATGTTCTTCGTTTATTTCTATAATCTTTACTGCGGAGTCTCCTGCTGCCTTATATCCATTCTTTACACTACCTACTGACTTTGTATCAAATATAATTATATTATAAATACCGTCCTGACTTCCAGTATCCACACTAAAATATTCCTGATTAGACAGCACTGCTTTATTTGTGTTTGTATCTTCTGTCTTTAACAAATACTTTTCTACAAATGTTCCTTTCCATACATAAGATGAAGCAAGAACCCATTTTACTTTTCGCTTTTTCCAATCCAGCTTAACAATTGTATGAAGTTTTTTAATACTTGCATATAACATTCCATCATGATATTCAAGCCTTGTAATATCTGCCCAATTACTTTCAGTACGATATTTGTCACTAAGCACAGAAGATATATTACACCTGTTCACTATCTTACCACTATTCATATCAACTTCTATAATCATATCTGATATATGTTCTTTATCAGAAGATGTAACAAGGAAAAGAGAATCTCCATCCTGTGTAATGGCACGTCCTATACGGTATTCAAGCAGAAATGTCTTATATACTCTGCCCATATAGTCCATTTCATGATATCTGCATGGCTGTATCTCACCATATTCATTCATTCGATTCGCCATCTTATCAGCAAGAAGAAACCTTCCATTTTTAAGCGGTATCATTCCAAGCTTTCCAGTCCTGCATTGCAGGGCATAACGCAATTTTCCTGCTTTATCTATAGCAATGGGATTGAAAAATATTCCATTTAAAAGCATAAATGGAAAGTGTGACAATTCCTTGTCTGTTCTTCCTACTATTTCCATTATGCTATCTTTAACAGGTGAAACATAGATATTTAAAACACGATGTTTTATCAAATTTCCTTCCTCATCAATAAGTTTCAGATCAACTTTATTGTTTCTGCCCTGATAAAGTCCAAGCACAGGTACTCGATGCCTTGTTGTAAGCACAGAATCACCCTCAAAGTTATTTTCCGGTTCATCACCCATTACGCAATAATGAACCCTGCAGACTTTTGAAGAATTAAATAATAATAATGCTGACTGCTTTACAACACCATAAGGATTAGGAATTACAAGTATATACTTAAAAGTATACAAATGTCTGTCCAATATTCGTTCAAAAGCATAGTCTCTGACCTGTGACAAAAAACTTCTCTGCATCTCCTTACGCATAGGTGAAAGTATTTTCTTTTTTTTCTTTTCAAATACTTCTGCCTCATACATTCTGTCCAGTTTATTCAGGTCACTTTCACTGTAAGTCACTTTTGATGCGTTCTTTACCTCTATAAAATGCTCATCTAATAATCCCATTCTTATCTACATCCTTCCAAACATGCCAACTCTGGTTGCACAAACAGTCCGTGAAAAATGCTGCTTTTGCATTTTTCCGAATGTGTTAGTAACTCTTTGGCTATGTGGATACAACACATCGCCAATATTAGAGTTTCTTACACATTTTTCATGGTAAGCTGTATTCTCTGCTTCTCTAAATCTACACTTAAAACCTTTACATCAACTATATCACCTACACTCACTACATCAAGCGGATGCCTGACAAATTTTTTGTCTGATAACTGTGATATATGTACAAGTCCGTCCTGATGCACTCCTATGTCAACAAAAGCCCCGAAATCTATGACATTTCTAATTGTACCTTTAAGTACCATGCCTTCTTTTAAATCCTTCATTTCAAGCACATCTGTACGAAGTATTGGGCGAGGCATCTCATCTCTTGGATCCCTTGCCGGTTTTTCAAGTTCTTTTAATATATCATCAAGAGTAATCTCACCTATTCCAAGCTCTTTTGCCATAGCCTTTTTATCTTTAATCCTGAGTGCCAGTGCCCCCTGTGTCTGTGTACTTTGCACCTGACTGCCTTTTTCAAAACTTTTTTTACTATTTTTGTTATTGCCATTATCTGACAATTCTATACCGGAACTATCACCAAATGCTTTAGCAAATGCCGCTCCAAAAGCAGTATTTGTATTTTTTACAGTAAATCCCTTGTCCTTTTTAGGTTTTGTCGCCTTTTTCTGTTTTACTGCTGTTTTTGTTTTTTCTGCTTCTGCCTGTATCTTTTTTAAATCCTCCATATTAAGTCCAAGTTTCTCTAAAAGCATATCTGCGGCATTGTAAGATTCAGGATGAACACTTGTTGCATCAAGTGGATTATCACCATCCTGAATACGCATAAAACCTGCACACTGCTCAAATGCTTTAGGCCCAAGTTTCGCAACTTTAAGAAGCTGCTTTCTGTCTGTAAACCTTCCATTTTCCTCTCTGTAAACCACTATATTTTTTGCAATGGTTTTAGTAATGCCTGATATATATTCAAGAAGTGATGCTGATGCTGTATTTAAATCAACACCTACTTTATTAACACAATCCTCAACCACACCTGTAAGCGCTTCTGACAGCTTCTTCTGGTTCATATCGTGTTGATACTGTCCTACTCCTATTGATTTTGGATCTATTTTTACAAGCTCCGCGAGTGGATCCTGAAGCCTTCTTGCTATAGAGGCTGCACTTCTCTGCCCAACATCAAAATTTGGAAATTCCTCTGTTGCAAGTTTACTAGCTGAATATACAGAAGCCCCTGCTTCATTTACTATAATATACTGAACAGGCTTATCAATCTGCTTTAACATATCTGCTATAATCATCTCTGATTCACGTGAGGCTGTACCATTTCCAACAGAAATTAATGATATATCATATTTTTCAATGAGCTTGCCTACTGTTTTTTTCGTTTCATCAACCTTATTCTGTGGGGCAGTCGGATAAACCACTGTAGTATCAAGAACCTTGCCTGTGCTGTCTACTACTGCAAGTTTACAGCCTGTACGAAAAGCCGGATCCCAACCAAGTACATTTCTGCCTGTGATTGGAGGCTGCATCAGTAGCTGCTCCAGATTCCTTCCAAATACTTTTATAGCACCATCTTCTGCTTTTTCAGTAAGCTCTCCACGTATATCACGTTCTATTGCCGGGGCAATAAGACGTCTGTAACTGTCCTCTATTACTTCTTTTAGTACAGGTGTTGTATTTACATTATCTGAAATAATAACCTGTTTTTCTATATATGCAAGTATATTATCTTCTGGAGCTTCAAGTTTTACTGTAAGAATTTTTTCTTTCTCACCGCGATTCAATGCAAGTACCCTATGTCCTGCAATCTTACTTACCTGTTCTTCAAATTCATAGTACATCTCATATACAGACTGCACAGAAGCATCTTTTGCGGAAGAAATAATTCTTCCCTCTTCCATAGTAACTCTTCTTATATACATACGATACTGCGCATCATCAGAAATTGTTTCTGCAATAATATCCATTGCCCCTGCAATCGCATCAGTAGCATCTTTTACTTCCTTCTCCTCTGATACATATGACATGGCTGCTGTTTCAAGACTCTCTTTTATTTCCTGTGCTATTATAATATCAGCAAGTCCATCAAGTCCTTTTTCCTTTGCTATAGTAGCACGTGTCCTTCTCTTTGGTCTGTATGGTCGGTATAAATCATCAACCACCACCTGAGTCTGTGCTTCCAAAATCTGCGCCTTTAGCTCCTCTGTTAGCTTGCCCTGCTCCTCAATACTTGCAATTACCTGCTGTTTCTTTTCTTCAAGATTCCTTAAATATGTAAGTCTGTCATTTAAATTACGAAGCTGCTCATCATCAAGTGAACCATGCACTTCCTTGCGGTATCTTGCTATAAAAGGAATTGTATTTCCCTCATCAATAAGTTTTATAGCTGCTTGTGCCTGCCAACCCTTTATTTGAAGCTCCTCTGCAATCTTTGCTGAAATATCCATTTTCTACTCCTTTTTATTTTTACATTCAAATACGTTCTAAGGCGGTTATAACATATCAAATTTTGTTATAACCGCCTTATGGTACGGATTTTTTAATAATCAACCGTATTAGTTTATTAATCAAGTGAAAAAGCTTCATGCACTGCCTGTGCTGCTGCTTCTGTATATCTTTCATCTACAAGAACTGTTACTCTTATTTCTGACGTAGATATCTGTCTTATATTTACTCCTGCATCATATAAAGCTTCAAACATTTTAGCTGCTACTCCTGCATGTGTCATCATACCTGCTCCTACTATTGATACTTTAGCCACATCTGTTGTTACAGTTGTCTTTGAACATTTAAGGCTTGTATTTGCATGGCGTTCCAGTGTTTCCATTGCTGTATCTGCCATATCTTCTGTTACTGTAAAGCTTATATCCTGTGTACTGTCATGCTCAACTGACTGAAGTATCATATCAACATTTACATCATGGTTGGCAAGATGCTGAAAAAGTTTAAATGCAACACCAGGTTTATTTTCAAGACCTTCTACTGATATCTGCGCAACATTCTTGTCTGTAGCCACACCGCTTACTAACATCTTCTCCATTTTACTTTCCTCCTTAACTAATGTCCCTTCACTTGTATTTAAACTTGAACGTACTACTAACTGCACACCATATTTTTTCGCCATTTCAACAGAACGATTATGAAGTACGCCTGCACCCAGACTTGCAAGCTCCAGCATTTCATCATAAGTAATCTCTTCAAGCTTACGTGCTTTTGGAACTACCCTTGGGTCTGCTGTAAATACGCCGTCCACATCTGTATAAATCTCGCACGAATCTGCGTGAAGTGCCGCTGCAAGCGCAACTGCTGTTGTATCTGAACCGCCTCTTCCAAGTGTTGTATAATCGTCATATTTATTAATTCCCTGAAAACCTGTTATTATAACTATACGCCTGTTAGCAAGCTCATTCTTAATCCTCTCTGTATCAATCCTTTTAATTCTTGCATATCCATAATCTGTTGTTGTATGCATGGCAACCTGAAAGCCATTCATTGAAACAGCAGGAACTCCTAATGCATCCATTGCCATTGCCATAAGTGCTACAGATGTCTGTTCTCCTGTTGTAAGCAACATATCAAGCTCACGCCTTGAAGCATTTGGATTAATATCTTTTGCCATATCAAGAAGCACATCTGTCTGCTTTCCCATAGCTGATAATACAACTACTACTTTATTTCCTTTATTATAATCTTCAATACAACGTCTTGCAACATTAAATATCCTTTCTTTGTTTGCAACAGATGTACCACCAAATTTCTTTACTACTAACATAATAACCTCCATTCCTGCCATATCCCGCCAAACTTTGGGCTGCAGGCACAATAAAAATTTATTCAAAAATTATACTAAAAGCCTTTCCATAAGCTTATATCCATCTTTTATTACAATACCACTTTTAACCGCATCAGCTTCATTATAAAACAATGATGTATCTTTATCACTCCTGCTGTCATAAAGCATATATGGAACAGGAGCTGATGTATGTGTGCGGCATGATATTGGTGTAGGATGGTCAGGCATAAGAAGTATGCGATAATCTTCTCCTGATGCGTCCATCTTTTTTAAAACAATATCAAGAACACGCTCATCAAGATATTCTATAGCCTTTATTTTACGCTCAAGACTTCCCTGATGTCCCATCTCATCTGGTGCTTCCATGTGAATATATACAAAATCACAATTATCATAAAGAAGAGCCTTTACTGCTGCTTCGGCTTTGCCTTCCCAGTTGGTTTCAAGGGTGCCGTCAGCTCCTTCTACATTTATATTATGCATATCTGCGCCTACTGCTATGCCTTTAAGAAGATCAACTGCTGAAATCATTGCACCTTTTTTATGGAACTTGCTTTCAAATGAGTCAAGTGCAGGACGTGTACCTGCTCCCCAGAACCATATTGAATTGGCTTTATTAAGTCCTTTCTTTGCACGCTCTATATTTATTGGGTGGTTATTTAAAATGTCATAACTTTTCTTCATCATATCTCTAAGCGCATTATCCTGTGGAAGATATTCTCCTATTACACGCCCTAAGATATCATGTGGTGGTGTAAGCTCAACTACCTCTCCCCCTGCCCATATTGTCAGGTGTCGATAACTTGTTCCCACATAAAATTTATATATATTATTATTTAATTCTTTTTGTACTGCTTCCATGAGGATTGCTGCATCCTCTGTTGAAATTTCACTCGAACTGTGGTCAATTATTGTTTTTTCTTCATATGGAAGCTCATCATCTGATAATGTTACTATATTGCATCTAATTGCTATATCAGTTTCTTTCATAGGAACTCCTATGCTTAATGCTTCAAGCGGAGAGCGCCCTGTATAATATTTCTTTGGATTATATCCTAAAACTGCAAGATTAGCAGTGTCGCTTCCAGGTTTCATTCCCTCTGGAATTGTATGTGCAAGACCTATCTCTGACTTTTGTGCAATTCTGTCCATAGCAGGTGTTTTAGCATATTCAAGAGGTGTTTTGCCATCTAATTCTTCAATAGGCTCATCTGCCATGCCATCTCCCAAAACTACAATGTATTTCATATATTACCTCCATCTACGCGAATTCTGTTTATAACATTGCCTAATTCTTTTGCTGCACTGCAAAACTCACCTTCTGTCATAGGAGCTGTTATAAATCCGTATTCATCATTGTAACCTGCATCTACCTTTGTAACTTCTCCAAATGCTTTCTCTACCTTTTCTTCATTATCTGCTATATTTCCTGAAAGCCTTACAAAAAACTTTGAAACAGACTCTTCAAATGGAACTAACTTTACCTTATCAGCTTTCCAAAATATTCCTGTATTAATGCCTATGTTTTTTGCTGCTTCAACTACATCAGCAATAACTGCGCTTGCTGTTGCAAGCTTACCTGCACCCTGACCATAAAACATTACATCTCCAACCATATTTCCCTTTACAAGTATTGCATTAAATACACCATCAACACTGTATAAAGGCTGTGAAGAATTGATAATTCTTGGTGCAACAACTGCACTTATTTTATTATTTTTATTTTTCACTGATGCTGTTATTTTTATTTTTGCATTGAGCTTTTTGGCATAGTTTATATCTCTGTCAGTAATCTTTGTAATTCCCTCTGTATATATATCTTCAAAATCAACTGAAGCACCATATACAAGTGATGCAAGAATTGCTATTTTACGACATGCGTCATGACCTTCAACATCTGCTGTAGGATCTTTTTCTGCATATCCCTTTTCCTGTGCATCCTTAAGAACAGTATCAAAATCCGTACCCTTCTCTGTCATTTCTGTAAGAATATAATTTGTGGTACCATTTAATATTCCGGATATCTCTTCTACTTCCTCCTGACCAAGTGAAGTCACAAGTGGTCTTATAATTGGAATACCACCACCTACACTTGCTTCAAAGAAAAAGTTACATTTATTCTTTGCTGCAATTTCAAGAAGTTCTGAGCCAAATGCTGCCACAAGTGCCTTATTGGATGTGCAAACACTCTTTCCCTTATTAAGACTTGCTTTCACAAATTCATATGCAGGGTGGAGTCCCCCCATAGTTTCAACTACAATCTGCACCTCAGTATCATTCTCAATTTCTGAAAAGTCATGAACAAGCACCTCTGATACAGGCTCATTAGGAAAATCCCTTAAATCAAGCACAGATTTAACACATATTTCCTGCCCTGTTCTTTCAGTTATAACACTTTTATTGCCCCTAATTATCTCAAAAACTCCTGAACCTACAGTACCATAGCCTAAAATACTTATATTTATCATCTTTTTCCTCCATTCCCTGCAAAATCTTTAAGCAGTCTGTGTAACCCAAACAAGGTAAGCATCTATAAACGCATCTATATTGCCATCCATTACCGCTGTAACATTACTTATCTCTTGATTCGTTCTGTGGTCTTTGACCATTGTATATGGCTGCATTACATATGAACGTATCTGGCTTCCCCAGCCATTATCTTTCACCTCTCCACGTATGCCACTTGCCTTTTCAAGCTGTTCCTGCTGTTTTAACATATACAGCTTTGCTTTAAGCATCTGCATTGCCTTATCCTTATTCATATGCTGTGAACGCTCATTCTGGCACTGCACTACTATCCCTGTAGAATAATGTGTAATACGTATTGCTGAAGAAGTCTTATTAATGTGCTGACCACCTGCTCCACTTGACCTGTAAGTATCAATACGTATATCATCATCTGCAATCTCTATATCAATATCATCCTCAATATCAGGCATAACATCACATGAAACAAATGATGTCTGCCTTTTACCCGCGGCATTAAACGGTGATATCCTAACAAGCCTGTGAACCCCATGTTCTGACTTAAGATAGCCGTATGCATTTATACCATTGATTTGAAGTGTAACTGACTTATATCCAGCTTCTTCTCCATCAAGAAAATCAAGCATTTCAACCTGAAATCCTTTCTTTTCTGCCCATCTTTGATACATCCTGCAAAGCATACTCGCCCAGTCACAGCTTTCTGTTCCGCCGGCTCCGGCATGGAGTGTGAGAATTGCATTATCTTTGTCATATTCACCATTAAGAAGTGTTTCTATCCTAAGTGAATTATATTCCTCTTCAAAACTTTTAAAAGACTCTTCTATATCAGGCAATGTGGCAGCATCATTTTCCTCTTCTGATATTTCAATAAGTACAAGCATATCATCTCTGTCACTGCAAAGCTTTTCATAACGCTCAATAACAGTTTTTAGTTTTCTGCTTTCTTGCACTACATCTGTAGAACTATCAGGATTATCCCAAAAGCCTGGCTCTTCCATCGTTTTGTCAAGTTCTTCTATCCTGTCTTTTTTATTCCTAATATCAAGTGAGCCTGCCATATTGGCAAGAGGCTCTTCATATTTTGCAAGAGCCATCTTTATATTATCAAACTCTACCATCTGCTCATCTCTTTCTATATATTACTAATTATATAATTTTTAAAACTTTTTCCCACAGCACATTTTATATTTTTTACCACTTCCACATGGACACGGATCATTTGGCTGTATTTTTTTGCCCTCACGCTTTTTTGGCGCTGCCTGTGCACTTTCGTCTTTGTTAGTGCCTGTAACCTTTGCAACCCTTTCGCGTTCTACCTTCTGTTCTATTTGAATATGTGTAAGGGCTTTAACGGTCTCTTCAGTAATTGAATCTATCATTGCATCAAACATATCAAATCCTGCAAATTTGTATTCCACAACCGGATCTCTCTGTCCATATGCCTGAAGTCCTATACCCTGACGAAGCTGATCCATATCATCTATATGATCCATCCACTTTCTGTCTATAACTTTAAGAAGTATAATTCTCTCTGCTTCACGTATCTGATCAGCATCTTCAAATTCAGCTTCTTTTGCTTCATATACTTTAACTGCTTCTTCTTTTAACTGCTGTATCAGCTCTGCTTTTGTAATATGCTTAAGCTGATCTTCTGTAAGCTTAATCTTTGGAATAGGAACAATAGGTCTAAGTATATTATTCAGTTCATGAATATCCCAATCTTCTGCTGAAGAATCATCGCTTATTACTGAACCAACACACTTCTCAACTACCTCTGTAATCATTCTGTAAATCGTATCACGCATGTTTTCGCCATCAAGTACCATACGGCGTTCTTTATATATAACCTCTCTCTGCTCATTATTTACTCTGTCAAATTCAAGCAGATTCTTTCTTATTCCAAAGTTATTGCCTTCTATCTTCTTCTGTGCACTTTCAATGGCATTTGAAAGCATCTTATGCTCTACCTGCTCACCATCAGGTAATGCTGAAAATAGTCCCATAAGCTTTTCTGAACCAAATAACCGAAGGAGATTATCTTCAAGTGAAATATAAAATCTTGACTCACCTGGATCTCCCTGACGTCCTGCACGTCCACGAAGCTGATTATCTATACGACGTGACTCATGACGCTCTGTGCCTATAATCTTAAGCCCGCCAAGCTCCTTAACACCATCAGCAAGCTTAATATCAGTACCACGGCCTGCCATATTAGTAGCAATTGTAACAGCCCCAAGCTGTCCTGCATCAGCAATTATCTCTGCTTCAAGTTCATGATATTTTGCATTTAATACTTTATGCTTAATACCTCTTTTGCGAAGCTTCTCACTTAAATATTCAGACGTATCTATATTAATAGTGCCCACAAGTACAGGCTGTCCCTTTTTATTTGCTTCTTCTATTTCATTAACAACTGCATTAAATTTCTCTTCTTTAGTCTTATATACTGCATCTTCATAATCTATACGTACTACTGGCAGATTTGTAGGCACCTCTACAACATCCATTCCATATATATCACGAAATTCCTTTTCTTCTGTAATAGCAGTACCAGTCATACCTGATTTTTTGCTGTATTTATTGAAAAAGTTCTGGAAAGTAATTGTTGCAAGAGTTTTGCTTTCTCTTTTTACTTTGACATGTTCTTTTGCCTCTATTGCCTGATGAAGACCATCTGAAAACCTTCTTCCTGGCATTATACGTCCAGTAAATTCATCAACGATAAGAACTTCATCATCATTTACAACATAATCTTTATCCCTGAACATAAGAGAATGTGCACGAAGAGCAAGGTTGATATTGTGCTGAAGCTCAAGATTATCAGGATCTGCAAGGTTTTTAACCTGGAAAAACCTTTCTGCCTTTCTCACACCTTCTGCTGTAAGATTGACATTCTTATCCTTTTCATCTACAACATAATCTCCAGTTTCCTCTTCTTGCTCATTCATAATAATATCTATCTTTGAAAGCTCTTTTGCTGTACCTTTTGTGAGCTGCTTTACAAATATATCACATGCTTCATAGAGCTTGGTAGATTTGCCACTCTGACCTGAAATAATAAGTGGTGTACGTGCTTCATCTATAAGTACAGAGTCAACCTCATCTATAATTGCATAATTAAGAGGTCTTTGAACAAGCTCTTCTTTATATATAACCATATTATCACGAAGGTAGTCAAATCCAAGTTCATTATTAGTGGCATAAGTTATATCACAGTTATATACTTCTCGTCTTTCATCACTGTCAAGTGAATTAAGGATAACTCCAACCGTCAGACCAAGAAATTCATGAACCTGTCCCATCCACTCAGCATCACGCTTTGCAAGATAATCATTTACAGTTACAATATGAACTCCTTTTCCTTCAAGAGCATTTAAATACGCAGGCAATGTAGAAACAAGAGTCTTACCTTCACCTGTACGCATCTCTGTAATACGTCCCTGATGCAGTATAACTCCACCTATAAGCTGTACTTTGTAATGACGCATACCTAAAACACGAGTAGACGCTTCTCTGACAGTTGCATACGCTTCTGGAAGTATATCATCAAGTGTTTCACCAGCAGCAAGCCTGTCCTTAAATTCTTGTGTCTTTTCCTTAAGTTCTTCATCACTCAGCTTCTCAAATTCCGGAGCAAGAGCTTCTATTTTATCAACAATAGGCATTATCCTCTTAACCTCATGCTGACTGTGTGTTCCAAATATCTTACTAAATAAACTCATGAATTTCACTCCTATATAATCAAATTAAAATAATTATAAAACAAACCATTCTAAAGTATAGCATTAAATCAAGCGGTAATCAACTTATATTTTGCATTTTTTAGTAATTCTTTTATGGCATAAAAAGAGAACTATAACTGAACACTTCAATGTTCTTCTATAGTTCTCTATAATGCAAAATTAATAATAAAATTTAAAATTCCGGCTCTATAAGTCCAAATGTATTGCCTTTACGCTTATACACAACATTAACCTCATCTGTATTTGCATTGCGGAATACATAAAAATTATGCCCAAGAAGCTCCATCTGGATACATGCTTCCTCCGGATCCATAGGTTTCATTGCAAACCTCTTAGAACGTATAATCTTAATCTCATCATCATCTTCAATCTCTTCTTCAACAAATGCTTTACTAAGCCCTACTGCTGACTGCTGCTTATCTATTATCTTATTTTTATACTTGCGCAACTGACGCTCAATTATCTCTTCAACTAAATCAATCGAAACATACATATCATCGCTTACCTGCTCTGCTCTGATGATGTTGCCCTTCATAGGTATAGTAATCTCTATCTTCTGCCTTTCTTTTTCAACACTAAGAGTTGCATGTACTTCCGTCTCTGGAGTGAAATATCTTTCAAGCTTACCGATTTTTTCACTGACAGCCGCTTTAAGTCCTTCCGTTACGTCAATATTTTTTCCACTAATAATATACTGCATGTCCACCACTCCTTTATTGTTTGTTACATATATTATAATGCACCTATAACACAAAAGCAAGTAAAAATGCACAATTTTTAGTAAAGTATTTTTTTATCATTGGTTATATTACACATTTGTATAATTATTACAAAATGTGTGCATCTTAGATATGAAGTGCTATTTCTAGTCACAGAGTAAACAATAACTATATGTAAAATTGTTAACATATAAAACTGGCTCAACTGAATTTTGAATAAAAATATTTGACTTATCCACATAAATATTATGTTAATCACATGTAAAAATTGTGGATAATGTGGATAACTTGGTGGATAACTTATTTTATCAGCATTGCTAGGACAACTAAATGTGGATAACTTTAGAGTTATCCACATTGGAAACGACACAATCTAACACACTTCTACATATTTCTACACTATTATACATCATTCTTGATTTATTTCTCACCAGACAAAAACAGCCCCTTATACAACGCCTGTATAAGGGACTGTGACCAATCAGATTATTATTTTAAAATTATTGCTTTTTTACCAAATGTATACACCTTAAATTTTTAGCCAACAATTCTTCTTGCATTACATGGCTGCCTATAGTACATATTAGAAATCTTAATACCATCTGTAGGATTACTTGCATGTACAACTTTTCCACTTCCTATATAAAGTGCCACATGACCTACTGAACTACCATTTTTATAGAATATCAAATCTCCTTCAGTTACATTTGATAAATCAACACTAGTACCATATGTTGACTGCTCACGTGAAGTCCTTGGAATACTATAGCCAAATTGTGCATATACACTCATTGTAAAACCAGAACAATCTGTTCCATTTGTAAGACTTGTTCCGCCATAAACATATGAATTACCAACAAATTTCTGAGCATATGCAGCTATCTCGGCACCTGTACCGCTGCCTGTAGTGTAGCTTGAATCAGAGCTGCTTGATGAGCTTGAGTTGCTTGAGCTACTAGAACCGCTTGATGAACTTGAATTCGAGCTTGAGCTGCCTGA
>CAMWXG010000049.1 GCA_947178155.1 uncultured Lachnoclostridium sp.
GTTATATTGTTAAAATCTTCTATCTGAATGATGTTAAGATTAAATAGTGTTATATAATCATTAATAGTAAATGGAAATTCATAATCAGATAAATTTTTGACAATCTCTCTTACAGATCGCATTTGTATATTATATCTTTGGCATATTTCTTCCCCCTCCACCATACTTTTTTCGCCTAATTGTCTCCAAGTTCTAATTTCTTCTTTTGAAAATATAGATAATTCTGACAAATAAAGTACATAATACTTTTCAAAAATCCTTAAAAGCTTTTTAGACATCTGTACATCATAAATTGATATTTCAGTTTCCGAAGGCAGCAAATATCCTATATCATTAAGTTCTTGCATTATAGAATAGATATCCTGACGCCTTTGAGTAAATTTCTTCGTCAAAGAAATATAGTCATAGGCATCCAACTCAGAGATCAAAGAAAAATCTAATTCATGTAAGATATTTTTAGCATGTCTGGAAATTGGTAAGTCATCAATATAAATAGGCTGTATTTGTCTAATATTATATTTTTGATAAATTTTTTCTATTTCTGCCACCGTTTTATCATTTATTCCTCTAAAACGCAAAATATCTTCTCTTGAATAATAATAAAGTTGTGATAGATACATTATACTGTTACGTTGCAGAACTTTTTTTAACTGTTCCGACATCTGAATATCATAAATTGATATTCTATTGTTTGATTTTTTAGTGTGAATTTCTATATCCATATCAGCACTCCTTTGTATTGTAATAAACAGATTCCTTCTGTACTCTTTACCTCTTAATATAAGAAGATAAATTTAAACTTTTTTTTATCCTTAACTATCTTTGAAAATAATCTCTATTTTAAGCAACTATTCATAATCTCTATTATAGGAGCATAATATAAAATAAGCAAGCAAAAAAAAGGGAATTGATAGTGTAATGATAAAATTTGATAAACTTTTTACAACCTTAAAGGAAAATGGAATTAGCCAATATAAGCTTTATGCCTACCATGGAATCAGCAGGTCACAGATTCAAAGATTAAAAAACAACCAGTCTGTTACTACACATACTCTAAATGTATTATTAAATATTTTAGGTGAAGGATTTACTCTTAATGATATTTCTGAATTTATACCTGATAAAAAACAAGAAGACGAAAAATAACAAGTTAGCGCACTAGAGCGTGTTTGAAAATTACTTTTTACGGGGTGTACTCCACAATTTGTGGAGACTGCAAACCGTAAGAACGAATTTTTAAACACGCTCTTACCTGCTAATTACGACGAACCCACTTTCCAAATAGTGTTTTCTTATAATATATCAATTCTTCCTTTGCCTCTTTAAGATTGCCTGCCTTTTGCAGATACCCTACACCTTTTTTAATATCTTCTTCCACTCCCAGTCCCCGACAATAAATATACCCCAACATATACCATGTCTCTCTACTATTCCAATCTACCTGATCTAAAAATACCTTAGCCTTAACATAATCCTGTTCAGTGCCTAAACCTTTAAAACAACACTTGCCAAGATAGAACACTCCCCATTTACTGCCGTTATCATAGGCATAGCTTAAATATTTAAATGCCTTATCATAATCTGGTTCTACTCCTTTGCCTTCAAAGTATATACCACCCAGTCCATTGGCACACGCCGCCTTATTTCCAGCACTTTGGGACTGTGACATTCCTTTTTCATAACATTCTCTGGCGTAAGCATTATCCTGGGAAACAAGCTCTCCTGTTTCATATATATCTCCAAGATAGAACCATGCATCTGCTTCCCCTCCAGATGCAGCTCTCTTAAACCATTCAAATGCCTCCAATTTTTCTCCCTGCTGTCTAAGTTCTTTGGCATAAACATACTGAAGATTTGGGTAACCAATCTGTGCTGCTATCTTATA
Source organism: uncultured Lachnoclostridium sp. (assembly GCA_947178155.1). Lineage (GTDB taxonomy): Bacteria > Bacillota > Clostridia > Lachnospirales > Lachnospiraceae > Butyribacter. The sequence continues at coordinate 1,886 of CAMWXG010000049.1, forward strand.
AATATCTTTTGCTTTCTCAGGCTGAGGAGCTATTATATCCTCATCCCCCTTAGTGTAGTATCGATTAAGATTATTCGCGGCAAGATAAATACCACCCCTCAATGCTTTCCAAAACAAATCCTCGCACTTGGAGATATTTTCTCTCAAATACATCTTGTATTCTGTCTGACTGCCAAATGAATCCTTACTTTTACCTTGTATCCTAATAAAATCCCACCAAAAATAACTATTGGCAATAGTATACTGGCAAAAAGCATCACCTGCTTCTGCTTTTTTCATCACCTCACCAAAAGCCTCCAAAAGATTTGCAAAAGACATTTTATGTTCAATATCAGGAGTCAGTTCCCCATAACGCATACACACAAGTACCCCTAAAGCACTTCCCTGCTCTACAGACTTATGATAAAGTTTAACAGCACGTTTTTCATCTTCCGGAAAATGATGTCCCTCCCATACATATTGATACCCACACAGACAACGTGCAAGTATACAGCTGGCATCACCGTCTCCTGCTTTTGATGCTTCTTCCAGCAATTTGAAGCCTTCACTGCCTTTTCCTTGTCGCATATCATAATAAATATATTTAAGTGCCTGTTCCACTGAATCACTAAAATTCTTTCCCATATTAATCTCCTTTTTATGTAATTAAAATTCATAATCCCATTATATAGCTCACTTTAGAACGTGTGTTTACTATAAGCAGAAAAACTATGGAGGGCAACGATTATAAGAAAACAACGCATTCTTATAAACTTAGTTATAAATATTTTTTTAATTAATAACCTTGCTCTCTTTGACTCTTTCGTATACGATATTCCCTGCAAATATGTTCCCACTCATCATCAGACTTACTGTTATAATTATGATATTCGTCATATGGCAAAAACAGAGCATCTGGTGCCCTAAGTTTCAGACAATCTAACAACACAGACAGCTCCCTTGGCTTTCGCAAAACAGTCATCTGCAAATGCTTATGGTCATCCAAAATATACAACTCTATAATACGTCTTGCCTGAGTACCTCCATTTACATGTCTGTATACTACTTCATCTCTGCCAAAAACTGCTCTAATACGTGGAATATAACTGGCATCATCTCCCAGCACCCACTCCTGACCTACTGCCACTCTGTCAAACCACAATCCGTTTTCCCTAATGTCTTTGTCCACCATAGCAAAAAGTTCTTTAACATCATAATTTCCATCAGGATATGGCATCTGAGAACGAATGGATTTGGCTAAACGGCTCTTATCTGGACACAGAGCATCTCGTAAACTAATATACCCCTCATACAGACCACCCAAAAAACAAGCAACGCCAAAGACAGCAGCACACCCTGTCATAGCATAATCCGTAGCCTCCCAATAATCTCGCTCCTCCTGTATCTGCGTTATAAAAACTACAATACAAGCTGCACTGATAAACCAAAGCAACACTGCCCAACCAAGCAAAGCCAGCCGATTATGACAGCGCTGGAGACAATACCCCTCTGCTGGACCATCTGGTTCCCTTTTCTTTTTCCATGCCATCAAAGCTAAAATAATTGGAACAGCAAAAATCCGCAATACCAAAACTAACACAACATAAATAACTAAGTTCCATGGCCAACGCAGCCATTTTATATCACCCTTTGTTTCATTGTTTTTCACTAAACTCACTCCTTAATAAAAAATTTTAACATATCTAATTCATAAGTACAAGCAAGAAACACAAGCAAAAAAATAGTGCCCACCCTGTTGCAACCAGGATGAGCGCCTCTTACATATGATTATTTATCTAATCAGGTACCTGCTTATTTTTAATCTTGCTTTCATTGTGTATCTTTCTAAAATCTAAACATTCTTGACACATTTTCCAAACAAAGTCCTGTCTAAAAGATGAATTACATTGCAATATTAATCTATTCTTTTTCTATAACTCTTTATTTTTTCTCTCCCTGATCATCCTTATTTTCTTCATTCTTCGTCAATCCTTGATAAATCAACATAGCACCCACTGCTGACACTGTACCCGTTGGTACTGGATCTAATTCAATACCATTCATATTGCATAATACATGGATTACCATTAAAACAATTATTATTACTACCATTACGGCAACTCCTTTTAAAAGATTCTTCATAACTTCATATCTCCTTCCAAAATAAGTATATATTTATCATAGGATAGTATACCAAATGAAAACACAATTCTCTAAAAACAGTCATAAAATACTTCAATTCGTGAATAAATGCGCTTTTTGCCTGTAAAGCACGCATTTATTCATCATTTTCGCAGGGCGCACTTGATGCAAAGAAACAAATACAGTATAATCAAGAAAGTAAACGCGAAAGGACAAATATATTGAAATGCTACTGTCTTTTTTTCAGCTTTCCATTGCCATTCGTAATGTGTGGCCTCAGCGCATGAGCCTAAAAGCGTTTATAATGCTTTATATGCTACTGTTGCTTGCCGGAATGCCTGTAACGCTCCTCTCCTGTATACCATATGGTCTATTTGGTATTCTGGTTACAGCTTGTATTTATGGATTGGTCACCTACCGGGATACCGCACCGCAAAATGTTTGTATGGGCATGATTGGATTTGTGCTTACCATCGTGATAGATAATTTGCTGGCAAATCTTCTAAATATGTTGATACCTCCGGCTTTATCAAATCAGCATTACTCTCCTTTCAGTGTCAGTTTGATTCGCATTTTGCTGTTTTATTTTATTACATTACTTTGTGGCAGGCTTTTTAGAAAATTATTGCTGTCAGACAAAGGTATTTTACGCCTTTTGGAGACATGGTATCTGATTGACGCCACATTACTGCTCCTTATAACCATCTATCTGTTCGATAATTTGATTCCGGGACAAAATGGCTCTATCGGCAAAATGATATATAATAATGCATTACATGTCTCAGGGTATCTGCTTGTTATGCTTTTTTTACTTCTGGCTATGCGCCGTTCCTATATGGAACAAATACAGACAGAGGCAAAGAAGAAATCTTTACAGGATTTACAAGACTACACACACAATCTGGAAGTCATGTATAATGGTCTGCGCTCATTTAAACATGATTACATTAATATTTTGCTCTCTATATCTGGCTATATTGAAAATGGTGATATGGACGAATTAAAGGAATTTTTTGAAAACAAAATCTTCCCCACAAAGAATCTGATTGACCAAGGTGATTACAAATTGAATCAACTTAGTAACATCAGTGTGTTGGAAATTAAAAGCCTTCTCTTTGCAAAAATGATTTACGCCCATGAGTTAGGGATTGATGTTACAATTGATATTCCCGACAGAGTGGACAATTTTCTGATAGACACCGTAGACCTTGCCAGAATACTGGGAATCTTTTTAGACAATGCTATTGAAGCCACGTTGGAGGCAAAACATCCACAAATAGGCTTAAATATCATTCAGAATAAGGCCGGTGTGTCAATTATCATAAACAATCTCTTTCAGGATAATGGCCTTAAGCTGTATATGTTAAAGCAAAAAGGCTTTAGTACAAAGGTTGGACACCAAGGAATTGGTCTTTCCAATGCTCAAAAAATCATCAGTTCTTATGACAATGTGTTACTAGAAACAACAATACAGCATGGTTGTTTCATACAACATATGGAACTTGTTGACAAAAAGGAGTGACATAATATGCTGAACATATTTGTATGTGAAGATAATACCGCACATCGGCGAACTATCATAAAAATTATTCAAAACACAATACTAATAGATGAACTGGATATGCAGCTTGTTTTAGATGTAGGAGATCCTTATGTGCTGCTAGAAAAGGTCAAGACCAGTCAAAACATGGGCATTTATTTCCTCGACATCAACCTGAACCACAAAATGAATGGAATGAAACTGGCACAACGAATCAGATTGTTTGATCCTCGTGGTTTCATCATATTTATAACCGCACATTCTGAACTAAGCTACATGACTTTTCAGTATCGAGTTGAGGCAATGGATTTTATCTTAAAAGACAACCCTGCCGAAATAAAAGTGAAAATCAGAGAATGCCTGTTAAATGCAATAGAACGCTATACACTACAGACTAACAAGACACATAATGTCTATGCTATTGAAGTAGGCGGACGAAAAATCAACATAGATTATGATGATATTTTCTTTTTTGAAACCTCACGTAATATTCATAAAGTCATTCTCCATGCAAAAGACCGCCAAATCGAATTTTCTAGCACTATAAAAGAACTAACAAACACATTAGGCAGTAACTTTGTTCGCTGCCATCGGTCATTTCTGGTAAACAAAAATAACATAAAAGAAATAGACACTAAAAACCGAATTATTTATTTCACCAACGGAGAAACCTGTATTATATCCACGCGCATGATGAAAGAACTATAAAGGTGAAACTTTTATGGTTTTATACTGCATATCTCCATAAATAACCATGATGAAATGCTTGATTTCTGTCAAATTCATGTTAATATATGACAGAAATATTCTGTCATATATTAAGTTATCTCCATAGGAAACATAATGTCCACTTCAAATCCGCCATACTTACTATGCCCTATTTTCATTACACCACTATGAGCAGTTATAATTTGCTTTACAATAAGAAGCCCTAAACCATGACGCTGCTCTAAGGTGTTTTCATCACATACTATATAGTGCGGCGAAGCATTTAGCTTTTCAATCTGCATATCGTCAGCTCCAATACCGTTATCAGAAACAATAATATGACAATTATCTTCTGCCCTTACTAAAATATAAATTTCACATCCTTCTACATTATGATTAATACTGTTTTGTATAAGATTACTAACTGCTCTTTTTATTAAATCCTTATCTATATTCACCATACATATATTCAAACTTTCATCAGTAATCCACTTTATAGGATACTTATCTTCAATATCCAAATTAATAAAATCTACTGCCACCTGTCTGACAACAGGTATAATATTTACCTTTTTAGCATTAATCGGCTGCATATTATATTCCAATTTTGAAGCAAGATTAAGATCATTTATCAGATTTCGTATCCTTTCACTTTGCTTCAAAATAATCTCTGCCCTTTTTCTTTCTTCCTCCGGCAAATATCTGCTATTATTAAGCTGCGCCGCATATCCCATTATCATTGATAGCGGTGTGCGTATATCGTGTGAAACTCCTGCTATCCAGTTTGCTCTTGCTGTTTCTTTTTTTAACAACTGATAATTTTTAGATTGCATAACCTCAGAAATTCTATTTATATTTGCTGAAATTTCAGACAATAGCCCTCTTTCCTTTAACACTACAATCTCTCCATTAGGAAGTGCCTGAATGCCATCTGTAATAGGCTTAATTGATTTTAACAATTTTGTATTTGCTATCATATAGATTATAAAAATTGCAAACACATTTAAAGCCGCTACAATAAGAACAGTTCGAGGTAAATTAGCAATAAAATTATAATCCCAACTCGGCCACATATGTTTCCAAAAGCTGTCCTTTGGATAACCCAGAATTATTAAACCATTTTTATTTGTTCCTACAAATGTCGGATATCCGTCTATATATCCTCTTGTGAGGTTGACAATATCTGATATAGTATATTTAAGTGGAACACTATTTGGAAGATTGGGCAAATTCCATACGCATTTCCCCGTTGAATTTTCTATAAAAACAGCCCATGCACCATCTTTTTTAATTTCCTTTGCCATCTTATCAGGCATTACATATCCATTTTTCGTCTTCCTCAAACTTTCTGCTGCCTCCTTGGCAGTTGTCCATGGGTGACTATTTGCAGCATGGGACTTTACAGTAATACTAAAAAAAGCAAGATTTACAAAAAGAAGAAACAAAATACTAAAAAGCAAAATGCCAACAAATCTTCGTATTAACTTAGTTACACTTTTCATTATTATATCTTCCCTTCCGCTACAAGTTTATAACCAAGCCCTTTAATAGTTATCAACGAAACAGGCTTGGAAGGATTCTTTTCAATTTTCTCCCTAATACGCCGTATATGTGCCATTAACGAATTTTCATAGCCATAAGGATTATCTCCCCAAACAGCTTCACATAGGGCATCAATTGTTACAATATGTCCTGCATTACGATACAATACAGACAATAATTCATATTCCTTAGCAGTCAAAGATATATTTTCACCATTTTTAATAACTTGAGCACTCGCAAAATCAATTTTACTATCATGCAGTTTTACAAGCGGACTTTCATCTTTATAACTCCTGCGCAAAATTGCCAAAATACGAAATACTAATTCTTTTGGAAGAAATGGTTTTACCATATAGTCATCTGCCCCAAGCCCAAAACCTTTAAATTTATCTTCATCCTCTCCGCGTGCAGTTAAAAATAATACAGGAAAATCTTCTTTTTGCTTTAACTTCTCCAATAGAGAAAATCCACTTCCATCGGGAAGCATTACATCAAGAATAGCAAACTCCGGCTTAAATTTTTCTGTAAGATTAATTGCTTCTTTTACAGTTTTTGCAGTTTTAATATTACAAAATCCCTCTTCATTTAGAATCGATAAAACCATATTTAAAAGTTCTTCTTCATCATCAACAAGCAAAATACGTTTTTGTTTTAAATAGTCAACATTCATAATACCCCTCATTTCTGCATACATATGTATGCGTTTTTTCAAGTGTTTCTTACCCACTTAATAATAACACATATTTAGACCTTTTTTCATAGTGTAAACGAATGTAAGGTAAATGTAAGGCAGCGAGAATGTTATTGTAAGACTTCATTTGTATAATAAGACTTGAAGTTCCACATAAGAACATGGCAAAACCATAACTAATGAAACTACTATCAACCCCCCAATAGAAAGGAGAACATAATGAATATAATTGAAACAAAAAACCTATCAAAATCATATGCCGGCTTTACAGCAGTTTCAGGAATTAATCTGCACATTCCAAAGGGTGCAGTTTATGGCTTCTTAGGTCCAAATGGAGCCGGAAAATCTACGACAATGAAAATGTTTTTAGGACTGACAAAACCTACAAGTGGCTCATTTTGGATTGATGGAAAAAAGTATCCTGAAAACCGAGTTGAAATATTAAAAGAAATTGGTTCATTTATAGAAGCTCCCGCTTTTTATGGCAATCTAAGTGGTGAAGAAAATCTGGAAATTATACAAAAAATATTAGGACTTCCAAAATCCTCTGTATCTGAAGCACTTGAAATTGTTGGACTTACACAATTTAAAAAACGTCTTGCCAAAAAATACTCACTTGGTATGAAACAGAGATTAGGGCTTGCAAGTGCTTTAATTGGAAAACCTCCAATTCTCATTTTGGATGAACCGACAAATGGGCTTGATCCAGTTGGTATACACGAAATCAGAACACTAATTCGTTCACTGCCTGAAAAATTTAACTGTACTGTTTTAGTTTCCTCACATCTTCTATCGGAAATAGAATTAATGGCTGATAACATCGGAATCTTAAATCATGGACATTTACTGTTTGAGGGAACACTTGAAGAACTCAAATTAAATGCCATGCAGCAAGGATATCCTACTGACAATTTAGAAGATACTTTTCTTGCATTAATTAATTCTGACAATATGCAGAAAGGAGCTGTATCATGAAATTATCACTTGAATATAAAAAAATAAAAAGAACTGGCTTTTATCCTGCATTCTTATGTGGAGGTATTCTGGCAGCATCAGTACCTGTTATTAATATGGCTGCCCGTTCTGAAATGTATACCAAACAAAACGGCAGTCCTCTATCAATTTTATTAAATGCAAATTGGGAAATGATATCAATGTTAAATATTCTGCTTGTTGTTATAGGTACATGCACGCTATATAATACCGAATATGCAAATAATGCCATACAGAAAATGAAATCACTTCCTATCAGAGAAAGTACAATTTTCATTGAAAAGTGGGTTTTAACTATCTTTATGTGCATTATTGTTTTTACAATAGAAGCGTTCTCAATCACATTCTGCTATATGCACTGGTTTGAAAAAGAGAATAATTTTGGAATAGAGCTATTCAAGAATTTAGGCTTTTCATTTTTACTAATATTGCCATGTATTATTATATCACTTTTAATATCATCAGCTTGCAAAAATATGTGGGTATCACTCGGTATTGGTGTTGTCTGCATATTTACTGCAACAATAATTAATAGAAACAATTTTATACTATCATTGTTTCCCTATGTTATGCCATTTAAAATATTTGATAGCACTGATTCATCAAAAATCATTCAATATATTGCTGCAGCAATAATAGAATTTCTTGTATTAAATATAGTAGAACGAATATTTATAAAAAATAAGGAGGAGGCTATTTAAATGAACTTTTTATCACTTATCAAGATTGAACTAACCAAAATCAAACGCTCAAAAATATTGCTTATCCTGTTTGTTGCTACAATTATCCTTTGGATACCATCTATTATAAATTCGGATATGAATTTTAATATGCAGGCAGAAGGCATTTCACCAGAAAATAATTTCTTCATACAAGGTTTTATGGGAATGGCATGGTTTATGTTTCCTGCAAGCATGGTAGTATGCACAGTCCTTATAAATCAAACAGAGAGAACAAATAATGGTATCTTAAAAATGCTTTCTCTTCCCATAAATACAAAAAATCTCTGTATGGCAAAATTTGCTGTAATGCTTATATTAGCAGCATCACAAATTTTAATGATGACCTGTATATACTATACTGGTGCTGCTATTTCATCAGTAACTCAAAGCTACAATTTTATTCTGCCACCACTGTTTGTTTTAAAAGAAGTTGGACTTATTGCATTATCCTCTATTCCAATGATTGCATTTTTCTGGGTACTTTCTGTCTGTATTCACACCCCGGTTTTTTCCATTGGAATAGGGCTTGTATCTATTGTTCCATCAGTTTTAATAATCAATACCAAAATATGGTTCGCCTATCCAATTTCATATCAATTCTTTGTAATTACATCAGAGTATGGAAAAATTGCAAAAAATTTAGATACAACTCCAATAAAACTAGTCCCCTGGATACCTTTCGCAATCGTTATTACAATTATTTGTTTAAGCCTTTCCTGTCTATGTTTTGGAAAGGCTGAAAGGAGATAAGTATGAAATATAAATTTTTAGCTGCTATATGCGCCATTATGGTTTTATTATCCGGATGCAGCATGAATGATAAAAACTTAAAAGACAATATTATTGATAGCTATAATAGCTTAATCAAAAATTTTAGCAAACAAGCTCTAACCAAAGACAAAACTCTGCAAGGTGATAGAGAAACAGACACTGATGAATATACAGGTACTTATACTGCAGACTATAATAATTTTACCGGAAAAGAGTTTATATTTGGAGGAACTGCATTGGAACGACAAAATGGTAATCAGTTAAAAGTAACTTATACCCTTAATATAGATAAAGGTAAAGCAAAATTATACTGGATAAAAGGAAATGAAAAACATATTATTGCTAATAACAGTTCAGAAGATGTAAAAGAGTATACTCTTTCAGCAGGTGATAATTATATTGTACTAAAAGGGACTAACTTTAAAGGAACCCTTGAATTAAAAGTTGAAGATTCTTAATTCTCCATTTGATGTAAAACTTTCTAAATATTCATATAAATAAAACAGTTGCTATGAACTGCTGCCCTTTCATAGCAACTGCCAAAGTCATAGAAGTGTGTATGCCATATTTTTTCAAATTCTTGTTCACTTATTAAACACGCATTACATTTAATCTCCTGACTCTGTTACAATCAATATCCCCTCATCAAACGACACTTCTGCCTCTTTAGAATTTTCATCAAATTCATTACTGACAGTAAGACTGTCACCTAAAAATAAATCTCTGCCCTTAAGTGGATATTTCACCCCTTTTAAACTTACATTTGAAACCTTTTGTGTTAAAGGCTGAAATGAGATATACTTTCCCCATGCACATGCTTTACTTATACGAAAATCATCATCTGCAAGCCAGAGTCTGTTATACTTGTCCACAATATATGCTGGAATTTTTTCTTTAAGCGGCAGCATAAGTATATTAATATTTGCTATAAGGTGGTCAAGTCTCCCACCTGTTGCTCCTAATATAACTATTTCAGATGGTTTGTTTGATACCACAAATTCAAGTACAAGCTGTGTATCAGTGGCATCCTTTTGTTCAGGATACTTCACAAATTTAGGTATTTTTTTAGAATTTTCTTCTAAAGCCACATTCATATACTTATCAAGTACATCTGTTGATACACTATCAAAATCTCCCATAAAATAATCTGGTATTATATCAAACTTATCTGCTGTATTAAGCCCTGAATCTGCACATACAACTGTATCAAACGAAGTTTCTGCCAAATACCCTGACACAAAACAGATATCTATCTTTCCACCGCTTATTATTAGAGTTCTCCCAAACATATTCTTTAAGAAGCCCTTTCTTTTTATTTAAGTCCTGCTGTTTTTATTCCTTCAATCTTTTTTTGCGGCTGCTTTTTGCCATTATTCTGCTTGTTGAGTTCATCTGCTGCTGTTCTGATTCCTTGTATCCTCTGATATTCTGCTTTGATAGTCTGTTTTTCATATCTTACTGCATCCGCTGCTGTTTTTATTCCTTTTACTCGTTTTGCTTCCTCCAAAGCACTATCTGTTTCTTTATTTCTCACAGGATTTCCTGATAACCTGTTACTTGCACTGTTGTTTGATACACCATTACTTTTTTGTACACCATTATTCTGTATACTGCTGTTTTGTACCTGTCCATAAATATCAGAATTATCTTCTTCTGGTTCTTCACTACTGACCTCTTTTTGTGTTGCTATTGCTTCTATCCTTTCACGCCCAAATTCCTCACTTTCCTTTTTATCTTTTATATTCTGTCTCTGTATTTCAAATATGTATTTTGCCAGCTTGCTCTCTGATTCTGTAATTACACAGCCATAATAATTTATGTATTTATTTTTAGATGCACGAAGTTCAGTTTTTCTCACCACTTGCGCCCTTATATTTATATTGCCAAATGGCGATTTTAACTGGAAAAACAAACCATCATCAATCCTAAATTCAAAATTAGTACAAATGCCAACTCCTGTTTCACTTACATCACGCACCATACCCTTTTCAAATTTCGGAATAGTCATCTCTGTAGGTATTATTATCCCCTCTTTTGGCGGAATAACCTGCATCATTGAACTTTTAGCTGGTGTACCAAACTGGTCATAATACCCTATCATAACCTGCTGCTCTATAGTCACGCGATATGCATTTCTTCTGTTAAATGATTTACCCCCATCTCTTATATCAAAAAAATGCACAGCTTCGTTATTAAGCTTTCCCGCCCCTGCTCTTACATTATTCCATTCCCACATCTGTTCTGAATCTCTGTACACAATCTTTACATTATCATCAGGATCAAATGAAAATGCTCTTCCATTGGAAGTTATATATGTAACACATACTCTTTTTGAATTAACAGCCTCAACCTTACTTGTAAGACGATAACAATATCCTTCTCTGTCAACAAATATCTCTATGGTCCTGCCTATAGCAATATTTTCAAGAAGCATTCTTTAAAACCTCCTTTAAATAACTTATATTATCTGCAATATTTCCCTTAAAAACTGCTGTTCCGGCAACAATTATGTCAACTCCGGCAATAGATGCGTCCTTTATATTTTCTCTATTTATACCGCCATCTATCTCAATATTATATTTTAAACCCCTTTCTCTTCTTATATCTTTTAACCTTCTCACCTTATCAAGTGTTTTTGGTATAAGTTTCTGTCCTCCAAACCCTGGGTGAACGCTCATAACAAGTACCATTTCAACCATATCAAGTACACTTAAAACCTCCTCCACTGATGTATTAGGGTTTATAGCCACTGCAGGTTTAAGTCCCAGTTCCTTTATACTACAGAGTGTCCTTTTCAGGTCGCTGCACGCTTCTACATGAACGGTAATTCCATCTGCACCAACATCTTTAAATTCCTTTAGATATCTTGCAGGCTCCTCTACCATAAGGTGCACATCAAAAAACATATTACTCTCTTTTCGTATAGACTCAATAAGTGGCATTCCAAATGAAATTGAAGGAACAAACATTCCATCCATTACATCAATATGCAGATACTCTGTACCTGTTTTTTCAATAGTGCTAATCTGTCCGCCAAGCCTGTTAAAGTCAGCGGCAAGTATTGATGGTGCAAGTTGACTCATAACTATCCTTCCCCCTTTACTAATATTTTTTTGTCAGTTTTATCTCCTCATAAAACTGCCTATAATTCTCATATCTCATTTTTGAGATTTCCTCTTCTTCCACTGCTGATTTTACAGCACAGTCAGGCTCACTTACATGAACACAGCCTAAAAATCTGCACTCTCCCTGATAATTGTCAAATTCTCTGTAATAACTCTTTACATCTTCTTTTTCTATATCAGGAAGCCTTAATGAGGTAAATCCTGGAGTATCCATAACATATATACCATTGCCCAAACTGTAAAGCTCTGAATGTCTTGTTGTATGCTTTCCTCTCTTTATTTTGTCACTAATCTCCCCTGTTTTAATACCAGCATCCGGAAAAAGCCTGTTCATAAGAGATGATTTTCCAACACCAGAAGGGCCGGCAAAAACCGTTGTCTTTGCAATAAGCCCATTCTGCAATTTGTCAATCCCTTCTCCTGTAACTGCACTTGTTCTGTATATAATGCTTCCGCTATTTTTGTAATTATCTTCAAGCTGGTCAAGAATATCACTCTCTGCATCATCTGTTTTATTAAAACAGATTGACACAGATACATCCTGCGTCTGCATCATCAATAGAAATCTATCCAAGAGATTTAGATTTGGCTTCGGAAATGATGCAGCAAATATAATTACAGCCTGATCTACATTTGCAACAGCAGGACGTATAAGTGCATTTTTCCTTTTCAGGATTTTTGTAATATTCCCTATCATATTAATATCATCAAGTATATCCACATCAACATTATCACCTACAAGCGGTTTAAGCTTATCATTCCTGAATATTCCTTTTGCCTTACATTCTAATATTCCAATTTCTTCAACATGGACATAATAAAATCCTGCTATGCCGCGTATTATTTTACCCTGCATCATTGTTTAACCTTTTTAAATTCTACATTATATGAGTTGCCTGTTGCCACATCATCTTTATATACAGTAATCGTTCCATTATTCTCACTCCAACCGTATATTTCATCAAATTTCATAGGAAAATCATTATATCCAAGAGTACCATTCCACACAGTCTTTTTCTTACCATCTTGTGTCAATACAAGTTTTATCGTGGCAGTTTCGTCCTCATAATCAAATGGATTGCCACTGATGGTAACACTTCCAACATAAACATATGCCGCATCATCAGTAGGTTCAGGCGTTTCTGGCGGCTCTGTTGCAACATCTTTTGCTCCTAAACTTACAGTATAATCTATAACAGTGCCTACCTCTACTTTTGTTCCTGCTGCTATTGACTGTCCTGCAACAATTCCTTTTTCATATTTGTCTGAATAAATATAACTTACATTAGATGTATTGCCCCCAAGTCCCTTTGCTGCGAGTCTTTCCAATGCCACAGATTCTTTTTTGCCTACAATATTAGGCACAGGCACCATCTCACTCTTTGGTCCTTTACTTATAATTATAGTAACAGAAGTTCCCGGATTAACACTTGAACCTACAACCGGATCAGTGCCACATACCATTCCTTCTGATATAGTATCGCTATAATCCTCCTGAGTACCTGCAACCGCAAGTCCTAAATCTTCAAGCTTAGTCATTGCTGACTCCTTAGTATAATTAGTAAGATCAGGTATAGTAATATCACTTTTGCCTTGACTGTAGTAAATTGTGACAGTAGAAAACTCTTCTACTTCCTCACCTGCTTCTGGCAGCTGCTTTGTTACCATATTAGCCTCTTCATCAGCTTCAACTGGTTCTAGTTCATAACGAAGATTAATATCCTCAAGCATCTTTTCAGCCTCTTCAAGTGTATGGCCTACAATAGAAGGTACAGCAATTAAATCAGCTGCTGTATCACTATTTGGCTCTGCCGAAGCTGTTGCCATAGGAGTTGGAGTTGCATCTGCATCTTTATCCTTGCCTCCACCCCACCATCCGCTAATCTTTCCGATAATAAGTATTATTACTACAATTATTATAACTGCAACTACACCGCTGCATATTTTAAGTATTTTTTCAAGTTTCGGATCAATAGCATCATCATCTATAGGAAGCTCTTCATCTTTTAAATCATCATCAGACATAATCACTTTTGAAGGCTCTTTTTTAGAAGCTTCTTTTTTGATATCATTAAGCTCAACATCTGAAATCATAATTGTAGGTGATGAATCTACGTCATTTGATGAGATAACAACAAAATCTCCATTAGGGTCAGCTAGTGTGTGTTTTAAATCCACTATAAGCTCGGCAGCCGTAATATATCTCATGTCCGGCTTCTTTTGCATACATTTCTGCACAATTCTTGAAAGACTATGAGGTATGTTAGGATCAAGTTGTTCAATCGGAACTGCCTCTTCTTGTATATGAGCAAGGGCAACTGTTACTGTACTTTCACCTTCAAACGGAACTTTTCCCAAAACCATTTCATACAGCGTTACACCAAGAGAATAAATATCGCTTTTTTCATCACTATAGCCTCCCCTTGCCTGCTCAGGGCTTATATAATGTACTGAACCCATTGCATTAGAAGTAATTGTATTAGAAGTGGCCGCCTTTGCTATTCCAAAGTCTGTAACCTTTACCTTCCCTTCTTTTGATATAATAATGTTCTGCGGCTTGATATCCCGGTGTATAATATGGTTGTCATGCGCAGCTTCCATACCTTGGGCAATTTGTATTCCTATGCCTATAGCTTCTTTTACCTCAAGCTTTCCTTTCTTTTCAATAAACTTTTTAAGTGTTATCCCTTCTACAAGCTCCATTACTATATAATAAAGCCCATCATCATCTCCTACATCATATACATTTACAATATTTGGGTGTGATAATCCTGCAACCGATTGTGCCTCTGCCCGAAACTTCGCCACAAACTTAGCATCACTACTGTATTCCTGCTTTAGAACTTTTATCGCAACATATCGGTTTAAACGGTGGCACTTGGCTTTATATACATCAGCCATTCCCCCAGAGCCAACCTTATCAATAATCTCATACCTATCACTTATCATTATTCCGGGATTAATCATGTTTTCCTCCATTCTTCAAACCATTTAAATCTCCGCTAAAATAACTGTAATATTATCATTGCCTCCATTTTCATTTGCCTTAGCTATAAGCGCATCAACAGCTTTTTCCAGTGAATTACTGTGTTTTACAATATATTCGATATCATCATCTTCAATCATATTTGTAAGTCCATCTGTGCACATAAGCACTATATCTGATCTTTTTACATCTATTTCAAAATAATCCGCATGTACCCGCAAATCAATTCCAAGTGCTCTTGTTATTATATTTTTCTGTGGGTGAATTCTTGCCTCACTTTCTGTTATATTTCCATTTTTAACCATTTCCTCTACCAGTGAATGGTCTTTTGTAATCTGGCTTATATCATCATTAATAATATACAATCTCGAATCCCCTATATTAGCAATATATAATTTATCTTCATAAAGCGTACATGCCACTACTGTTGTTCCCATTCCCTCGTATGCCGAATTCTTATTTGCTTCATTATATACTGCTTCATTTGCCGAAAGTACAGCTTCATTTAGTACAGTAACAGGAGTATTGTGTTTGCTTGCTTTTATGGAATTAACAATACTTTCCACGCAAAGCCTTGACGCATGGTCTCCAGCCTTATGACCACCCATGCCATCAGCAACAATAAACAGATTTTGGAAACTACCCACATTATGATTACTGCAATAGAAAAAATCCTGATTCATTTTGCGCTTATTGCCTATATCCGTCTTAGCATATGTTCTCATGCAGTTTCCCTCCTTTGTTGTTATTCCTCAACTGTCCACAGGCAGCATCTATATCACTGCCCATTTCTCTTCTAATA
>CAMWXG010000050.1 GCA_947178155.1 uncultured Lachnoclostridium sp.
AATGGAAAGGAATTGAAGCATCAAAATATGATGAAGGAATTAAAAATAATATTTTGTCTGAATATTCAGCTATTGTCTGTTTTGAAAAAGCAAATGTACGTGACAGGTTAAAAGAAAATCTTTCTTATGAGGATTTTGCAAGTATAGGGGAAATTATTGATAATTTGATTAAGGAAAATGTTGTTGAAGGAATTTCAGAACTTGAAGACGCAAAAGAGGTGTTATTATCATATCTTAAGCATTTTGGAAAACAGGAAACTGGATTATCAGATTATAATATTTGTTCAGACATTGAAGTATATGCAAAAGATAAAAAAGAACAAGATTTAATTACAATGTGCAGGAAATATTTAGAAAGTGATAAATGCCGTCGTGTAGTACAAAAAGCTATCAGAGAGGGTGAAGGATTAAATTTATCACGCCGTCTTAATATAGATTATTATAACAATCTGCTTAATTGCCTTGAAAATCAGTTTGATGAAACATATGTAAATGTAGCATATCTTATGGATAATGAGGAATATGTGGATAAAGCCATTGAAACTTTTGTAAGTAAACTGCCATTAAAGAAAATGCAGACAGGGCCTGCACAAGAAGTTGGTTTTGGAGAAGAATTTGAAAACTATAATAAATTGATAATGATTGTGCAGAATTTAAAAGATATGCCAAAGAAAGGTGAACTGCTGGTTCAAACTGCAATAATGTCACCTGTTATTAATAACCGCAGTATGGCATTACAAGTAATAGAAGCATGGATTGAAAAAGAAAATACCACATTAGAAAAGCTTTCACCTCAATTATATTTTGTGGTAAAAAAAGCTGTAAAGAAAGAACCTGTAAATGAACTTAAAGAGCAAATGGAAAAGCTTATTTAGAAAAGAGCAAGCCAAACGGCTTGTTCTTTTTAACACTATTTTGCGTGTACTAGTCACTGTCTTTTTCCTCATTTTTTATTTCCCAATGTATAAGAAACGTTAAAAGAGCACGTAAAATAATAATGCTGCCAACTGTTAAAATTTCCTTTATATCCCTTACTACTACGGTTCTAAGAATTTCACTTCCCAGTTTAAATTCAAGTCCAAGTTCAAGCCCTTTAGCAAGTCCAAGTCTTGTATCCGGATTTTTTTTAACAAAAGACCAAAGACCTTTGAAGCAGGAAATAAGCACAATAATCAGTCCTGAAAATTCAAATAATAAAATTCCATAGGCAACTGCCTGCTCCAGTATCCAATGTAATGTTTCGAGCATATTAAACCTCCAAAAACTAAATTAATTAATAGTATATACAATTTTGAAGATAAATGCAACTAATCAGTTACTTTTCCTATTTACTAAGTGTGAATTTTGTGTTATATTTTATATAGCCTTATTTAGGCAAGTTTTAAGTTGTTTTGCATAATAATGTTTTTTAATGTATTCAAAGTAAATAGGGTTTGGTTAATAGGTAGTGGGAGTATTGTGCAATACTCCCTTTTTTAGTGTGTTGTTAATGTGTTGTTAAAAAAATTATAAAATACAAAGGAGATTTTAAAATGAGTAGCTTAGAAACAATCACAAACAGTTATCTGGATTTCTGTAAATATCAGAAAAGACTTGATGACAAAACCTTAAAATCCTATCAAACTGATTTAAGACAATTTAGAGAAGCTATACCTGTTAGATCTATTTCACAAGTAACTTTGCAGATTTTAGAAACATATGTTTCTAATCTTCATCAAACATATAAGCCAAAAACAGCGAAAAGAAAATTAGCTTCAATAAAAGCATTTTTTCACTATCTTGAATGTAAAGATTTAATTGAAGTGAATCCAATAAATAAACTTCAGACAAAATTTCGTGAGCCTGTTATACTGCCAAAGACAATTCCATTAAATGATATAGAAACACTTTTGTCAACTATGTATAAGCAAAAGTCACTTGCAAAAAGTGAGTATCAAAACAAATGTTTTAACAGGGATATTGCAGTTATTGAACTGCTTTTTTCTACAGGTATGAGAATATCAGAGCTTTGTACATTAAAGCCTTCTGATATTAACTTGTATGAAAAATGCATACTTATTTATGGAAAAGGTGCAAAAGAGCGTAAAATTCAAGTTGGAAGTGATGATGTAATAGCTGTCCTTAAAGAATATAAGGAAGAATACCAAGATGAAATAAATAACTGTGGGTATTTTTTTGTAAATCGTCTGGGAAAAAGATTATCTGAACAATCTGTACGTGACATGATTAATAAATATGCTGAACTTGCCGGTATTGACATGCATATTACACCACATATGTTTCGTCATTCATTTGCAACATATTTGCTGGAAGCTGATGTTGATATACGATATATTCAGGAAATGCTTGGACACAGTTCAATTAATGTAACAGAAATTTACACACATGTTGCAATGTCAAAGCAAAAGGATATTTTAACTACGAAGCATCCAAGAAAAAATTTTAAACTAAAAAAAGAAGAAGATTAGGTATTGCATATTTTTTAGATTAATGATATAATCGCAAATAGGATACGGGGGTATACTATTTGTGTTTCTGTAAGGAGGGATATAGCAGACATGTCGGAAGAAACGAATATTAAACATGTGAAGAGGGATACTAAAGAGGTAAAAAGCATGATACAGCGTCTTAACCGTATTGAAGGACAGGTACGTGGTGTAAAAAATATGCTTGAAGAAAATAGATACTGTGTAGATATACTTACACAAGTAGCATCAATACAGGCTGCACTGAACGGCTTTAATAAGCAGCTTCTTGCAGACCATATTAAGTCTTGTGTTTGTGAGGATATAAGAGCAGGCAATGATTATGCTGTTGATGAGCTGTGTGAGCTGTTAAAGAAGCTGATGAAGAATTGAGGTTTTGTTGTTTGTGCCGCTAAAGGGAGGCATGACTGGAAATGTGAAAAATAAATTTTTCACATGGCAATTTGTGCTTATGCTCAAATTTGCAAGTTGAGCAAGAATGGGGGATTTTTATGAATGAAAAGTTTGATGTCACAGGCATGACATGTTCTGCGTGTTCTGCTCATGTTGATAAAAGCGTTTCAAAGCTTGAAGGAGTTAAAAGTGTGAGTGTCAATTTGCTTACGAATAGTATGCAGGTTGAATTTGATGAAAATATTGTAAATACTGATAATATTATTAAAGCAGTTGTTGATGCAGGATATGGAGCAAATTTAAAATCTAATGAAGCAAATACTATTTCTATGCAAAATGCATCACGTACAGACAGTAATGCAAATGGTATGCAGGATGTATATAAAAAAAATATTGAGAGTATGAAAAAGCGTTTAATTATTTCAATAGCATTTCTTATACCGCTTATGTATGTTTCTATGGGGCATATGCTTTTTAATGCACTTAATATACCTATGCCAAAACATATGATGAATTATTTGCATGGAGACTCTAATGCAGGCATATTTGCAATTACGCAAATATTTTTGCTGATACCTATTGTAATTGCTAATCAGAAATATTTTATTACAGGTTTTAAGACACTTTTAAAGCGTAGTCCAAATATGGATAGTCTTATTGCAATAGGCTCAGGAGCGGCTATTGTGTATGGAATTTATGCAACATATAAAATAGTATATGGACTTGGTTATGGTGATATTGCGACTGTTCACAGTTTCAGCCATGATTTGTATTTTGAATCTGCCGGAATGATTTTGACACTTATTACAGTTGGTAAATATATGGAAACACGCTCAAAGGGCAAAACGAGTGAAGCTATTACTAAACTTATGAATCTTGCACCAAAGACAGCAACGGTAATTCGGGATGGAGCTGAAAAGACTATTAGTGTAGGCGAAATGGTAGTTGGGGATATATTTATTATAAAACCAGGTGAAGCGGTTGCCGTTGATGGAGTAATCATAGAAGGAAGCTCATCAATGGATGAATCAGCCATTACAGGCGAGAGTATACCTGTAATGAAACAAGAAGGTGATGAGGTTATTTCTGCATCTATAAATAAGGCAGGACTTTTAAAAGTAAGAGCTGCCAAGGTAGGAGAGGATACCACATTGTCACAGATTATAAAGCTGGTTGAAGAAGCATCTTCAAGCAAAGCTCCTATTGCCAAGATTGCAGATAAAGTATCAGGAATATTTGTTCCTGCGGTAATTACTATAGCCGTTATAACTGCAGCAATATGGTTTATTGCTGGAGCAGGCTTTGAATTTGCACTTTCAACTGCGATTGCAGTGCTTGTAATATCGTGTCCATGTGCACTTGGTCTTGCAACTCCCGTTGCAATAATGGTTGGAACTGGAAAAGGTGCTGAAAATGGTATACTTATTAAGTCAGGTGAAGCACTGGAAACAGCTCATCTTATTGATACAGTTGTCCTTGACAAGACTGGTACAATTACAGAAGGAAAGCCGGAAGTAACAGATATAGATGCATTTGACGGCATGTCTGAAAATGAGCTTCTTATGCTTGCAGGCTCCCTTGAAAAAGGTAGTGAACATCCTCTTGCAGAGGCTATAGTGCATAAATGTGAAAATATGAACATTGAATTAAGTCAGGTGAAAGAATTTACTGCAGAGTTTGGCAAAGGTATCATAGGAAGTATAAATAATAAAAAGTATTTTGCAGGCAATAAGGCATTGATGAAAAAATACGGCATATTAATTGATAATGAAATTGACAAAAAAATTAATGAATATGCTTCTCAGGGCAAAACGCCACTTATATTTGCGGAAAGTGATTCTATTATAGGAATAATAAGTGTTGCTGATGTTGTCAAGAAAACAAGCAGGCAGGCTGTATCAGGTTTTAAAAAGCAAGGCATAAATGTTGTAATGCTTACAGGTGACAATGAAATTACTGCAAATGCCATAAGAAAAGAAGTTGGAATAGATGAGGTAATAGCAGGAGTACTTCCGACGCAGAAAGAGGAAAAAATTTCATCTTTAAAATCAGAAGGACATAAAGTTGCAATGGTTGGTGATGGCATTAATGATGCACCTGCACTTGCGGCTGCAGATATTGGTATAGCAATAGGAGCTGGAACAGATGTCGCTATTGAAAGTGCAGATATTGTGCTTATGAGAAATGACCTTATGGATGCAGTAGGAGCAGTTAAACTCAGTAAAGCAGTTATAAGAAATATTAAGCAAAATCTTTTTTGGGCATTTTTCTATAATATAATAGGAATACCGGTTGCCGCAGGTGCTTTGTATATTCCGTTTGGTATAAAATTAAGCCCTATGATAGGAGCTGCGGCTATGAGTTTAAGTAGCGTATGTGTTGTAAGTAATGCACTTAGACTAAAGGGAATTAAACTTCGTGAAAAAATAAGTACTCTTATTAATGACAGCACAGCCAATGCTAATAAAATGGCTGAGGTTAAAATATACAAAACAAATATAGGAAAGGAAGAAAATATTATGACAAAACAAATTACGATTGAGGGAATGATGTGTGAACACTGTACAGGAAGAGTAGAAAAAGCACTTCGTGAAGTAAATGGTGTTACAGATGTAGTGATGAGCCTTGAAGGAAAAAGCGCTACCATAACTGGAGATAATGTGGCAGATGATGTACTTAAAGCCGCAGTTACAGATGCAGGATATGAAGTGACTGGAATAGCTATGGTTTAGTTATCATTAATTCTATGTTGGAAACAAAATGAGTTTACAATGCGCTTATCAGTGCTGAAATTTACAAACAAAATGAGTTAAAATATTATTTATAAGTAATATTTTAGCTCTTTTGTTTTTTCATATTATGTATTTATTTTGGAAAGGTAATATTTGTTCTTGTTAAGTTTTATGCGTGGTGTTAAAATAGTATTAAACTATAAGATTGAGGAGGGAACAATAATGATATGGAAGGAAATGAAAAAAATTTTCCTGATTTGCGGGTGTTTTTTACTGACTTTGAAAATGGTAATATTATAAAAGGAGTTTTATAAAATGTTTATTGGTATTTGCGAAGATGATGAAACTATACTTGAGTATCTTAAACTTGAGGTAGAAAAATATTATCAGCAGACAAATAAAAAAATCAATATAGAAACTTTTTTAAATGCAGAGCAGCTTTTATTTAATTACCCAAAAGACCTTCCATTTGACTGTCTTATACTTGATATAATTTTAAAAGATATGAATGGTATGGAACTTGCAAAAAAAGTAAGGCAGACAGATGAGCAAATACAGATTATATTTGTAACAGGTGACAAAGATTTTGTTTTTGAAGGATATAAAGTTGGTGCAGTAAGATATTTGTTAAAGCCAATTAAAACTTTTGAGCTTATAGAAGCATTAAAGCAAGCAGATAGGGAAAGTTTAAAACAGTCAAATAATAAAAAAGACTATTTTTGCTTTGATTTTAGCGGCGATTTTGTAAAACTTAAGAAATCAAATATTATATATATTATGGTAGAAGGTCATTACCTAACTGTAAAAACAATGGACAGGCAGTATACGTATAAAGGAACTATTAGACATATAAAAGAAAAACTTGATGATGATAGATTTGTTTTAGCAAACCGTTCAGTAATTTTAAATCTTGATAATGTGGAACAGATTGAAGGAAAAGAATGTGTAATGTCCAATGGTGAAAAAATATCAATAAGTAGAGGTAATTATTCAAAACTTAATGAACAGTTTATAGAGTATTATAAATAGAAGGTAATTTCATTATATATTAAAAATTATAAAATGCAGGGGTATTAAAATTGAGAAATTTCGTTATATTTATGATTTTATATTGTATTGTGTCCACAATTATTTTTATTGTAATTACGATTTATAAAAAGCGAAAGTATGAGAAAAGTTTTTATGAATATCAGAATAAAATTATTTCAGAACAACTTGACGAAATGAATAATCTTTATAAAACAATGCGTGGCTGGAGACATGACTATCATAACCATATGCAAAAAATTAAGGCGCATCTTGTATTAAAACAATTTGATGAAGCAATAAATTATATTGATCAAATGGACGATGAACTTGATACTATTGATATTACATATAAATCCGGCAATGTAAGTGTTGATGCAATTTTAAATAGCAAGCTTACACTTGCAAAGAAAAATGGTATTAATATTAAATGTGATGCTATTCTTCCAAAAGAACTTAATATAAAACAGCTTGATTTATGTGTAGTACTTGGAAACCTTGTAGATAATGCAATAGAAGCATGTCAGAAAATTAGTACCGAAAATTATCCTGATAATACCCCCAAATTTTTAAGGATTTATATGTGTATGATGAAAAAGCAGCTTTATATATCAGTCAGCAATGCTACAAATGAAGTGGTGAGAAAAATAGATAGGGAATATATTTCAAATAAACGCGGCAATCATGGGCATGGACTTAAAAGAATAAATATAATAGTCAATAAATATAATGGATATATTAACAGACAGAATGAGCCAGGAGTGTTTGCAACAGAAATACTGCTGCCTGACAAGGAAATGTGAGGCATGAGAGAATTTAACAGTACGGGTGTATTCAGAGTTGAAATCACTGCTTGTTACTGATAACGAAGTGAACAGTAATATTTAAAAGTCTAGAACGAAAGAATACAGTTACGTTGTTTACACGTCCAAGACGTTTTGGTAAGACACTTGCATAGAGTATGCTAAAAACATTTTTTGAAAGGGAAATCTTTCTAGATGGCACAGTTGCAGATAACTCTATATTATCCTCCATTAATCCCAGAACTCTGCAAAAAATGAATAATCACCGTTAAATTATTTACATACTATACAAGCAATTGATAAAACTCCTAATTTAGAAAATAAAATATTGACAAACCATAACATTTCAATACCAAGGAAAAGTAAAGAGTTTATTTATACATAATTAACAAAAGAATGAGTGAGTATTTTCAGGCAAATGTCAATAGATAAATTAATCAATTAGTTTAGTGTTAGAGTAAATAATAGCTAAGAAAATTTCTTAAAACCGATGATAATGGGCTAAAAAGTTATAACCAAGTAACAAGGAAAAGAGTAAAGATGACAAGAGAGCTAGAAATAGTTTACCATCTGTCTACTCTATTACTTAACCCTTTAATCCACCAATCTATATTGTTTTAGGAGTGAAATGCCAATAGAATAGATTTTTGAAAACCAAGAAATGATGAAAGGTGGGATATACTTAATTAACAAAGAAAAACAGGACTTCAGTTATAGCAGGCTGAAATCTTTTTGTAGATGCTTATTGTACAGGCACAATTTTCGTAATAAACTAAAATTTTGAAAACCAATAATTAGCGCAGAGTAAAGTTATACATAATTAATGAAGAAAGAGAAAGTTCTGAGAGACAACAAGAGCTTGAGGTTGGGCTTGTTTTTTAGTGGCTGATGGTCACTAAAAAATCTACTGTTCTGTGGTGAGCTGGTAAGCGTGTACTATGTTCCTTTGTCTACAACCAATATATTAACGTTAATTTTGTCAGCTCACCACAGGTTAATTAGCGAATTATCTAATTTGGTTTAAGTGTAGTTTCTTTTGGAAATTGTTCGGAGAGGGTAGCTCTGATGAGGAATTAGGCAAAAAGAGGTTATAATTAACAAAAAAGAGATTTATCAACCATTGAAAAATGAGTCGGGTTTCAAGTCGGCTTATTTTTTAGTGGCTGATAGTCACTAACAATTCACGATTCTGTGGCGAGCTTTAAATGTATCAGCATAACCATCCCCTTCAAAATTTAAATATTTTGTTTACTTGCCACAGAGTTAATAAGTCATTACAATACACCCTGTTTAGGCGCATCTTTGATTCATTTTTTGAATTTCTTCTGTTTAAGAAGCTATCCTTTGGGGTAGCTTCTTTTTTAGCTTTGTAGTTTAGTGGTAAGTTAGTTTTAAAGAGCTTCCAATTTTGACAGTTTACCGTTTTAACTATGAAATAAACTTTTGAAGGCCAAATGGTTGGTGAGATGGAGTATACATAATTAATAGAGGAAGGGCCTGAATAGTTTTAACAGAAAGTGATTGGAAAGTGTTATTTTTAGTAGCTGTTTATCGACTGTTGAAAATGAGTCAGGTTTTGAGTTGGCTCGTTTTTTAGTGCCCGAAGGTTACTAAAATTTACTGCTCTGTGGTGAAAAATGTAATCCATTATTCTTTTATTTATAACCAACTTATTATTAAAGTTAAACTTGTCAACTCACCACGGAGATAATGATTAGTGGGCTACCAGAATTGCACTTAGTGTAATGAGGATGGGAATCTATGTCTAGTTTTGGTACGTTAAATAATTTAACTATTATGCCTTTGTCCATAGCCTTAATGGGGAACTATAAAACTTCAAATTTGCAAAAATTTATAAAGCTTATGTTTACTGTGGGATTAGAAAGCAGGCAACTTGCACTTTGTGAAGGAGTGTATTATACTAGTTTGAGGAGCCATCGTGTTGTGTAAAAGGAGGAGGATCTTTGAATAAGATTGAATGCTTTAACGCCGTTGATGATACTATTATTGAAGAAGAGTTGTTATCAGAATCTGAAAAACATCTTATAAATTTATGTTGTAAAATCAGAAGGGCGGCAAATTCTAATAATGTTGTTATTGACAAAACAGAACACAGAGACAGTGATAATTTACACTTATTTAGATTTATTGAGCTTTGTAATTATAGTGTTGATGAGTTTGTGCTACGATACTTGAGAAACTTGCAGCCCTTTAGTTTAAGAGAAGATGCTTCACAAAAATATGATAAGAAAATCATTTGTGTTATTTCATTAGGATTCAAATATTGTTTGTATGTTAAAGTTGATACAACGCAATTTTGTGAGATTGTTGTTTCGTTTCACGAAGACCAGTTTTATAGCCATAGAGGAAATGAATTTTCTGGTTTACTGCTTGGAGGTGTCAAATCAGAAGTTGGAGAATTTAGTTCACAAACTATAGCTATCCCTTGGGGGTTTAAAATTTTTCATATTGGTTTGTTTTGCCAGTGTGTTAAAGAAGGTGTTTTTAGATGTGAGCCTAAAATTCTGAGCAATTATTTAGTCAACGAAGCGAATAATTTTCTGGCGGATTGTCTAAACAATCAGCAGGTATTTACAAAATTTAATAATTTAAAGCAAATAAGTTTTACATCTTATGGAGAGTCTATATTAAATGAAATTTCAATTTTAATAGATTATGCATCTTATTGTCGAAATCCTAACGATGTTACTTTCGCCACAATAGCATTAACTTCACGCTTTGAGATATTACAAAATTTTCCCGATTATGAAGAATATAAAAAAGCTTTGTTAGAGCGATATTCGAAAAAGATACCTGATAATGAAAGAGCATTAATTGTATTAGGATTATTTATTTAGGAGGAGAGTTATGGGAGAGTGTGCCTTTAATCTATCATTGATTGCTGATTTTGAAAAGAGTATGACTGCCGAAGACATGGCTGATTTCTTAAGGGAAAAGCATGTAACAAATATTTATGAAACTAGTACAGATCATGAGTGCTTTGCAAATTTTAATGCAGAATTGATTAAGGATTATTGGGCTTGTCGGGCTAATCCTGCAAGTTATATCCGAGATGGTATGAATGCGAGAGTATTGTGGGAACTGAGAAAATCTGCAATTTTATGGCACTTTATGGATGGTGAAAAAGATCCTTGGTTCTTTGAAGCACATCAAGCTACATGGGGAGTTAAGGAAATTAAAGAGTATCGAGCTAGTGTTATGCGAACAAAATTTATTGATTATGTTGATAGAGACTGGCAATACTTTTGGGTAGTACGTTTTGGGATTAAGGATTGGCAGGATGTTCGGATAGCTGCTGAGCTTCTTTTTGCTGATGGTGATACTGAAAAGCCTGACGAACTTGGCGATCCTATTCGGGATTTAGCATGGAGATTAGTTCCGGTAGATTCTTATAAGCCTAAAATAGAGGTGTAGTTAAGGGACTTTAAAGGAAATGGAAACATAAGCAATGAAGGTTTTGTGTTATGGGAAATTTTTATTTCGTGAGTTGTTAACGGACAGCTTTGCATCAACGACTAAAAATGAGTTGGGCTTCGAGCCGGCTTATTTTTAGTGGTCGAGGAATACTAAAAATGAACTATTAGAGGTGTATTCAGTATTGAGTATAGCTCTAATGATTCATTCAATCATCATTTTTGTCATTACAAAGATTGTTACATTATGAATTTATCACACAATGCATAATCTAAGGAAGCTCTAAAAGCGGTTTTAATTAAATTACGGATTTTAATATTCACGCGGCTATTCTACTTTTTGTTTTAATAGAAAGCATGTTGTACTCTAATTTCAAAATTTAGCGAATTGCATTATAGTGAAGATTGTAAATTTTTAAGTAAAGTGAATGGGGCTTGTGTTTGTAACGCAGGGAAAGCGATAGCATTTGGGTGTGATTCTGACTGTTGCAATTTTGTTTTGCGTAATAACGTAGATACCTTAAAACATCGTCCTGTGGAAGTATTAGAGCGTATTAAAAAGGATAGAACGAAGTATGAGCATGATAAGAATATTAAGGAACTGCTTGAGTTTACTAATTTTACAGGTTTCCTTTTAACTCGTGTAATAAAAGAGCTCAAAGATGTGAGTCTTAAACAGTTTAAAAAGAGTACTGGAGGTAGCGATTTTTTAACTGTTGAAAGAACAGAATACTCAAGTTCATCAAGTAAAAAAAGCCGTTTAGATTTAGTGATAGAATATGATGATTTAGGACATCTTAAGTTATGCATTGATACAGAACCGCAAGACACTAAAAAGACTTATTCTGACAAAACAGAAGAATCTTACTCTCTTGTGGCTAGAGCTATTTATTATGGCGCTTTGCTACTTGCGACATCATTGCAGCCGGGAGAGAGTTATCACAATCTCAGAAAAGTTTATAGTGTTTGGATTTGTTACAAAAGACCAATTGCTGATATGAGGGAGCCTATCTTAAGATATAATTTTAATCCTGAAAAAGAATACAGATATTGCAGAAAAGATGCCTTTGGAGAAGATAGTATATACTCCTGTAGACGTAAATTTGATGATGGTGATATACTTTCTGTAATACTTATATCAGTTCCTGATATTGAGGCTGTTATAGAAAGAGGATTTGTTGATACAGTTGATAATTACGATTATGAAACTTTGTATGATTTATATAATTTATTATCTCCAAAAGTTTCTGCAGGTACTCGTAAAGAATTTTATAAGGTAACTCAAATAGATGATGGAGGTGAAAATAGCGTGAATGTACTTGAAAGATTGAGAACAGAAATAGCTGAGAAAGATGAAGAAAATGCTAAATTGTATAAGGAAATGGTCAAGAAAGATGAAGCAATAGCCAAATTACGATTAGCCTTACAAAAAAGTTTAGATAGCTGAATTAAGTCTAGTCATTGTATCTGATTCGTTTACTAAAAGGATTGTGTACAAATGGGGTTTCTTCTGATTTAAGAACAACACAGTTAAATAGATGGTGGAGGTGCAAATAAAGTGAACGTACTTGAAAGGTTGCAAGCGGAAATTGCAGAGTTAGATGCGGAAATTGCGAAATTAGATGAAGAAATGACTAAGAAAGATGAAGAAAATGCTAAGCTATACGAGGAAATAGTTAAGTTACAGAAAGCTTTACGAAAAAATTCAAAAAAGTAAATATTAGTTAGTTCATGATGATATAATTTACTGTATTTGCTCATTTATAGATAACTAAATAAATTATAATTTAAAAGAAAAATAAAATGTTGCGGATTGGTTATGGTTTAAAGAATATTTTAAAATGGAAACTGGATATAAAAGTTATTTAGAGGGAACTGTTTTTAACAGCTCCCTTTTATAGTTTGTAAAAAAAGAAGAGATATTATTAATTAAACTTATGAAAGATAATAACTTATTTAGTAAGCCGGTCACAAAACAGAACATTACAGGAGGTATTTATGGAAAAAGTTTTGGATGTTGTTTAGTATTTAGTCGATTATTATGGTAAAACAGTGCATAAAAAATTAGATGAACTAAAATTACATAGTTTGCTGTACCTTGCCCAAAGAGAAGCTTTTGCAAGGGAGAACGGGCCTTTATTTGAAGAAGAATTTGAGGGCTGGAAATACGGACCTGTTTGCATTTTAGTTCGTACTAAATACAAGAAAGGTTTCTTTAAGAATAGGAATAATAACAGAAAAGCTGCAAATAGATTATCCTCTAACAGTTGCGAAATTATTGATTTTGTAGTAGATATGTACAGAAAAATGGATTCTTGGGATTTAAGTAATTTAACTCATTCAGAATATTCATGGTGCCAAAGTAGAATTGGTTTGGTAGAAGGAGAGAATGGTAAGAATATAATAAGGTTAGCTGATATACAGGTGGATGCTAATAAGTCTAAGGAGTCAGTTTAGCGCTTTAAGAATAGTGTTTCAAAACCAATACTTGAATCTAAACAATACTATAAAAAAGTGATTGTAAAGAAGCGGTTGTCTTTAAGTAGCAGCTGCTTTTGTATTGCAAGATGAACTTTAATGTGCAATTATTGCAGAGATTACACAAATAGCAAAGGAGATAATAGCATGAAAGAAGAAAGAAAACTATAGTTACAAATAAGATGTTTAACTGCAAATTTATATGATTTACAGAAAATGCGTATTCAAGTGGGTAATCGCGTTGTACAGAGTACATATTTACAAATGGGTGTTGTAGCATCTGAGAAAAAAGAAACTGCTGACAAGGAGAGTATGAGTTTATTAAATGCATTATTAAAAGAACATTAACGTGTAACAGATGTAATGGTAGATCATAACTATAGCCCGAAGAAGGCAGTTAAAACCATTAATGATAGTGAGAGCTCTTTGAAGTATGTGAGGAATGATTTGGATTACAGATTGATTGAGATATACGCGAATTTACAGCGTAATGAGAAGGAGGTACTGTTTGTACTATCTAAATATGTGCACGAGCATCCTATGTGGGATTTATTCTTTAAAAATGTGTATGGGTGCGGAGAACAGATAGCAGCTCTGTGTATCAGTTATTTGGATATTGATAAGGCACGTCATGTATCTTCTTTTTGGAAGTATTGTGGTATTGATACTGTTACTGATAAAGATGCTGCTGGTAATCTAATATTTCTTACAAAAGATGGGAATTACAATAAGTGTGTTCAAAAATTTAATTATCTGACGAGTACCGTAGAACCTTATGTGGGGGATATTCTCGAAAAAGAGGGAATGCTCTGTAGTGAAGAAGGAGAAATCCTCGAAAAATTGCCAGAGTTGCGAGATATTAATTTTTGTATACACTCTGTGCGATAGTGATGAAGAATACATTGGGGGATGTTATGGAAAGTCGTCATGGTAGGCGAAAGGGTGATACAGAAATGTATGAATACACGACAAAGACAGGAGAGACAAGTTTGAAACGTGGTATTACATACAATCCAAATCTTAAAGCAAAGTTGTTGGGTGTTTTTGCGTCTTGTGTATTAAAAACTGGACAACGTTTTGGTTATAACAAGTATGAAGACATTTACAGGGATTATCGTTCTAGTTTAGATAACAGTCCTAAATACAATAACAAGTCTGACATTAATAAACACAAAATAATGCTATAATTGCATATCTGCTGGCAGAAGACACAGACCGCGAGTGTCGTGATGGTAGGATTGATAGAAATGCGCAATACTTTGAACTAATGTTTGAGCAGCTATTCCGCAGGCATGTGAGTTAAGTTTATTGGTAGCTAATACTTTAAGGTGTAGTATTGTTATTGTAAATCTTTAAGAGGAGTGAGCGTGGTATTTTGTTGTTAGCAGTACTATGCCTCAATTTAAAAGTAAAGTTATTAAATTGTTTGGAGGGATAATTATGGGTAAATATGCTGTTGATGTTGAAGAGATTTTGAGAAGAACTGTTATTGGGAAGCTAAAAGTATTAAAGGTTTACAACGAATGATAACTTATTGGCTTTTTGCAGAGTTACCTCCTTACGGTTTGAAAAAGGAAGATTTTAATAAACCTTCGGATTTTAAAGAAGCCGTAGAAAACCTTCTGCTAAATGAGGAGAGCTTTAAATTTGCTATGACGGCATACTATTGTGCAGAAGATCCAGATTGTTTGTGTGATTATGTAGATCGTGCTGCATACAATTTTGATTCTATTGATCTTCCCATGAGGTTATTTTATTCGCCTACAGGTTGGAAAGGCAGGAGAACTTCGAATCCCGTAATAGTTAATAGGTAAAAAGGATGCTTTGTGTGAGGTAAAACGCAATGGGAATCTTTTAAGGTGGGTGGAGGAGCAAACTCCTGAAATTTGCATGGCTGCTGTAGAACAAAATGGATCAGCTTTACAGTGGGTAAAGGAACAGACACTTGAATTGTGTGCAGTTGCTATACTAAAAAGTTGGGGTGCAGAAAGATTTGCTAAGTGGAGACCTGTATACAAAATGCCTGAAGCTGATGAAAACGGGTTCATTTCATTTAACGAGAAAAGAAAAGCAGTGTTGGAAAGTCTGCGAGCTAGACATTTAGAGAAGGTGTCTGCTTAGTTGCATTTTTAGTCTTAAAAGTGGAAGCTTCCCAGAGTGCTGACTCTTGGGAATTAGTCTGTTTACGCAGGCTTATTTTTGGTGATTGATTTCAATTATCATACTTTGATTAAAGAGGTTACTTTAAGAGTGTAGCCTCGTTTAACCTTGACCGTGCACTCTTTTAGCTGTAAAATGAATTTAAAGAATCCAAATAGTGAGGTTAGTCTATTTGAATTTAGTAATTGTTTTGACAGATGCATTTTAGTTTATACAGATTTAGAAGATATTATAAATGAACGTTATTGGGTTGTGGATAAAAAAGGTATGCTTTATTACTTTACACCATTCTTTGCTGGGGAACACTGTAAAATAGCAAGTATGTCTAGAGCTAATGGCCTAAGCGATTGCTTTAGCACAGGTTATAATCATGATTATTCAGAGAACGACAGTATAGATTCAATATTTTTAAAGGAAGAAATTCACAGAACAGCTCTTTTAGGTTGTTAAATTTGTTAGCGGGAGGTGCGATAAGGGTGTTAAGAGTTCTGTTAGATGATGAGGAAGTTGATGTTTCTGCTTATGAGAGTTATGTGTCCGATCATTTTAATGATGAGTTTGAAAGAGAGTGGTTTGAAGATAGTTATGTCCAAAGAATTATAAAAGACATTGATAATACAGAAGTTGTAGAAGGGTTTAATTTATATAATGAATTTTTGGGAGCTATCCCCCCAGAATATTTATCCTCTGGGTGTAAGGGACTTATTTTGATATATAAGTCTGATACAAAAATCAACGGGGACCGTTTAGGGGATAATTGTATCTCTATTTTGATGGAATTAGCAGCAGTTAAAGACGTCGATATCACATTAAGGCATATACCAAAATTTCCAAATGATGTTAAGATGTATATTGTTAATACATCTAAGACAATAGAATCTTATAAAGAATTTGTTGAAGAGTATGTGGAGGTGATTCATTGCAAGTAGACATTTCTGTTAGGTCTAAGAAATTCAATTGTTCTTTTAGCATTTTTGATAAAATAACTTTTATTGAAAGTGATAGTGGTATGGGGAAAACTCAGTTTTCTTTAAGAGTCGTGTCATCTGCAACAACTGTTAAGACTGTGGTTTCTAATGGATTTGAACTTATTGTTTTAAGTAAGAAAGAATTTAATAGAAGTTTAAATATTGCTAAAAGAAATATAGTAAAACACACAGGACAGGAATTTCCTGAAAGTGATAAGGATCAGGCGGGAAAACTATTATTTGAGTATTGGTCTCAAGAGGATAATTTCCCAATCTTTGATAGTGTTATTATAATTGATGATGAAGATTTTATTTCAAGTAGAGAATTTTCTTCTTATTTTAATGCGGATAAGTACTATCAATCATTGGTTAGAGAAAAAATTTTCTTACCCTGTGCTAAATGCGGAAATTGATAAAAAAGTTGATTGGGTTATCGTGGAAGGGTCTGCTTCTGACTTTATCTTTTTTTCTGAAATGTTTCAGTCTGAACGGGTAATAAATCCATCTTACAAAGGGAACATTGCAGATAAGACAGGAGGTAGAGCCAAGATAAGTAGTCTAATCATGCGTTGTTCAACAGAATTTGAATATAAAAGGTTATTATTGTTAGTTGATATTTGTGCATTTGGTTCTAATATAAAAGTATTGCAAGAGTTGGCTGAAATAAACAATATTTCCTTATTTTTTATTGAAAATTATCAATCTTTTGAATTTGTGCTATTGCATTCTTCTATGATTGCTGATC
>CAMWXG010000051.1 GCA_947178155.1 uncultured Lachnoclostridium sp.
ATTCTAATCACCCACCGATATATTATTCGTATAAGTTATCTTCTTACCCAACATATTTTCCATTAAAATTACCTACCCTCTATTATAAATATTTTCTCAACACGGTCCTAATTATAACATAAAATGCATATATTATGAATAATTTTTTTATTTGGTGAATAAGCTGTTTTAAGGAAGATTTATAGTCAAGCAGATATTCACAAGTTTTGCGCAGAATAAATTTTTAATTTGGAGGAATGACAAATGGAGCTTGTAACCCATACAATACATACAAATAAAATAAAATGCCGCAGTAATATACAAACTACTCTTGAAGATGATATGAATGTACCTGATACCAAACCTGATATAGAAAAATTAATTAAAACTCAAGGTGAAATACATTTAACTGATGTAAGCCCTTCTGACAGTAAAGTGACCATTCGCGGAAATCTTTCGTTTTCAATATTATATTCAAGTAATGATGATATCCGTCCAATACATAATATACAAGGTCAAATACCTTTTGAAGAAACAGTTAATATGGATGAAGTCACTGCCTCTAATGAAGTATTTTGTCATTTTGACCTTGAAGACTGTCAGGCAAGCCTTATTAATTCAAGAAAAATAAGTATCCGTGCAATTTTAAGTCTTGACTGCTGCCAAAATGAACACAGTGATATTACAATGGGAACAGATATTGTGTCAGAAGAAGCAGCACGTGCAGGGATGGATACTGTAGCAATTCCTGATGGACTAAATAAGAAATACAGCAGCATAGCTTACACACAGCTTACATTACAGAAAAATGATATATTTAGAATAAATGACGAATTTACTCTTCCAAAGGGCAAACCAACCCTTGATACACTTCTTTATTATGAAATAGTACCTCAAAATATGCAGAGTAGAATAGTTGATGATGGCATACGTCTAATGGGTGATATACTTCTCTTTGCGCTATACACCCCTGAAACAGAGGAGAGAAGACTTGAATACATAGAAACTGAAATTCCATTTGATGGTATTGTCAACTGTAACGGCTGCACTGAAAGCATGATACCTGACATTGAAATAACTGTTGCTTCAAAGGAAATAGAAGTAAAACCTGATGAAGATGGTGAAAACCGTTTATTTGACATAGAGGTCATGTTGAAATTACAGATGAAATTTTATGAAGATGACGAGCTTCAAATTCTTGAAGATGCATACTCAACATCATGTGAACTTAAACTTACAAGAGAAAATATATTCTATGAAAAATTACTTATGAAAAACCAAAGCAGTATACGTATATCAGACCATGTAAAGCTTAACAATAATGATACTATTTTACAGATATGCAACAGCAGCGGCACAATACAGGTAGATGAACAGGAAATAACAGAAGATGGCATACAGCTTGAAGGAGCAATAACACTTGATATAGTTTATATAACTGATAATGATGAACGCCCTCTAAATGTAGCCAAAGGAGTAATACCTTTTAGCCATCTTATAGAAATTAAAGGAATATCTCCTGAAGATTCATACGAGCTGCAATCAGATATTACTCAAATCAGCATACTTATGCTTGACAGCAGCGAAG
This sequence comes from uncultured Lachnoclostridium sp., assembly GCA_947178155.1. Classification (GTDB taxonomy): domain Bacteria; phylum Bacillota; class Clostridia; order Lachnospirales; family Lachnospiraceae; genus Butyribacter. Next base: position 1,568 of record CAMWXG010000051.1, read on the forward strand.
TTGAAGCCAAAGTAGTATTGTCTCTTTGTGCAATCGTATTTACTAACAAATCGCTCAATGCAATAACAGCCATATCAGAAGTTCCTCTAAACCTTGAAAACTTCAACAATATGCCAGGACTTGTTGGATTTATTGCAGGACCAAATGATACTCTTTGGGATATTGCAAAGGAATATAACACAACACCAGAAAGTATAATGGAACTAAATGGACTTACCAGTAACCAGATACATAAAGGCGATAAGCTTCTGCTTATGAAGATTGTAGATGGTATTTAATACATTTTTAATTACATCCCCCATTTACAATTAGATAATAAAGTGCAAGCCTTACGGCTTGCACTACAAAAATTTAATTTGCAAATTCTTCATTTGTCAGCAATATGTTTTAGAAATTTTTTATTTAATAACCTTTATCCAGCCTTCTGGTGCTTCTATCCTTCCCATCTGTATACCTGTAAGTGTATCATACAATTCCTTTATAACAGGTCCCATATCGTCCATGCCGCTTGGGAAATATATGTCTTTGCCATGGTCAACTATCCTGCCAACCGGCGAAATAACTGCCGCGGTGCCGCATAGACCACACTCTGCAAAATCTTTTACTTCCTCAAATAATACTTCTCTTTCCTCAATGTCAAGTCCTAAATATTCCTTTGCTACTACCATTAATGAACGTCTTGTTATTGACGGCAGTATGCTGTCTGACTTTGGAGTTACTATCTTCTTATCCTTTGTTACAAAGATAAAATTAGCTCCGCCAGTTTCTTCAACCTTTGTACGTGTACCCGGATCAAGATACATATTCTCATCAAAACCTTTTTCATGGGCATCAACTATTGCATGAAGGCTCATAGCATAATTAAGACCTGCCTTTATATGTCCTGTTCCATGAGGTGCAGCCCTGTCAAAATCACTTACACGTATTGTAATAGGCTTTGCTCCTCCTTTAAAGTATGGCCCTACAGGTGTAGTAAAAAGTCGGAACTGATATTCATTTGCAGGTTTAACTCCTATTACTGCATCACTGCCAAACATATAAGGTCTTAAATATAGTGTTGCACCTGAACCATATGGTGGTACATAATCAATATTTGCCTCAACTGTCTTTACCACTGCATCCACAAATCTCTCTTTTGGAAAAACAGGCATCTCAAGCCTTTTTGCAGAATCTGCAAACCTGTCTGCATTTAAATCCGGTCTGAAACATACTACATTTCCATTTTCTGTCGTATATGCCTTAAGTCCCTCAAAAATCGTCTGCGCATACTGCAGCACACATGCACACTCACTAATTACAACTTTATCATCCTCAATAAGTGCGCCGTTATCCCATGCACCATTTTTATAATTTGAAACATATCTTTTATCTGTTTTCATGTACCCAAATCCGATATTACTCCAATCAATATCCTTCTTTGCCATAATATATTACTTCCTTTCGTACTGCCATACAGCATTTAAAATAAACTAAAAGTAATTTTATACCCTAATATTTATAGTGTCAAGTTATTATATTTAATCTTTTTCATCTGTAAATTTACTTTTTTTCATCTATAAATTCACTCTTCTATAAGATTTATCCTTCTTATATGGCGTTCATCGTTTGAAAATTCTGTTTCAAGAAATGTATCAACAATTTTTAATGCAAGTCCTGCCCCTACTACTCTGGCACCCATTGCAAGTATATTAGCATCATTATGTTCTCTTGTTGCCTGCGCACTAAATGTATCATGACACAGAGCTGCACGTATTCCTTTCATTTTATTAGCGGCAATAGAAATACCTATACCTGTCCCACATATCAGAATACCTTTGTCACATTCTCCTGATAATACAGCTTTTGCTACCTCTCGTGCATAAACAGGATAATCGCATGACTTTTCATCATAACAGCCAAAATCCTTATATTCTATGCCCTTTCCTCTAAGATGCTCCATAATCTCCTGTTTAAGACCATATCCACCATGATCACTGCCAATTGCTATCATTATTTTCTCCTCCTTCTTCATGATAAATTGATTCTATTCTAAGGATTACTCTTTCAACCCTTTTTTTAACCTCTTCAACAAAAATATCATACTGTTCATTATCCGCTCCATAAGGAGCGACCAAATCAGTATCTTCCCCTATAAACTCACCTATAGTATAAACATTATTTTCTATACCGTAATCTTCCATAAGCTTTACCTTTTCACTAAATGCCATGGTAAGAAATAATGTATTCTCTGTAAAATCATCATTTGACAACTGCATAGAATATTTGTGATTACTTATTGCTATCTCATGACTGCTGAGTGCTACATTGACCTTGGGGCTTATAGGCTCTGAAAATAACACTACAATTCCTCTGGAAACTGCCTTTGGAAGCCATGACGGTGCTATTTCTTTATAGACAGCCTCCGCTACAGGACTGCAAAATGTATTCCCTATACACAAAAATATCACTTTGTCATAACTTGTCATTCCCATACATACCAGCCTCCTTTCTACCTTTCAGATTCTTATTATATTATATGCCGCCGCCTTTAACATTCTGTTCATTATAGCACTGCCAAGCCTGTCATCTTCAAAACTCTCCGTGTATATATATTCTGCACCTTCTTTATCCATTTCTCTCAATATACTATATATACCTGACGCAATAGAGCCATCGCACTCTCTTGAACCGGCACTTTTTATTATATCACATTTATAATATTTTTTTGTATCATCAGCTGCAATAACTGCCGCTCTAAGTCCCATTCTTTCCTTTTCACTTACAAGACTATTAATTTTATTAATTACCTCATCTTTTTGTCCTTCTACTATTAACAACTGCCCCTTTGGTGCATAATGTCGATATTTCATTCCAGGCGCCTTTGGTTTAATATCCTCCCTCATAACCTTGTCCTTTATAGCAGCATCAAGCATAACATCCCCTATTTCAGCCTCAAGCATGTCCTTTGTAATATATCCCGGACGAAGTATTATAGGAATATCACCACTCATATCTACAATAGTAGACTCAAGCCCTATTCCTACACTTCCTCCATCAATAATCATATCAATCCTGCCAGAAAGGTCTTCTATAACATGTTCTGCCTTTGTAGGACTTGGTCTGCCAGATAAATTAGCACTTGGAGCAGCAACATATACTCCTGACTCCTGTATAAGTGTCCTTGCAACAGCATTTTGGGGCATACGTACTGCAACAGTATCAAGACCACCTGTAGTAGTATATGGAACAATATCCTTTTTCCTAAAAATCATTGTAAGAGCCCCCGGCCAAAAAGCTTTTGCAAGCTTTTTGGCCTTTTCAGGCACTTCAAAAGCTATATTATACAAATCCTTTATATCTGCTATATGTACAATAAGCGGATTATCAGATGGTCTGCCCTTAGCCGCATATATAGCTTTTGAAGCTTCTGGATTAAGCGCATCTGCGCCAAGCCCATACACTGTCTCAGTCGGAAATGCAACAAGCCCGCCTTTTCTTAAAATATTACATGCATCTTTTAATTGACTTTTATCAAAACTCTGTGGTTCTAACTTATGTATAACTGTCTTAATCATTATCCCCGCTCCATAAAGCTTCCTCTGTGTTATTATCTTCTATACCTGACAGATAACTTAAAATTCCCTTAGACACAGATTCTGCAATTTTATCTTGATAATCTTTGTCTGCAAGCAAATTAGCCTCTTGTGGATTTGACAAAAAACCACATTCTATAATAATCGCAACACTTGCAGAATTTTTCAATATATAATAATCTGAATTTGGTTTTGCTGCCCTTTTATTTTCTTTATCAAGGTCATCTATAAGCTGCTTTTGCATAATATCTGCAAATCGTTTACCTTCTTCTGATGTGGTTTGATAAAATACCTGCGCTCCTTTAGAACTTTCTTGTGTAAAGCTGTTTTGATGTATACTCACAATCACATCAGGCATTTCTGTATTCATCAGCTCAACACGCCGCCTTAAATCTGTATTCTTTTTGCTTCTGTCACTTTCATTATATAAGCCTGTATCAGTTTCCCTTGTCATTACTACATCACAGTCTGCCTCAATTAACTTCTCTCTTAAAAGAAGTGAGATAGCAAGATTAATATCCTTCTCATATATGCCATTAACACCAACCTTGCCGGGATCAATACCCCCATGCCCGCTGTCTATAAGCACTTTATACCTTTTGCTGCCATTTCCTGTAGTTTCACGCAGCATATCTTTTGCTGCCATATAGGCTATTATCCCCACAATTGCCAACACACATACAGTTATTAAAAATACATATGTATTTTTATTATTCTTTGAGGTTCTGCTTTCAGCCATATATAACCCATCCTTTCAAAAATATCATAACTATTTTATATATATGATATCTTTTTCAATACAAGAACGGATTTTAGTTTCAATTACAATACTTTACAATAGTATCCCATACTGACTGGCTCTCCATACCAAGCTTCCAAAATGCCATTCCTGCTGCATCACCATCAGCAACAGCTTTCATCTTTAAATTGAGTGACTTTGCATTTTCTATCCACATCCTGCGAAGAGATCCTCTCTCCTTATATTCTATATAATCCATGCCAACTTCTTCATCCCATATAATATCTGCTCCACTGCCACTGGCAAGACTTGCTGCATATGTCATAGAACATGCCTCCGACTTTAACTGCACACCATCTTCTCCTGTTGTCTCTGTCCATATCCTTGAATAAAACGGCAGTGCAATAATTGTCTGTTCCTTTGGAACCTGCGCAATAGTGTTAGTCACTGCATCTTTAACATAACCAAGTGATGATACAGGTCCTGCCTCTTCTGAACCTGCATAATACTCATCATATGCCATAGTTATAATATAATCTGCAACATTTGCCTGTTCTGTCCTATTATAATATTGTGAATAATCAGCCGGAGGGTAATTATCAATAGATAAAATAATGCCATTATTTCTGCACATAATTCCAAGCTCTCTTATAAACTGTACAAAATCATTACCATTTTCTTGTCTTACATTTTCAAAATCAATATTAATTCCATCAAGACTGTAACGAATTGCTTCTGCTATAAGATTTTTTGCCAATCTCTGCCTTTTTGTAGTGGAACTAAGCACCTTGCCAATCTTCATACCCGGATCAAAATCATCACATAGTCCCCATACCTGTATATTTGCTGCATGTGCTCTCTCCACATATGTATAGTCAGCAATAGAAGATATGTTTCCTGCATTATCTATTGTCTTAAACCATGTTGGTGCAATTACATTCACTCCCTTTGTTGCTTCCAACATACTTGGAAGATTATTATTTGCAGTAGTGTTAGTAACCTGATGCCATACCAGATTTACCTTTTCATCAAGAAGCAAATGAGGATACTTCTCTTCGATAAAATCCGTAGTCATAGCTTCCTTCCTTATCTTTCCAAGCTTATCAGCCTTTGCATATCCTATAACACCATCTTCTGTCATCACTCTGTAATAACCTGTTTTGCCTGTATCTCCATCAAGCAACAATAGCTTTGTATCTTGTGTCAAATCCTCAAGAATATCACTTTTACTATCTGCTGTATATCGAAGCTGTGTGTCTTTCTTTGGATTCAAATACTCTGCTTCTTCATTATATCTGTAATTTATAACAACCCTGTCAGGATTATCATATTTTCTATAGTCAAGAGCTGTATATTCTTTTATATAATCAAGTGCAATATACACATTGTCATTAACATATTTTACTATAGTATAATCTCTGCTTTCCTTCCTTTTATTAACATAGCACTCATTACTGCCAACCTCTGTATAGATTATAGCAGTAGATGTAGTGTAAAGAAGTTTGTTTTCGCCTGAATCCCAATAAAACCTCGGATTTAGCTTATCTGTTACTATACTCATATTAATATAGATCTCACCGTCTTCATACAACCCATATATGTCACTTATCTCATCCTGCATTATAAGCTGTATCTGACCTTCACCTACATTAAAATATTTACTGAGTTCCATATATTCCCTGCTTGGCATATTTTTCCTTATAACTACAATAAGACATATAAATATAATAAGCACTACTGCTGCCACAGCAGAAGATATAATTATTTTCCTCTTTCTCATATGTCAATTTCCCTGCCTTTTCATATAGTTATAGTAAGTATATCACTTTACAATAAGATAAACAAGTAATATGCTGTAACTAGTAAATTAAAATGAGGAATCAGGGCAGATTCCTCATTTTCACAATGCTTTAAGTTCGATATATACTATAAAAGCAAAATCAGATACAATCTTAAGCTGTAATAATAAATACACAGCCGGATAATACTAAGCATAGAAAATCGCTTAGCTGCCTGTTCAGACACTTACAATATGTTCAAAATCTATCTGAACTATTTTACCATGTTCATCGCCTGTATAGCTTTTCATATAATAATGGTTTTCCATAACTTGCTTAAGCTCGTCCACTTCATTAAGTGAATAATGCCTGCCATCAACTTTTACTTCTACACCATTATCCTCTGCTTCTTCAATCTCTGATACAAGCCATGAATACATAATATCCTTAAGTTCCTTTGACTTACTGCTCAATTTTATCTACCTCCCAGTATGACAGCCATACAACTTGTGATACGCTGTTGCAAATAACTAAAATATTTTTACATACAGAGTTTCGAATCCTCTCTAACCTCCTTTCCTGTCAGGATCCGCTTCTCTGAAAGGTATTATATTACCATAATGTATTTATTACAACCGCTGAAATTACTGTATTTTATACAATATTGTTATTATTTTTTTGTAAGAAAAATATTTTCTAAAGCCCAAAAATCACATTTGCATCACATTTGAAATAATTTAACAATAACCTGAAAAAAACTCCCAGTATTTCTTATCATAATTTACAAACTCTATTTAATGTATAACTTTTTCAAAATGTATTAACATTTACTCCAATTAATTTATTGACTTATAAAGTGTATTTAATTATAATTTATTATATGTATTTTTTTGACATTTAATGACTAAAATTGTCTGAAAGGAAGTGTTCCTATGCGAATAGAAAAAATCAGTGACAATCAAATACGTTGTACACTTAACAAAAAAGACTTGTCTGACCGGGAACTGCGCATCAGCGAACTGGCATACGGAACAGATAAAGCCAAAGCCCTTTTTCGTGATATGATGCAGCAAGCCTCTTATCAATTTGGCTTTGAAGCCGAGGATATTCCCTTAATGATAGAAGCAATTCCTATGTATCCTGATACGCTTGTATTGGTTATTACAAAAGTAGATGATCCAGATGAACTTGATACACGTTTTTCAAGCTTTTCTGACGATACTGATGATATGTATGATGATGACTTCTCATTTGGAATGGAAAATAATGATATTGACTCTGATTTAATAGATGATTACACATATGATGAAAATCTTCCATATGCAGATTATAATGACAATGATGATACAGACTTTATATCACTTTCTGAAGCTCTTGGAATGGAACCACGACCTAAAACTTCAGAACCGATATTTAATACTGATATTATCAGAATATATTCATTCCACAACCTAAATGACATATCCAGTCTTTCAGAAAGTCTTTCTTCTATATATAATGGGGAAAATACTCTTTATAAAGATAATGAAAAGGAGACTTATTATCTGGTACTGCACAAATCAAGCCATTCTGCAGAGGAATTCAATACAGCCTGCAACATAATATGCGAATATGGAACCTCTGTAAAAAATACTTATGCCAGTCACCTGTACTTTGAAGAACATTATGAACCATTAATAAGAGATAATGCAATACAAACTCTTTACAATATTTAAACACTTATTACAGCTAAGCCTTAAAAATACACATAATAAACAAAATAAAAGCTGGTGAATCCAACAACTTGCAGCAGGCTTTGATAGCAGTTTTTGTAAATGCAGTGTATAGTAGAGATGAATTATAATAAAATAATAGATTCAAAAAACCGATACAGTTTTTATACCTGTATCGGTTTTATATTTTGCAAATTCGTAAACACCTAAAATAAGTAAAGAGTTATATTTTCTCATATTTTATTTCTTTGCCAAATATTCATTTACTGCTTTCTCAAGCTCACCAGCATCAAGTCCATGTACTGCTGCTGCCTCTGACAAACTTTCTCCCTGTGAAGCAGGACACCCTATACAATGCATACCTGATGCCATAAGAATTGAAGCAATACCTGGATCAATTTTAAGCATGTCCGCTATTATCATATCCTGTGATATTCTCTCTGTCATAATTACCTCCTTATTCCTATATTATTATAATCTTATTTAATAATATTATTATACTCATTAACAAAAAAGTTTTCCTTTTTTACTTTTAAAAAACCAAAATAAAACAATAAAAGGCTGCCCGCCCGAAATCTGTATATACAGACGCCGTCTGGCAGCAGCCCTATGTTTAATTTATATTAGGAATAATTTCCAGATATAAATTACGCCTCAGAAATAGCACCTGAAGGACATGTGCCTGCACAAGCTCCACAGCTGATACATGTATCAGCATCAATCTGATAGTGAGCATCTCCTTCTGAAATAGCACCTACTGGGCAACCACCTGCACAAGCTCCACAGCTAACGCAGTCATCACTAATTACATATGCCATTTTAATAATCCTCCTTTTAGTTTGTCCCTCCATTATAATACACATCCAAAAATATTACAAGATAAAGCTGCTAATTTTTTACGTCATTTTCATACTTTTATAACTTTTTACAGATATTTTACTTATCATCATCCCATAAAAGCCGCTGCCTGCCCTTTTTAAATAAAACAGGTACAGTAAAAAGAAATGCTTTGCACACATTATCAGCAACCATGCAATACCACACAGCATCTAACCCTAAATGCCATATCTGCACACATAAAAATGTAGAGGCTATTCGTATGCCCCACATACAGAATGACTCTGCAAAGAATGCATATCCCGTTTTGCCAAGTCCATAAAATATCCCCTCCATTACAATCATAAGCCCAAAAAACGGCTCTGAAAACGCAACTATCTTAAGCATATCCGCACCAAGTACTGCTGCCTTTGCACTATTTGTAAAAAGACACATAAGCGGATAAGATACAAAATACAAAATCAAACCACTGATACACATCATTCCTACAGTAATCATTATACTAAGCTTGCTTACCGTTTCAAATTTCTTATGGTTCCTCTCACCAAGTGACACTCCAACAAGTGTTGAAGCTGCTGTACGAAGCCCATAACCTGGTATATAAAAAATAGTTTCTGCCGTAACAGCTATTGAATGTGCCGCAAAAACAGTTGTGCCCATACCTGATACCATACCCGCAAAGAAAACATAGCCGAGGCAAGATACCATACTGCTGCCAAGCACAGGCAAGCTTAATTTTGCACCTTCTTTTAATATAGATGTATCAACACAAAAGCTTTTAAAATTGTAGTATAATATTTCATTTCGCCTGTATGCTATAAACATAAGTATACCTGATATTGAATATGACACCGCAGAAGCAATAGCTGCACCTGTTACACCCAATTTCAGCACATAAATAAACACCACATTAAGTATGACATTAATTCCATTTGCACACATACTTATTATCATAGGTGTTCTGGTATCCTGCGTGGCACGTATAGCAGCACCTAAAATACTGCTGGAAACTCTAAAAACCATAGGTATACTTATTATAAAAAAGTACAGCGACGCCTGCTTCCTAACTGACTTTTCAGCTCCCATCCACACTGGAATGTATGGACTTAATGCAATAGAAATACCTCCCATAATAATTCCGCACACAACTGTCACATAAAATGCCTGCTTTGATATTCCCTTGGCAAGCCTTTGCTCACCACCTCCAACAGCCTTTGCCAACATTGCAAGAACTGCAACACTTATTGCCGATGGAATACTCCCCACAAGCCATGTCACTGTTGTAGTGACACTTACCGAGGCTGTAGCCCTCTCTCCAAGATGCCCGACCATAGCAGTATCAACATATTGAAGCAGAGTTGAAAGCACTTGCTCTATTATAGCTGGAACAGAAAGTGCAATAAGCTGCTTTAAAAGCTCTTTCTTATATGTAATATCCTTGTTATCCGCAATTAATTTTTGTTTTCCCAACATCTACTTTGTCTTCTTCCATAATTATCTCACCAATGCTATCTGCACATATTATGCCACTTAATGGATTTTTAATACTGTCTATTCTGCCAACAGCCTGCACATCAACTGTAGAGTATTCAAATGCGAGTGTTGTATTAATAAGTTTACATTTCTTCATTACAAGATTGTCAATATAGCACATGCCCTGAAGGCTCTCTACTGTACAATTTATAAGAGTAAGATTTTTTGAATTCCAGCCAAGATATTCTCCTGAAATAAAAGAATCATATACAACAATATTTTCACTATTCCAAAAAGCATCTCTTGAGATAAGCTTTGAACTTCTTATTGTTACATTTTTTGCACCATCAAATGAATAATTGCCTATAAGTGATAATCCGTCAATAGTCATATCTGCGCTGTTCATGGCAAAATAATCACCCTTTGCAATTACCTCCTTCATATTTATAAGGCTACAATGCCAAAGCGTTTCATAAGCATTTGACAATGTAACCTTATCAAGTACAATACCCTCTACACGTCTAAAATTTTTTGGTGCCTCTATAATAGTATCTTTTACCTCAATATTTTTTGTATACCATATACCTGCCCGCGCCATTTCAAATAACGTACAGCCTGCCATTTTAATATCCTCACAATACCATAGGGGATATTTCCATTTAAACATACTGTTTTTAATTTCAATATTATTGCTCTCTTTTAATGGTGACTCCCCATCTTCAAAAATCGAATCATATATTTTTAGATCATTCGCCTGAAAAAGAGCACGCTCCCCTGTTAGAAGCTCCTGCCGTATTTCTTTCATCACATATTCTCCTTTATCTCATCAAGTAATGCATCAGCTACCTGCTCTTTGCTCATCTTTGGAAGCTGCTTGCAGCCTTTACTTGTAATAAATGTAACAACATTTGTATCTACACCAAAGCCAGCCCCTTCAATCTTAAGATTATTGGCAACTATCATATCAATACTCTTTTTCTCAAGCTTCCTTTTTGAATTTTCAAGCATATTCTCTGTTTCCATAGAAAATCCGCATAAAAACTGCCCTTCCCTTCTATGTTCTCCAAGATATTTAAGAATATCAACTGTACGTTTAAGCGCAATACCTGCATCTGAATCATTTTTCTTAATTTTTTCATCTGCTACAACAGCAGGTGTATAGTCTGCTACTGCTGCCGCCTTTATAATAATATCCTGACTTTCAGCTCTTCCTGATACTTCTTTAAACATATCTGCGGCACTGTTTATATGTACCACATCAATAAACATTGGCAATTTTATTGATACAGGTCCTGTTACCAGTGTAACTTTTGCTCCCCTGTACATTGCCGCCTTTGCAATGGCATAACCCATTTTGCCTGTGGAATGATTACTTATAAACCTTACCGGATCTATTGCTTCAACTGTCGGTCCTGCAGTTACAAGCACATTCTTTCCCACAAAATCTTTATCACATTTAATTTCGCGCAGTATATATTCAAGTAAAATATCCTCTGATGGCATCTTGCCCGCACCTACATCCTTACATGCAAGTAATCCAACATCAGGCTCAATAACCTCCATGCCAAACTTTTTAAGCCTCTGTATATTATCCTGTACTATCGGATTTTCATACATATTGGTATTCATTGCAGGTGAAACTATTTTTTTACATTTACATGCCATAACAGTAGTAGTAAGCATATCATCAGCAATTCCACAGGCAAGTTTGCCTATAACATTTGCTGACGCAGGCGCTATAAGAACTACATCTGCCTTTTTTGCTATTGACACATGCTCCACACTATACTGAAAATTTCTGTCAAATGTATCTATAAGACATTTATTGCCCGTAAGTGTTTCAAAAGTAATAGGATTTATAAAGTTTGTGGCATTCTTTGTCATAAGGACATGTATCTCTGCATTAAGCTTTGACAACATACTTGCAAGATTGGCAATCTTATAAGCCGCAATACTTCCTGTAACCCCAAGTACAACTGTCTTTCCCTTTAACATTATACCTCCTCCAAATATTATTATTTACTCAACTCCAAAGCATGTTTGAAAATTATCTGTAAACCATAAAAATTCACACAAAGTATAATATACTTTCAGGCAACTTTCAAACACGCTCTAACTTAATCTTCCATGCTTCTCATAACTTGATATTTTACTTATATTATTATCCTCATCTACAAATACAACTTTTGGCTTATGCCCGTTTGCCTCCTGCTCGTCCATCTGACAGTAACACATAATAATAATATGGTCTCCTGTCTGCACCTGTCTTGCTGCAGCACCATTAAGACATATCATGCCACTTCCTGCATCACCTTCAATAGTATATGTCTCAAATCTATTTCCATTTTCTATATCTACTATCTGCACCATCTCATATTCATGTATTCCTGCTGCCTTCATAAGCTCCGAATCAACAGTTATGCTCCCTACATAATTAAGCTCTGCCTGTTTTACTACTGCCCTGTGTATCTTACCCTTTAACATTGTTACAACCATATGTGCCTCCAATCTGATTTATGTTTTTATGATTTATGTCTTTACATTTCTATACTTATGATATAATAAAATTATCTATCAGACGTGTCTTACCTATATAAACGGCTATTGCCGCAAGTATTGGTCTATCCAACTTAGACACAGGCTCTAGTGTATTCCAGTCAACTATTTCAACATAATCAATCTTTGCCAGAGGCTCTGTATTAATATAATCTGTAATCGCCTGCTTTATCTTAGCAGCATCTTTTTCTCCTGCCTCTATAAGCCTTCTGCCCTCATTAAGCGACTTACTTAATATAAGTGCAGCATTTCTCTCATTTTCATTTAAATAAGTATTTCGTGAACTTTTGGCAAGCCCATCCTCTTCTCTTATAATAGGACAGCCTACTATCTCAATGCCAAAATTTAAATCACTAACCATATGACGTATAACCGCAAGCTGCTGTGCATCCTTTTGTCCAAAATATGCCTTGTCAGGTGTAACTATATTAAAAAGCTTTGAAACAACAGTACACACTCCTCTGAAATGTATTGGTCTGCTTTTTCCGCAAAGCCCTCCAGTAAGTGTACCCATATCCACAAAAGAAGAAAAATCATCATGATACATCTCTGAAGGCTCAGGATTAAAAATAAGACTGGCTCCTGCATCTTCACATACCTTTGCATCTCTGTCCATATCACGCGGATAACTCTCTAAATCCTCTGTCGGTCCAAACTGCATTGGATTTACAAATACACTTACAACTACTTTATCATTTTGGGATACAGCAGATGTAATCAGACTTTTATGCCCTTCATGAAGATAACCCATAGTGGGCACAAGTCCTACACTATATCCTTTGCTTCTCCACTCTTTAACCTGCTTTCTTACTTCATCAACTGTCTTAACTATCTTCATTTTGTTCCTTCTTTCTTAATTTTGAACGCCCTTGTAGAACCACACATTTCCAATCATGCTCTAATATAATTTTTCAAGTACATCATCATCTATTTTAAAAGTATGTTCCTGTGCCGGATAAGTTCCCTCTGATACCTCTTTAATATAGTCTGCAAAAGCACCTTTCATAACAGTTCCAACATCGGCAAATTTCTTTGCAAACTTAGGTATGTAATCAGAAAACATGCCAAGCATATCCTGATACACAAGTACCTGTCCATCGCAGCCATTTCCTGCGCCTATTCCTATAGTAGATATTTCAAGCTTCTTTGTAATAATTGATGCAAGCTTTTCAGGAATGCACTCGAGTACAACTGCAAACGCCCCCGCCTCCTGAACTGCAAATGCATCTTCAATAAGTTTCTTTGCAGCTTCTTCAGTCTTACCTTGTACACGATTTCCGCCAAATGCATTGATAGACTGCGGAGTAAGACCAAGGTGTGCCATTACGGGTATTCCAGCATCAGTAATAGCCTTAATCTGAGGACATATTGCTGCGCCTCCCTCAAGCTTTACAGCCGCCGCACGTCCTTCTTTCATCAGCCTTCCTGCATTTACAAGGGCATCATACACACTTGTCTGATAAGACATAAACGGCATGTCTATAACAACCATTGTATTATTTGTTCCCCTTGCAACCGCTGCACCATGATGTATCATATCCTCCATAGTTACAGAAATAGTATCTTCGTATCCAAGCATTGTATTTCCAAGTGAATCACCAACAAGTATCGCATTAATACCTGCTTCTTCCATAAGCTTTGCAGTAGAATAATCATATGCGGTAAGCATAGTAATCTTTTCACCTTTTTCTTTTGCATCCCTGAATGTTTTAACTGTATTCTTCATATTCTCCCCCATTTCTGCAGTTAATCAGATATTTGCAATATGCAATTCATTACTATTCTATCATAACTGTAAATAATAACTTTTATAATAACTGTCTTAAATCTTTATAATCCCTTTCAGGATTTTTCTCTTCTGCAATACCTGCAAGTACCCTGCCAAGACTTTTATAAACGCTTAAAGCAGTCTTGTCATTAGCAAGCGCATCAATATGCTTTTGTACTGTTTCTATATCATTTCTCTCAACAGGACCTGTAAGAGATGATGTAGTACCTTCTTTCATAACCGCTGTCATATTGTCAAACGACATTGGCGCAATAAGACTTCTTGCATCATCATCGTCAAAGCCACATTCGCCAAGCAGCTTTACTGCTATATCAATAAGACCAACTACATAATTGCTTGCAAACGCCGCCGCTGCATGGTACTTTATCTTATCAGATGTTGCAACAGTAAAGATACGATGATGAAGCCTGTCTCCAAAAAGCCCTTTCATCTGCTCAACCGCCTTTTCATCTCCCTCTAATGTAATACATGCTGTATGAAATTTTAAATATGATGTGAATTTGCCGCTAAATGCGTACATGGGATGAATTGAACAGGCATGCGCACCCGCTGCCACAATTCCAGAAAAAATATCAGATGATAACGAACCACTAAAATGACAAATAAATTTGCCATTCAAATCAAAATCCCTAACAGATTTCCATATATCTTCTATAACACCATCAGGTGTTGTAATAAATAATATATCACTTGCATCTGCAAGAGCTTTTATGTCCTTATAAGCATGTGACTTAGTGAAAGTCGCAGCAGTGTCTGCGCTCTCCAATGTCCTGCTATAATAACCGACAACTTTAATACCTGCATCGCTTAAATACTTACCAAGCGTACAGCCAACTCTGCCTGCCCCTATAAAGCCAATATTCATGTAATCACCTCTCTGTCCTGTACCAGATAGCACTTGGTGATACATTATCATCTGATGCAGTTTCGTTTCCGAATACCACTCAGCAACCAATGTAGATAATATCATATAGAATAAATTTTGTAAAGGAAGAAGTTTTTAAGTTTCAATAAGTTTTTTGAATACATGTGAAAAATAACCACAACTCTTCTCTCATTGTTACTATTCACGGCTCCGCTCATAGTAACAAGCAGCGCTTTCAGCGCTGAAATGCACACATTTTGCGA
>CAMWXG010000052.1 GCA_947178155.1 uncultured Lachnoclostridium sp.
ATCATATTGCATATTCTCTATTTGCTCCAATGCCATAAGACAACCTTTTTCCATATCATTTATATTATTTACAACCTTAAATTCAAGAATAATAGCTTTTCCCTTCCTAATCCGTAATGATTTCATAACAATGTCATACCTGCCAAGGCCGCTTTCCCTATTTGAATTTATAATATATTTACCATCATGTTTTAAAAGCCCTGCAATAAAACCATGGTAATAATCTTCCCTGTAATCATAAAAACTTATTGTATCTATAAGCTGTTCTGTAATAAAATCAGATATTTTGCCACAATCACTATTTTCAAGAGCAATAACAAGCTCTGACATATTCTGTCCCTCTAAATTACGCTCAGACCATTCTATAACAGCATTTTCGTATATATACATAATTTCTTCATTTGGTATTTTCATAGTTAGATAAATTTTTCGATTTCCAAATCGCCTGTTTACAGCTTTTAGATATCCTGTAAAAAACAGGAAATTCCACAAATTGTCCTGCGATTTATAAATATCCTCATATGTGATATCTTCATGTACAGGTATTTCAATTATACCACCATCTGCTAATGACTCAAGCTCACGTCTAACATTATTATCTGCATTTTCTATCAGCTCTTTTACAATACTGTTAGATGAGGTATTTGACCAATATGGCTTTGGATAATCTGTATTTTTATTTATAATATCACTTACATAGTTTATAACACTCCATGGATTATAAACTTCTGTTTTACCAAATAAATATCCATTATACCATAATTTTACTTCTTCATTTTTATTTTGTATTTCATAAAAAGAAAGTATATCATCCACATCATTTTGACCAAAACCAAAATATTCAGCATAACTTTCATCTAATATCGAAATTACTTTAAGATTATTTAATCCGGTAAA
Organism: uncultured Lachnoclostridium sp.; assembly: GCA_947178155.1. GTDB lineage: Bacteria > Bacillota > Clostridia > Lachnospirales > Lachnospiraceae > Butyribacter. The sequence goes on from CAMWXG010000052.1 coordinate 898, forward strand.
AATACTCTCTCTGCTAATTCTTAAGCAGCCTGTTATTACTGCGAATTTTAAACCTTTATTTGTTTTTAATGCGGATTCAAATAATGAGCGAATAAAACCAATCATTTTATCATAAAAACCACTAAAATATGCATTTTCCAATGGAACATCATATTCGTCTAAAAGAATGATTGTTTTTTGTTTATGATACTGTTCCAAACACTCTGATAAAAAAGCAATAGATTTTGCATAAGCTGCATCATCTGCACTTTGTTCCATAATAGAAATATATATCTTTTTTTGTGCCGGCAGCAGCGCATCTTTCTCCAATACATATCTATGGCGTTCAAATTCCTTTATAATTTCATATATAAGGCTTTGTTTTGCTATATCAAAACTCGGCTGTTTAGCTGATTTTAATGATAAAAAAATAACAGGATATTTCCCCATGTGACAGATATACTCCTCACCTGTCTCCATTATTTTTTTACCCTTAAAATATTTTGAATTATCAACTTCTGTGCCATCAGGCATTATTTCTTTTTCAAAAAAAGTCTTTAACATACTTTGGGCTAATGTTTTGCCAAAACGTCTTGGACGAGTAAATAATGTAACACTGCTTTTTTGAAACAGCAAATCACGTATTAATAATGTTTTGTCTACATAGTAATATCCCTCTTCTATCATTGTTTTGTAAAATTCTATACCTATTGGTATTGGTTTTATTTGCTGCATACAGGCACCTCCATTTATTCCACCAAGCCTATAAACACTGCCACAAAAATCAACATAAATAATCTATAAAAAATTACTATTCCTTATCAAGTATTTTTTTTATTTCATCCATAAATGTACTTATATCTTTAAATTCACGATAAATTGATGCAAATCTTACATATGCCACAGCATCAAGTTCTTCCAGTTCATTCATTACAAGCTCACCTATATAACTGCTGGAGATTTCTTTATCTTCCATGTTGAAAATATTTGATTCAACCCTATCTACCAAAGAATTCATATCAGCAACAGAAACAGGGCGTTTATGGCATGAACGAAATACACCACTCTCTATTTTTGTTCTATCGTATGGCTCTCTTGTTAAATCCTTCTTAATTATAACAAGTGGAATTGATTCAACTTTTTCATATGTAGTAAAACGCTTATGACATTTATCACACTGCCTTCTACGTCTTATGGATGTATTGTCATCCGCCGGGCGTGAATCTATAACTCTGCTGTTATCTTTACCACAAAAAGGGCATTTCATCTTTATCATTCCTTTCCCAGAACATATTTGAAAATGAATTTTCAAACACGCTCTAATGTATTATTTTGCCACAACCATTCTCACGAAGATTTTTTATCAAACAAGTGATTTTTCATATTCGATAAAAAACGGCAATAACATATTATTATAATATATTATTGCCGTTTTATTTTCAAGTTTAAGTAACTTATATTTAATAGAAATTTGCTCGTAATATAGTGTGCTATACAGTATAAACTGCCTAACTTACATTTATTTAATCCAGCTTACACTTATGCATACATTTTTCTAACTCAATTTCAACAAGTATTACATCTGTGCCAATTCTTTTAACACAGTCATATGGTATGATATATTCATGGTCACGGCCTATTATCCCAAATATTTTACATGGTCCCGGTATTATAAGACTGCAGATTTGACCTGTTTTTACTTCAAAATCCACATCACATACATTTCCAAGCCTTTCTCCATCGCATATGTTTATAACTTCTTTTTCACGAAGTTCACATATCCTCATACCAGCCTCCAATTGAGATTAAATTTTAAAATTTTTTTGCCTTATTTAAGATAATGTTTCATTGATCGCAGTGCTTTTTTTTCAAGCCTGCTCACCTGTGCTTGGGAAATACTTATTTCCTCTGCAACTTCCATTTGTGTTTTACCTTCAAAATAACGCATTTTTATTATCCTGTGTTCTCTGTCCGATAGACGGTCTATCGCTGCTTTTAATGATATCTCCTCTATCCAGTTATCCTCTTTGTTTTTCTTGTCGCTAATCTGGTCCATAATGTACAACGTGTCGCCGCTCTCGGCATATACAGGTTCATACAATGATACAGGACTTTGTATGGCATCAAGTGCAAATACTACATCTTCAGGTGCTACATCAAGTTTTTTGGCTATTTCTTCAACTGTAGGCTCTTTATCACTTTTTTTCATCATAAGTTCTTTTGTATATATTGCCTTATAAGCTGTATCCCTTATTGAACGGCTTACCCTTATGCTATTATTGTCTCGCAGATAACGGCGAATTTCTCCTATAATCATAGGTACAGCATAGGTACTAAATTTCACGTTTAAAGTTACATCAAAATGGTCTATAGCCTTCATAAGCCCAATGCAGCCTATCTGAAATAAATCATCAATATTTTCACCTGAACTGGAAAATCTCTGTATTATACTTAATACAAGCCTTAGATTGCCCTTAATAAAATCTTCCCTTGCTTTCTTATCACCCTTTTGTATTTTTTCGAAAAGTTCTTTTTTCTCTTCATCAGTAAGGAGTGGTAACTTCGCTGTGTTTACGCCACAGATTTCTACTTTATACATTGCCATTTTCGTTTCCTCCAGCTTATATAAAGTAGGATTTACCAATTATAAAAAACTTATTCCATTTTCATGATTTCCTTTTTAAGTCTTTTCATAATCTTTTTCTCAAGCCTTGATATATATGACTGTGATATGCCCATAATATCAGCAACTTCCTTCTGTGTGCGCTCCCTGCCGTCCTTTGTATTTATTCCAAACCTCATCTCTATTATAACCCGCTCCCTTTCACCAAGCTTATCAAGAGCCATTCTTAAAAGCCTTTTATCAACTTCATCTTCAAGATCCTTAGATATTACATTTTCATCTGTGCCAAGAATATCTGACAAAAGAAGTTCGTTGCCATCCCAGTCAACATTTAATGGCTCATCTATGGAAACTTCAAGTTTAACTTTATTGTTGCGTCTAAGATACATAAGTATCTCATTTTCTATACATCTTGAGGCATATGTCGCAAGCTTAATGTTTTTAATTGGATTAAATGTATTAATTGCCTTTATAAGTCCTATTGTACCAATTGAAATAAGGTCTTCTACACCAATCCCGGTATTGTCAAATTTCTTGGCTATGTATACAACAAGGCGCAGATTATGTTCTATAAGACAGCTTCTTGCCTCTCTGTCTTCACGACCGCCAAATTTTTTCAGTATCTCCTTTTCTTCATCTGTTGTATATGGTGCAGGGAGTATTTCGGCACCTCCAATATAGTGAATGTCACCTTTATTACGTGGGGCAAATATCCCTCTAAATTCCGGCATCATTCGGAATTGAAATTTATTAGGCATAGATATCTTAAGCATGATTTCCTCCTTCATGTTAATTTATTTATATGTTTAAAATCATCTGTATTTCCTTTTCAGTACAAATGTCTTCACTGACTGCAGCAAGAAAATTTTTCCTAACACTTCCATCCGAAAGCAATAAAAATTCAAGCCTGTAAGCCTTAAGCAGACCATCACCTCCAATTGAATGATATGGTATAAGCAATGGATTTGCACCACGCTCAACCTCAAGGCTTTCCGACAATCCTCTTGAGATAATCACTACAGGCTCTCCTGAATATGGACTAACAAGATGATTTCCTGTATCGTACAAAACCTTTATCTGCTGTTTTCTGCCATGATGTATGACAGTTGCGCACATCATGCTTTTTCGACTTAAGTTTTGTTTAAGAATTGAAAACCTTATAAAACGAAATAATATAAAAAGCATTAAGATTGATAACAGCAAAAAAATCATTGAAAAATCCGTATTCACAATGCCTGTAAACATTAAAAGCGCTCCTGCTGTAAATACTGCTGATGCAATAAAAGACATAAAATCCTTAAAAAATACTCTAAGGCTTTCGTGCTCATATGCCAGCCAAACAATAAGTATAATTTCCACAAGCGAAATTGGCAGATAAATTTTTCCCAGCCTATAATTGCCGATATATGTAATAATAAATGATATTATAGCAAAAACTGCCGATATAATTATCCACCTTATGCCGCGAAACTGCTTCTGGCGCATATATGCAGTGACATACAGCAAAAACAAATTCATTATGAAATTAATTATCCAATACAAATCCGCATAAAACCAGATAACCATTCACGCATTTTCCTTCCTGCATAAGTCCGGTCAATTGTTATGCTTTATATACAATTTCTTTTAATAGTATACATAAAAACGAATACGAATAATGTCAAATTAAAGCATGTAAAAAAAGAGTTATATTCTGTCATTCGACAAAATATAACTCTTTTTAATTACTGATTATCAATCATTCTCTGAAAATCCTCACAAAGCTTTTCTATATATTGCTTTTTTGCTATAACATCAAACCATTCTCTTGGTATTGTCTGTGCTCCATAATAAATCCCGGCAAGACTACCTGCTTCAAGTCCTCTTTTTTTTATCAGACTATCTGTTAATGCTAATGTTAAACTTGTATCATCAGACCATGTTCCAATCGGCTGGTTATGGGTTCCATATCCCCGCATGCCAATAACCGGATTATTTTTTATTTCTGCTCTAGTCTTAAACTCTACAGGTACTCCTAACGCATCACCTACAGCCAGACCAATAATTCCATCAAAAACCCTTTTTATTAATATTCCCCCTCTCATTAGATTTTCTTACACACTTATTAATGATACAATGATGTCTGTGTATATAAAAGAGCTTCACTCTTACTTAGAAGTATTCCGTCCGGATTAACCATATGCACTACAAATGAATTAGGGGCATCATCCTCTTCTAAAATATCTGTTTCGGATATGCCGTCTGGCATTTTGTCTGAAACTTCTTCTTCCTCTGGTTCCTCCTCTTCTGATGAATATTCTATTTCATCAATAATTTTTATATGTTTATCATCTATCCATTCCGTTTCAAGTTTGTCATTATCAAAATATATTTCCGAATATGGTGTAAAGCCTGTGCCTGTTGCAATATAACCATCACCAGACTTTTGAATATCATCTATTTTAATTATATCTATGCCCATTTTAAGGTCTGATGGTTCAAATACATTAAATCCGCCATAGGCATAATGATTGCCATATAAAATGTCATATGCAAGTGTAGTAAGATTTTGTTCATAGCTTAAACTGTTCCAATCTGTTTGCTGATGGAACTTTGTAACAATACCTTCATGTATGTTAATCATATCAAGTATATATGGATAAAGCTGGTATGAAGTAATGTTTTTATCCTTTTTTTCAAGACCAAAATTATTCCATGTAACATACTGTGTCTGGTACAAATCACCATTTACAAGCTGATCGCTTTTAAGCTCAAGACTTGGAAGATGATCACCATAAAGCACAAGGATTGTCTTTTCATCACGTTTATCAAGACAATCAATAAGATTACCTATCATATCATCTACCTGTGCAATCTGATTTACGTAATAAGTATATGAACTCTCCATTCCTTCAGGAGCACCGCTTACACTGATAGGATATGTTTTCAAAGGTTCTACATCATATTTTCCATGACTCTGTACAGTAATGCCAAATGTAAAATCTGAGCCCTTCGTAGAATCAAGCGTTTTTATAATCTCATCAACAAGAATATCATCGTTTGCCCAGCCATTATCATTTTCAGTAATACCATTCATATATTCCATTGATGTAAATGTATCAAATCCAAGATTCTTAAATACTTTATTTCTTCCATAGAAAGTAGCTTCATTATTGTGAACACTGTGGCTTTCATAACCAAGTGCTTTTAAATCATTGCATATACTTTCAGAAGTAGTGCTTTTAAGGATAGTCTTATATGGATATTCACACACTCCAAAATCATGCTGCCTAAGACCTGTCAAAACTTCAAATTCAGTATTTACAGTTCCAGCGCCTACTGTAGGTACTGTAAGCAGTCCACTTGAATACTTTTCTGCAAGTGAATGAAATACAGGAATTGCATCTTCTGAACATTCTAAACCTTTCACATAATCTACATCAAAAAATGACTCTAATTGTATAAATATAATATTAGGAGTTTCTTTATTAGAATCAACAACAGATTCATGCAAGTTATCAGCATTGTCTGCTGTTGTATCAAGTTTATCTGTTATACCTTTAACTGACTCTTCACTATAATCCTGAGGTTTCTTAATTCCAGTATCTAAAATGCTGTTTGTGAAGCAGTATACAAAGCCGTAATTTTCATATGCTTCTGAAATATTAGTATAGTTTGTTGAAAGCGCCTGTACTGAACTGCTTGAACTCTTAATAAAGAAAATTACAAATGCTATTGATATCACAGAAACTACCGAAAATATTATACGTTTATTATTTCTGTGTTTATGATATGGAGCTTTTCTATAAAGACATATCATGCAAAAAGTAATAAGACATACCGCAACAATCATCATTGCAATATTAAGTGCACTGAAATAATGACCTGATACACTTATTGCACTTTTGATAAGTGTAAAATCAACTGCAGAAAAAGGTGTAACTCTAAAATGCAGTATAATATAATTTGCTATACCAAATAATAGCCATACTGTCGAAACAGACACAAATACAAATATTTCTCTTTTAAAAAACAATGCAACCGATAATGTAAGAAGTATTATAAGCAAATTAAAGCAGAACAGCAAAGGACTGTTAAACATATATTCAATCCCTTTAAAAATCGACTTGCGATTAAGAGACTCTATTATAAGTTCAAGAATAAAAGGAACCAACAGATATAAAATAACATGCTTATATCTTATACATATTGCAGGTTTATTAATAATATTTCCTTCTTTTTTGCTGAACATATATAACCTCATTTCTGCACTTTAATTTTACAGTCATACAAACTGTAAAACTGTGCCAAAATATATTAATATTGTATCCAGTCAGAAGATAAGTTACCAGTAACCAAATGAGTGGTAACAAATATAAAACCTTACCTTCATCTTCTATAAACACTAACCATTATATCATTATTTTTAAAAAATAAAAGTATAAAATACTTGTAATTTTCTTAAAGTTTTGTGAAACTTGCAATCAGCCTTTCTATAGACTTCATTCAGTCATATTTTTATATATTCTTGCAACTTTTTCAACAGGTCCCTGTGCTGCAAGTCTGCCGCTGTCAAGTATAATTGCCTTATCACAGAGCCTTTGAACCTGTTCTAAGGAATGTGATACAAAAAGTACTGTAACTCCCTTATCAAACATGCTCATTATCTTTTTTTCACTTTTTGAACGAAATTTCTTATCTCCTACTGAAAGCACTTCATCAAGAATAAGTATATCAGGTTCTACAATAGTAGCAATAGAAAATCCAAGCCTTGCTTTCATTCCTGAAGAATAATTCTTTATAGGAACCTCAATAAACTCCCCAAGACCTGAAAAGTCAGCTATCTCATCAAATTTTTCATCCAAAAATTCCTTGCTGAAACCAAGTACTGCACCATATAAATATATATTCTCCCTGCCTGTATATTCAGAATTAAAACCTGCACCAAGCTCAAGAAGAGGAGCAATAACACCTCTTGTAGTGATTTTGCCGGCAGATGGCTTTAGAACTCCGGAAACAAGCTTTAGCAATGTACTTTTGCCAGAACCATTAAGCCCCAGAACTCCAAGTCTTTCACCCTTCTTTATTTCAAAATTTATATCCTTAAGCGCCCAAAACTCATTATATTTTAAATCACGCTTAACAAACTTAATAAGATACTCCTTAAGATTATCTACTCGCTCCTGACTAAGATTAAAACGCATACCTACGCCTTTTACACTTACTGCAACATTCTCCTTCAAAACAGCCTCCTAAACATGCAATATAAATTTATCCTGATTTTTATAAAACATCACTACACCTATAATAAGCAGTACAAGAGCGATGCCTAAAGATTTTGCGCTGTAAAGCACATTCATCGGCAGCCCATATAATACTGCATTACGGAAATTGGCGATACACATATACACAGGATTTAATTCAAAAACCCATGCATTGCCTGTACCAATAACTCTGTCTACAGGATAGAATATAGCTGATGTATACATTATAAGCATAGTTCCAACTGACCATATATATTCAATATCTCTAAAAAATACATTCATAGTAGAAAGAATAAGACCTACTCCTATCGACATTATAAGAAGTATTAAAATAGGTACAATTGCTTCTATTACATATACAGTAGGACGTACTTTTAAAACAACTCCAACACCTACAAGAACTATAAGAGATATTAAAAATGTCACAAAATTTGATACTATTGCCGCTACTACATAAATATATTTAGGCACATACACCTTTTTTATCATAGCCGCATTGCCGCTGACTGCCTTAAGTCCTGACTTAGTGGACGAGCAAAAGAATGAAAACAGCAGACGCCCGCAAAGCACATATATTGGAAATGTCCTGTCACTTCGCCCAAATAATTTACCAAATACAAGAGTAAGAACAATCATTGTAAGCAATGGTTCTATAAGTGTCCACAATATTCCAAGATATGAACGCCGATACTTTAATTTAATATTTTTCTTGACTAATTCATACAATAAATACTTATAGTTCACAAAATTTTTAATATACTTTTTAATATTCATATGCACTCCATTACAGTCACTGTTTATTCCATTACAGCAACACATAAAATAATAACAAATTACTAATTTGCACATACATGATATCACACACTTTGTAAAAGGTCAAATAATTCCTTTCATTTAATAGTTGAATACTCACCTAAAATAGGTTATACTTAATATAAATAATACAGTACGATAGGAGTTGTGCAAATGAGCAATGTATACTTACCAAGACTTGTGTCACAAAAATATGATGCTGCTATGGATTATCATATTACAATGTATGATACCCTTCCATATAAAAGAAATTCTGATTTCTGTGGTGCCGGGCAAATTGCCATGTACAGTGGGCATATTATAAAATATTACTTATGCCTAAATCATGATGATTCATATGAAGTGGATAACCATGATGACAAAATAGAAACCATATTAGCAGCAGTTGCAAGACATGAAGCTAAAAGGAGCAAAAAGATAGTAGCTGAAATAACAGAAGACAGCCAGCAAGTCGGAATTACACAGGAACAGATCAAAACACTTCTTGATGATAATGATACATTTAGTCAAGATGAGTTTGCTGATGATAATGAACCTACAGGGCCTACTGTCAATGCATTTGAAGGTGTGGAGGACTGGTAATGTTACTATTCACAGCGGCGTAGCCGTGAATAGTAACCTGGTAATGGTTATTTTTTACCTCCGGCCAATGCTTATAATGCTGCCTCTAAATAAAAAAGAACGCTAAAGCGTTCTTTTTTATTTCTGCTTTTTAAAAATATATTATCAAAGTTTCTTAGTGAAACATACCCTTTTTATTTTTCTTGCCATTCTTTTTCTTGCCGCCTTTATCATCTGGAGAATCATCCTTATCTTCATTCTCAGGATACATCGCCTTATCAAAATTTAATAAAAGCTCTTTTTGTTCTTCATTCAAATCTGTAGGAACCTGAACAACAAGAGTAACATAATGGTCTCCACGCATCTGCTTGTTTCTAAGCGAAGGAACGCCCTTATTTCTTAAACGGACACGTGTATCTGTCTGTGTACCAGGTTTAACAGTATATATTACTTCACCATCTATTGTCTTTATACGTACATCTCCTCCAAGCACTGCCTGTGTAAATGTAATAGGCGAAGTAGAATATATATCTCTGTCCTGACGCTGGAAAATAGGATGCCTGCTCACAAGGATTTCTACAAGCAAATCTCCTCTTCCGCCGCCATTAACACCAGGTTCGCCTTTATCACGTATTCTTACGCACTGACCATTATCAATACCAGCAGGTACTGAAACAGATATTTTTTTGCGTCTGCTTACATAACCTGTTCCACTGCAGTCCGGACACTTCTCCCTGATAATTTTACCAGTACCGCGGCAGTCCGGACAAGACTGCACATTTCTTACAACTCCAAACAAAGACTGCTGCGTAAACACAACCTGACCTTTGCCGCCACACTTTGAACATGTTTCAGGAGAAGTACCTTCTTTAGCTCCTGTACCTTTACATGTATCACATTTTTCTTTAAGTGTAATATCTATTTCCTTGTCTACTCCAAAACAAGCCTCTTCAAATGTAATCCTTACAGATGTACGGACATTCTGACCTTTCATAGGACCATTACTACTCTGGCTCCTGCGTCCGCCGCCAAAGAAATCTCCAAAGATATCTCCAAAGATATCTCCCATATCCATTCCGCTGAAATCAAAGCCACCCCCGCCGGCACCTCCGTCAAATGCGGCATGGCCAAACTGATCATACTGACGCCTCTTGTCAGCATCACTAAGTATGGCATAAGCCTCAGAAGCCTCTTTAAACTTTGCCTCAGCTTCCTTATCCCCCGGATTAGTATCAGGATGGTATTTCTTAGCAAGCTTACGGTATGCTGCTTTAATCTCGGAATCAGAAGCTGACTTGCTTACACCAAGCACCTCATAATAATCTCTCTTATCCGCCATAAAAATCTCCAATCCGTCGCCGGCAGCGACCATAATACATAATAATTAAACTTCGCGGTAATCTCCATCAACTACATCATCTGCTGCATCGCTTTGCTGTGCACCGCCCATATCAGGACCTGCGCCGCCCATATTAGGACCGCCTGCCTGTGCATTTTCATACATCTTCTGGAATACATTCTGTGCACTTTCCATAAGTCTTTCCTTAGCAGCCTTAAGTTCATCAATTTCACTATCTGACATGCTCTCAGGATTTGTTTTTTCAACAAGTTCTTTAAGTGCATTAATATCAGCCTGAACTTTATCCTTCTCAGAAGCGTCAATCTTATCTCCTACTTCATCAAGTGCATTCTGTGTCTGGAATACAATACTGTCAGCATCATTACGTGCATCAATTCCTTCTTTGCGCTTCTTATCCTCTGCTTCATACTGTGCAGCTTCTTTAACAGCCTTATCAATCTCATCATCAGACATATTTGAACCTGCTGTTATTGTAATATGCTGTTCCTTACCTGTACCAAGGTCTTTAGCAGAAACATTTACGATACCATTGGCATCAATATCGAATGTAACCTCAATCTGAGGAACACCACGCCTTGCAGGAGGAATACCATCAAGTCTGAATTGTCCAAGTGACTTATTATCTTTTGCAAACTGTCTTTCACCCTGAAGTACATTGATATCAACTGCACTCTGATTATCTGCTGCTGTTGAGAATACCTGGCTCTTCTTTGTAGGAATTGTTGTATTTCTCTCAATAAGCTTTGTAGCAACACCACCCATTGTCTCAATAGAAAGTGAAAGCGGAGTAACATCAAGAAGAAGGATGTCACCTGCACCTGCATCACCTGCAAGCTTACCTCCCTGAATTGAAGCACCTATTGCTACACATTCGTCAGGATTAAGTGACTTGCTAGGCTCATGTCCTGTAAGCTGTTTAACCTTATCCTGTACTGCCGGAATACGTGTAGAACCACCTACAAGAAGCACCTTGCCAAGCTCTGAAGATGTTATGCCTGCATCCTTTAATGCATTAGTAACAGGTGTCTGAGTTCTTTCTACAAGGTCATGTGTAAGCTCATCAAATTTAGCTCTTGTAAGGTTCATATCAAAATGCTTAGGACCTTCCGGTGTAGCTGTAATAAATGGAAGATTTATATTTGTTGTAGTAGCTGATGAAAGCTCTTTCTTAGCCTTCTCTGCTGCTTCATTAAGTCTCTGAAGTGCCATATTGTCCTTAGAAAGGTCAATTCCTTCTGTATTCTTAAACTCTGAAATCATATAGTCAGTAATCTTCTTATCAAAATCATCACCACCAAGATGATTATCACCTGATGTTGCAAGAACTTCAATAACGCCATCACCTATTTCAATAATAGATACATCAAATGTACCACCACCAAGGTCGTATACCATAATCTTCTGCTCTTTTTCATTATCAAGACCATAAGCAAGGGCTGCTGCTGTAGGCTCGTTTATAATACGTTTAACTTCAAGACCAGCAATCTTTCCAGCATCCTTTGTAGCCTGGCGCTGTGCATCATTAAAATAAGCCGGAACTGTAATAACTGCTTCTGTAACTTTCTCACCAAGATAACTTTCAGCATCTGCCTTAAGCTTTTGAAGTACCATAGCAGAAATTTCCTGTGGTGAATACTTTTTATCATCAATAGAAACTCGGTAATCTGTACCCATATGTCTTTTTATAGATGAAATGGTTTTATCTGCATTTGTTACAGCCTGACGCTTTGCAGGCTCACCTACTAATCTTTCACCTGTCTTTGTAAAAGCAACAACAGATGGAGTTGTTCTTGCACCTTCTGTATTAGCTACTACTACAGGTTTTCCACCTTCCATAACAGCTACACATGAATTTGTTGTACCTAAGTCAATACCAATAATCTTACTCATAATGATTACCTCCTAATATTTAATCATTGTTAATATCTGTTTTATAATGATATATTTATTTGAAATGTCTTGTTATTATTAAATGGCAATTAATTATCACCATATTATTTATTATGCTGACTGACAGCAAAATGTTATTAATCACTATTCACTAACTGCACCAATAGCGAAATATTATTAATTCACTACTTTTACCATGCTGTGCCTTACCACACTGTCCTTATACATATAGCCTTTTTGCATTTCTTCTGCTATTGTTCCGCTTTCCATACTGTCATCATCAACTGCCATAACAGCATTGTGAAGGTTTGGATCAAATTCTTTTCCAACTGCTTCAATAGGCTTTACACCAAGCTCATCAAATGCCGTAATTATCTGCTTATATACGAGTTCAAAACCCTGTATAAGTGATGTATTTTTCTCTTCCTCTGGTATACTTGCAAGTCCTCTTTCAAAATTGTCAATAACCGGAAGCATCTTTTCTACTACACTCTTGGCACCTACTTCAAACATCTGAGACTTTTCCTTTTCAGAACGTTTTCTAAAATTTTCAAACTCTGCAAGCTGCCTTACTCTTTTATCTTCCAATTCTGCAAGCTTTTCCTCAAGCTTAACCAACGCCTTATCTTTCTTTTTACCAAAACGTTTTTCTTTTTTTTCTGTTCCTTCACCAGTTCCCTGCTTATCATCAGAATCCGGCTGGCTTTCTGACGATTTATCCTCTTCATCCTCGTTGATATTTTCTTCACAGTTAGCATCAGTTTCACTGTTTTCAATATCAGTTTCCATTTCCTTATCCTCTTGTTTAATATCCTCTAATTCAATCTCTTTATCGTTATTTTCTGTTGCCACTTCATTACCACCTCTCTTAATATTCCATTGCCTTGTTATAGCTCTCACACTTATCAATTTTTAAATATATCATCTAACTGTGCCATCAATGAATGTAATGTACTTACTACCTTATCATAATCCATTCTCTTTGGCCCAACTATTCCAATCTTTCCATATACACCTTCATGTATTCTGTAAGTCGCTGTAACCATAGAACAATCCTTCATAGTTTCTACCTTAGTTTCATCACCAATATATACCTGTATGTCGTGTTTTTCACCCTCCTCACCATTGTCAGTAGTTGCAAGCCAGTTTTTAATAATCTTTTTCTCCTCAAATGCATTAAGAAGTTCTGTCGTCTCAGACTTGCTTGTAAGCTCAGGATACTTAAGTATATTGGTAGCTCCGCTTGTATAAACCTCAAGATCATCATCTTCGGTCAGAGCATTGCCGATAAGCTCAAGAACTGCATCTATTACACCTGTATGGCTTCCTACCTGCTCCTTAATTTCCTTTATAATTGCTAAGTTCATCTCTGTAACATCAAGCCCATTAAGCGTCGTATTTAAAATGAAGTTAAGTTTTACTATCTGTTCCTGCTCTACAGGCTCTGTTATTCTAAGCAGCTGGTTCTTAACAACATTATTGTCAAGAACAATCACTGTAAGAATACTTTCCTCATCAACAGGTGTAATCTGTATAAACTTTACTTTCTTTGACTTGTAACGCGGTCCTGACACCATAGAAGCATAATTTGTATTACTTGCAAGAAATTTCGCAACCTGCTTTAGCAATGCATCAATCTTATCCGTCTTTTCTTCAAGCTGTTCTTTTAAATCAGAAATCTCTTCAGACTTATAATCAAGCATTGTATCTACATAAAGCCTGTATGCCTTATCAGTAGGTATCCTGCCTGCGGAGGTGTGAGGCTGTATAATGTATCCCATCTCTTCTAAGTCAGACATTTCATTGCGGATAGTTGCTGAACTTAAACTTAAATCTGTGTCTTTTGAAATGGTTCGCGAACCAACCGGCTCTCCTGTGTCCAGATAAGTACGTATAATAGTCTGGAGAATTTTAATCTTCCTATCATTTAAATCCAACGAACCACTCCTTTCAGTCATCTTTGTTAGCACTCTATGATGTAGAGTGCTAACATCTAATTAGTAAGATATCACTCTTGATATTTATTGTCAAGATGTTTTTGCAATGAATCTGCAATTTTTTCTAAATTTTTTATATTTTGGAAATATATCGATATAATAATTAGAAAAAGAGTCTTGTTTGTGAAACTTTCGCGTCCGGTGTTGTCACATAACAGACTCTAATAAAAAAGACTTCTTTCAGTATCTGGTATAAAACTGCCCTTCTAAATTTTAATAATCTATCTCATAAATCCTGAAACAAAACATATCAATGCCATCCATGTAATCATAGGATAAAATATCCCCTCATCATCACACCCCTGACGAAGCACCCGCTCTGCCTCATCTTTCGTCAGCAGGACAAAACCATCAAATCGTTCTGAGCCCATAGCACCTTCTTGATTCAAAACACTCAAATCCTCAATCTCTGCTTCCACAAGAACAAAAGCATTACTTTCGTCTGTCATTCCTGGAGAACTAAAAAGAAACGGACTAAGAATTTCAACTCTGTCATTTTCACTTATGCTAAGACCTGTCTCTTCTTTTATTTCACGTATCGCAGTATTTATCACAGCTTCTTTTCTGGACAGTCCTTTATCATCAATAAGTCCTGCTGGTACACTTAACAGAAATTGTCCTGCAGGATACCGATATTCACGGCTTAAAAGAAGCTTTGGCTCCTCGCCTTTCTGCTTAAGCACAAGAACACAGCTTACAGCATCCGGAAGCATTGTTTTATAATCATTTGCAGACTTTGTTGCTACAATATCCTTCTTATCCCTTCTTGTAACATCATAATAATGTTTTCCTTCTTCATATTGAATATCATACATATTCATTATTTTTGATTCAAACAAATCTTCTATACATTCCTCTTTTATAATCAACTTACTCATATTTATCCTCATTTCTTAGTTGCTTAAGTATTCTTAACCCATGTAATTTCCTTGCCGCAATGAATACACCGAAAATGATAAATCTCCTCATAAACATATTCATATCCAACATAACAACAAAAATCCCCACAGCAATCAGGCCAAATATCCTCATTAAAATCAAACTCATCACTGCATTCTGGTGTCATATATAATAATTCATCTCTTTTTTCAACATCAAACGCTGCATATTCCTCTATCATAGGAGAATTAAATTTTAGATTTAATTCTTTGGCAGCAGTGCCATTACTAATACAATATGCACAAAATTTTTCCTCTTCATTTATATAATAAACTTTTTGAGAAGAACTTTTATATGTAGTTCCAACATATAGTGGCACTAAATCCCTTTTACATATTGAGCATGTACATTTATCTGACATTATAAATTTATTTTTCAACATATGCTTATCAACATATTTAAAAGCTGGAAGTTCTTTTGCGCGCTCACATGGCCTTATTACAGGTCTGATTATTGCACTGTCATAACTAAGTAATTTCTTAATATCTTTTTTATTCTTAGGATTGTATACCTTTTTAAATGCATCCTTTGCCTTAGAAATATAACCAATTAGCATATAAGCATCTGCTAGTAGTGAAAAATATTGTACTTCATTTGTTGTTTTCTGCTCTAAATTATCAATAAACAAAAAAAACTTCTCTAATTCATCTACATTGTCAGAATTAAATATCTCGTGATTTGTCATATATTC
>CAMWXG010000053.1 GCA_947178155.1 uncultured Lachnoclostridium sp.
TACAGGTGCATTGTTCATATTGGTGTGAGCAAATAAGCGGATTACCTCTCCTGCGTATTTTAGCGTTGATTTTTCATTAATGTCGGTTTTGATTAAATCTTTTGCATAGCGTTTTGCAGTTTTATAATCTTCATTGTTAATCGCATAATTAAGGTAAGTAAATGCTGTTCTTCTTGTAGCAGATTCACAGCCCCCGCAGTTTTTTAATTTTTGCTCATATTCTTTTGATTTTTCATAATTTCCTGTCTTAAGATTTACCATTACACCATAGCTTAAATCACAAGCTTCACAAAAAGTTACAGGTTCTCCCGGCGTTTCTAAATATTTCTGATAATAGTCATATGATTTTTTGCTGTCTATATCAATATAAAATGAACATTTTTGCATGTAGTAGTCACGCAGTCCTTTATTAAAACGCTTAGTAAGTTCAAGATATTTTTCCATAAGGCCTTCCCACTGTGACAATGGAATCTGTGGTAAATTTTCAGCAGCTTCAATTGCATATAACATAACAAAAAGATACATTTCACAATTAGTTTCATCTTCTGCGATTTCAGGATGTTCCTCAAATATGCTGCTAAATTCTGAAGCTATAGGTATGCTTTTTGCTGCATCATCATGAAACATTAATTCAGAAGCATATGCAAAGCGAAAATATAATCTGTAATAAGTATCATCAGCATCATCAGCCTGTTTTATTGCAGACTGTACTTTAGGAAAGTATTCTGGCATATCTTCAAGATGTTCTAGTTCAAGACGTAGTAGTAGTCCAAAAAATTCTTCTTTTTCGTTATCCATAAATCTCCTCATTTCTGCATACATATGTATGCGTTTTGTTTTTAGTAGTGTGCATGGGAAGAACGCCGCCTTTGCATTCTTCTTATGTGAGTAGGTTCGCCCACGCGAACCTACTCACATTTTTAAAGGGACAAATAGTTTGAAGGAGGCAGGCATACATGATTTTTACATATATAGTATGTTGTCTTTCCATTCAAAAGTTTATATTCCGAAGTTTCTTCATTTAAAATCATTGTATCATAGTAGAGAGGAATTTGACATAAGATTTCCTCTAATTTATCTTTTTGAGACAATACTATAGTAATTTTTTTATTGGCTTTTTTATATAAAAGCAGTGATATAAGGAACAGGCTGTGACCTGCCGGATATTCTTTTGCTTCATCAGACATAAATTTAAGCTGGCGCTCTGAAAGTTCTTTGTATTTTTCTTTTCCGGTAATATGATAAAGTCGTACTAAGCAGTATGCCATAACAGAATTACCACTTGGCAATGCGCCATCATAGCTTTCTTTTGGTCTGGCAATCAGGCTGGAATTTTCATTTCCATACAAGAAATATCCCATTCCCGAATTGTCGGCAAATTGATGTTGTATTTCTGCACAAATTTCTTCAGCACGGTCAAGATATTTTGTATTGGAAGTTACACTATATAAGAAAATAAGTGCTGCCAGATAGTTTACATATTCATCTAGAAATCCCTTAACAGATCGCTTTTTTTCTCTTAAACTTACATACAATATATTGCCATCTGTCAGATTTTTTAATATAAAGTCAGCCGCATTTTCTGCTGCCAAAAGATACTTTTTTTTGCCACTTATACGATAAAGTATTGTCATTGCACATATCATTAATGAATTCCATGATGTTAAAACCTTATCATCTAAATGAAGTTTTTCTCTTTTTTGACGGTGAAGGTATAGAACCTGTCGTTCTTTATCAAAGTAGTCTGTAATATCATTTCCATTTAGCAGATTTGGAATATTTTGTCCGTTAAAATTACCGGACTTGGTTATATTGTAATAATTACAAAATGCTTTGCCCTTTTCTTCTCCTAATATATCACAAATTTCTTTATAATTCCAGATATAAAACTTGCCTTCTTCACCATCACTGTCTGCGTCCAATGCTGAAAAAAATTCCCCTTCTTTTCCTGTCATTTCATTGAGAACAAAATTTGCGGTTTTCATGGCAGTATCCAAATATAAATGTTTGTCTGAAATATGATAATAAACAGCATATGCTATTATTAAAAGGGCATTATCATACAGCATTTTTTCAAAATGAGGTGCCAAAAAGTAACGGTCTGTGGAATATCTTGAAAAACCATAGCCGATATGATCAAAAATACCACCACGGCGCATTGCTTCAAGAGTTTTATCTGCCATTGCAAATGCGTCTTTATATATTTTATGGTTGTCATGTTTCTTAAGAATTTCTCCATACAGCATTAAAAACAAAAGATTGTGTGGTGTTGGAAATTTTGGTGCACTTCCAAAACCACCATATTCTGTATCAAAACTATCCATAAATTGTTTTAGTGCACGTTTAGGCAGTTCCATATCAATATCACTATCGTCAGAATTTTTTACTGTGTGATTAAGTATAGATGAAACCTGTTCTGCCGTTGAGAAAAGAGCTTCTCTATTGTCCTCCCAGCGCTTTGCCACTGTTAAAAGCAAATCCTCAAAGCCCATAATTCCCTGTCTTGAAACAGGCGGGAAATAAGTTCCGGCAAAAAAAGGTTTTTGATTTGCTGTCATAAAAATACTCATAGGCCAGCCGCCGCTTCCTGTAAAAGCCTGACATACAGACATATACACGCTGTCAATGTCAGGGCGTTCTTCCCTGTCAACTTTTATGGAAATAAAATAGTTATTAAGAATTTCAGCGATTTTTTTGTTTTCAAAACTTTCATGAGCCATAACATGGCACCAGTGACAGGTGCTGTATCCAATACTTAAAAAAATGGGTTTGTCTTCTTTTTCTGCTTTTTTAAAAGCTTCATCACACCATGAATACCATTCTACCGGATTATTTGCATGCTGTAAAAGATATGGGCTGTTTTCATGTTTTAAATGATTATTCATATATAACCTCGTTTCTACATTTTTAATTGAAAATGTTGGAGTTAAAATATATTTAGGTTAGTATTGGCTGTTTTGCAGAATATAATGCAAAATGAGTGCATTCAGTGCTGAAATTACTTCTTGTTATAATTTATTATAATAGAAATTATAATAGAGTTGTATACAAAAATCAGAAAATGTAGTATAATGATTTCGGCATGTTACTGGTCACATAGTGGACGGTAACTTTACTATTTATTTGAGCAAAGGCAAAGTGGTTGTTTATATAACCATGCCAGACGCGAAAGTTTCGCTTGCGAAACTATTTGTTCAATAGTTACTATTCACGGATGGTTTTTCGCATGATGTTTGAAATAGTCGTGAATATTAACGTTCAATAACATAATTAAGAAAAAAATGTTGTGTAGGGAGAAGAATTATGGACAAGATAAGAAGAAATAGTACAAAGAAGAAAAAAATTAAGACAAAGAGGAGTATACGCTTTAAAATTATGGCAATTACTACAATAATTGTGATAGGCGTTATGCTTGTGTGCTCGGCTATTTTAAAGTATTCTATGCAGAATCTTACAGAGTCTATTTTACTTGATGTATTGCAGCCAATGGCTGCCCAGTCATCAGAGGCAGTGGAGTCAAATATTCATCTTATGGCAGACAGAATGATGAGTTTGGCACTTGACAGAAGACTGATAAGTCCGCGCGCAACTTTAAAAACTGAAGCTTCACTGCTTGAAGAAGCGCGCAATACATATGAGTTTTACGGAATAGGACTGTTTGATAAAACAGGTAAAGTTATAGCTGCTGATGGAGATATTTATGAAAGCATGGAAGATGTTGAATGGTTTGAGCTTTTACAGAGTACAGATAATATGACTATTGCTGATCCGATAGTGACAGATGAATATGTAGGTATTCCTATGGGAATGCCGGTAAAAATAGATAGTGAAACAGCGTATTATATTATTGGTATATATAAATATGACTTGTTAAGTGATGTATTGGGAGCTATACATATTGGAAAGACCGGGATGGGTATTATTCTCAATGAGGAAGGCAAAGTGGTGGGGCATCCTATCAATGATGTAGTAAGAGAGCAGGTAAATATTTATGATTTAGATGCAGAGCAGTCTGCACATGATATTTTTGACAGAATGTTAAGCAGGGAAACCGGGTATGCGCAGGGAATTGTAAATGCCCAGGAATCATATGTGGCATTTTGTCCGGTGCGCGGGACACGTTGGTCATTTGCTGTTGAAGTGCCAAAAGAAGATTATATGGAATCTACGAATATGGCACTTTTAAATACCTTGGTCGGCACA
Source organism: uncultured Lachnoclostridium sp. (assembly GCA_947178155.1). Classification (GTDB taxonomy): domain Bacteria; phylum Bacillota; class Clostridia; order Lachnospirales; family Lachnospiraceae; genus Butyribacter. The sequence goes on from CAMWXG010000053.1 coordinate 4,204, forward strand.
TGTGCTGCTTTAGTAGTTGCACTTATATTTATATGGATGGCAACTACTGTTATTTCAAAGCAGTTAAAGAAAGTAATCATAAGAATAAATGGGTTGGCAGAAGGTGATTTAAATTCAGAGATTGAGGTTAAGAGGACCAAAGATGAAGTAGAAGTATTATCAGTATCATTAAAAACTACAGTAGAGAGTATTAATAGATATTTAATGGAAATACAAAGGGTTTTGGATAATATTTCCAAAGGTAATTTTAATATAACTGCTGATGGTGATTATAATGGTGATTTTATGATAGTCAAGGAGTCGCTGACGCAGATTATTGTGTCTATGAATAGCATAATGAAACGGATAAGCACAACAGCGACAAGCCTTATGGATACAGCACACAATATGGGGGTACAGTCAGAGGAGATGCAGCAGGCAGCAAAGAATCAGACTGATGCCATGCTTGGGCTTGATACAGAGGTAAAAAATATAAAAGAGAATTTAAATGACGTTACAGAAAATACTAAAGAGACAAGGGAAAGGGCACATGAAATTGCAAGGCAGATTGCAGACGGAAATATAAAGATGGAAGAACTTAAGGCTGCAATGGAAGCAATAGAACAAAATGCAGAAAATATTACAAAGATTAGCAAACTTATGGAGGGTATTGCACAACAGACTACAATTCTCGCACTTAATGCTTCAGTAGAGGCAAGCAGGGCAGGGCAGGCTGGCAAAGGATTTGCCGTAGTTGCAGAGGAAGTAAGGAAACTTGCAGGGGAGAGCTCAGAGGCAGCAAAAAATTCTGTTGAGATGATAGAAACTTCAAGCAGTTTGATTAAAAAGGGTGTGGGACTTATGATAGAAACATCAGAGTCACTTAAGGAAATCAGCAAAGGTTCAGATGCAGTGACTGCGATTGCAGGACGGCTTTCGGAAACAGTAGATATTCAGGAAGTTTCATTGAAAGAAATTTCAGTAAGGATAGATGAACTGTCAGAGATTACAAGAAGAAATCTTTTGTGTGCAGAAAATACAGCAGATGCAAGTGCAGAGTTGTCAACAGAGTCGCAGAACTTAAAAGAGCTTTTGGAGAGATTTAGTTTTCATTAAATTTAGGTTTTTAAAAGAAAGGAGATTGTGGAATGAAAAGATTGAAAGCATTGTGGTTATGCAGCATTCTTGTCATTATGCTTAGTGGATGCGGACAACAGGAGGAAAAGATGCAGAATGGTTCTTATACTGCACAAATGTCAGATTATTCTCATGGCTGGAGAGAGTTTGTTACAATAACTGTAAAAAATGCAGAAATAGTTTCAGTACAATATAATGCCGAAAATGAAAGTGGATTTATTAAAAGCTGGGATAACGCTTATATGAAAAATATGAAGACAGTTATGGGTACATATCCAAATGAATATACAAGATATTATGCAGCACAGATTATGGGACAGAGCGAACTTCCTGATATTGACGTTCTTTCAGGTGCTTCAACTTCTGGAGGAAATTTTGAAAAGTTGTCAAAAGTTGTCATAGAACAGGCGTTAAAAGGTGATTCGCAGGTAGTGTATGTAAAGTCTGAATAAAACATATTTTAAAACAGATAGTATTTATTAGTAGAAATGAGAGGTATAGATATGAACGAAAATAATGAAAAACTTACACCAAAGCAGATTAGTTATCAAAATCTTGCAGAAAATATAATTAATAAGTTTAATCTGCGTGGAATTGAGGGATACTATTGTGTTGACAGGGAAGAGGCAAATGCAAAAGTAAAGCGCTTTTTTACACCGGATTGCACTATATCATGGGGTGGTTCTGCAACATTAAATGAAATAGGCATTATTGATGATTTGCGAGAATGTGATGATTATGTTTTGTATGACAGGGCTTTAGCTTCTACGCCAGAAGAAAAACGTGAAATGTTTGGAAAAATTTCAACTGCTGATTATTATCTTATGAGTTCAAATGCTATTACTATGAATGGTGAGCTTGTAAATATAGATGGAAATGGCAACAGAGTTGCATGTTTGTGCAATGGACCTGAAAATGTTATAATTGTAGCAGGTATGAATAAGATTGTCGAAAATGTAGAACAGGCTGTATCACGTACAAGAAATATTGCTGCTCCGCCTAATTCTGTAAGGCTTGGACTTAAAACTCCATGTGCTGAATTTGGAAGATGTGGTGACTGTCTTGTGCCTGACTGCATTTGCGGACAAATTGTTATAACAAGAATGTCACGTATTCAGGGGCGAATAAAGGTTATATTGGTAGGAGAGGAATTGGGTTATTAAAAGTTGGAGACAGAAAAAAAGTTCACAGAAAAAGAGACTATAAATAAAAATCTTGCAGAAAAAGAATTTATATATAATGATAAAAAGCTTGTATATAAAGGGACTATAGATAAGCTGCGTAAGAATAATATTTTATCTAAAGATGAATTTGCAGATTTAATTGATAATTATAGTGATGCTGATGCAGAGTATCTTTTTTCATGTGCAAGAGCTGTCAGGGAGAAAATATATGGCAGGAAAGTGTATATAAGAGGTCTTATTGAGTTTAGTAATTATTGCCGTAATAACTGTTATTACTGTGGGATAAGAAAAGATAATGCAAATGTAGATAGGTACAGGCTTAGTAAAGAAGATATTCTTGAATGTTGCAGCGAAGGATATAAACTTGGGTTTAGGACATTTGTTCTCCAAAGTGGTGAAGATTTATACTATACCAGAGATAGGATTTGTGATATTGTATACAGTATAAAGAAAAAGTATCCTGACTGTGCAGTTACTCTTTCACTTGGTGAAAGAGAGTATGAAGATTATTTGGCGTGGTATGAAAGTGGTGCAGACAGGTATCTGTTAAGACATGAGACTGCTGTAGAAAATCATTATTGTAGGCTGCATCCTAAAGAGCTTTCTTTAGAAAATCGTAAAAAGTGTTTATATCAGCTAAAGGAAATTGGCTATCAGGTGGGAGCAGGCTTTATGGTGGGTTCACCATACCAGAATACAGATTGTCTTGTAAGGGATTTATATTTTCTATACAAGCTTAAACCGCATATGATAGGTATTGGACCATTTATACCACATAAGGACACACCATTTGCTGATATGCTGGGTGGTACTTTAAGACAGACACTTTTTATGCTTGGAATATTAAGGCTTATGTTTCCAAATGTTTTGCTTCCTTCTACAACAGCACTGGGGACTATTGCACCAAATGGGAGGGAGCTTGGAATTATGGCAGGAGCAAATGTGGTAATGCCTAACTTATCACCTGTATCAGTTAGAGAGAAGTATAAATTGTATGACAATAAAATTTGTACAGGTGAGGAGTCAGCACAGTGCAGGGCTTGTCTTGATGATAGGATAAAATCAGTTGGATATGAAATAGTTGTGGATAGAGGAGATTTTTTTGAAAAAAGCAATTTTCAAACAAGCTTAAACAATATGAATGGAGGTTATTATGAATATGGAAACAGGTGTTAAGGTTGAGGTTAATGTAACTAAGATTGTCAGATATGTATGTTTTGCGGGAATAATTATTGTAGGAATTATTTTTGGCGAGAGAGCTTATGAGAAATATTTGGAAAGTAAATAGGTAGTGTTCCATCCAGCCGACATTTTTTATAAACTAATATGAACAGGATTTTTAGATTATGGGTAAGGATTTATTTATTGCAGAGAAACCAAGTGTAGCAAAAGAGTTTGCAAAGACGCTTGGAGTGTCAGGGAGTGCATCAAAAGGTTTTCTTGAATCAGAAGATTATGTAGTGACATGGTGTGTGGGGCATCTTGTTACAATGAGTTATCCTGACGCTTATGATTCTGCTTTGAAGAAATGGTCTCTTAGTACTTTGCCATTTCTTCCTGAAAAGTTTTTGTATGAGCTTATACCGGATGTTGAGAAGCAGTTTAGAATTATTGAGAGGCTTTTAAACCGAGAAGATGTTGTAAGGATTTATGTATGTACAGATTCGGGGCGTGAAGGTGAGTATATTTACCGACTTGTTGATATGATGGCAAATGTACCTGATACAAAAGAAAAGAGACGTGTATGGATTGATTCGCAGACGGAAGATGAGATAAAGCGTGGAATAAAGGAGGCAAAGCCTCTTTCTGAATATGACAATCTTTCTGCGTCAGCTTATTTAAGGGCTAAGGAAGATTATCTTATGGGAATAAATTTTTCCAGGGTACTTTCTTTAAAGTACAGTCCTGTTGTTAATAGGTATCTGGGCAGTGAAAAATGGACATCAATATCAGTTGGTCGTGTTATGACCTGTGTACTTGGCATGGTTGTAAGGCGTGAGCGTGAAATACGAGAATTTGTAAAAACTCCATTTTATAGAGTTATTGGAAGTTTTGATTATGGTGGGCAGTATTTTGAAGGTGAGTGGCGTGCAGCAGAGGGATCAAAGTATTTTAAGTCACCACTTTTGTATAAGGAAAATGGATTTAAAGAAAAAGCAGATGCGGATAAACTTTGCAGATATATTGGTGGATATAATGATGATTATGATGTAAAAGATGATTTTTATAAATATGAAAATCTTATTGGAATTGTTGAAAAAGCAGAAAAACGGACTGAAAAGAAAAATCCGCCTCTGCTTTTTAATCTTGCAGAGCTTCAAAATACGTGTTCTAAACTTTTTAGGATAAGTCCTGATGAAACACTTAAAATAGTTCAGGAACTTTATGAAAAGAAACTTGTAACATATCCAAGAACAGATGCAAGAGTACTTTCCACTGCTGTTTCAAAGGAAATACATAGAAATTTAAAAGGACTTGAAAATTATCCTGTACTTAATGAATATGCTTCGCATATATTACAGACAGAGGGATATAAGGGACTTTCAAAGACAAGGTATGTAAATGATAAACAGATTACAGACCACTATGCTATAATACCAACAGGGCAGGGCTTTGGAGCATTAAAAAGCATAAGTTTAACTGCACAAAGAGTTTATGAAGTAATTGCAAGAAGATTTGTATGCATATTTTATCCTCCAGCACAGTACCTGAAGTTTGGTCTTGTGATAAAATCAGGAACAGAATCATTTTTTTCTAATTTCAAAGTTCTTGTGAAAAAAGGATATTTAGAACTTGTAGCAGCGTCATTTGCAAAAAAGGGTAAAGACAATGTGGATAAAAAGAATGACAATAAAAAAAGCGGCAGTTATTCAGAAACATATGAAGCTGACAGTACAGAACAGGGAACACTGGATGAAGGAATTGATGATAATATTATAGAAATGCTTAAAAAGTTAAAAAAGGGAATGGAGGTTTCATTTTTGTCATCACAGATAAAAGAAGGAGAAACCTCACCTCCAAAAAGATATAATTCAGGTTCAATGATACTTGCAATGGAAAATGCAGGGCAGTTAATAGAAGATGAGGATTTGCGGGCGCAGATAAAAGGAAGCGGCATAGGTACAAGTGCAACAAGAGCAGAAATACTAAGTAAACTTATTAAGATAAAATATTTAAAGCTTAATAAAAAAACTCAGATAATCACACCTGAACTTATAGGCGAAATGATTTATGATGTAGTAAATACATCAATACGTTCACTTTTAAATCCAGAGCTTACCGCAAGCTGGGAGCTTGGACTTACACTTGTGGCAGAGGGTAAAATTACAGAAGATGAGTATATGAAAAAATTAGATGATTTTATAATAAGACGCGTTGATGCAGTAAAAAGTACAAATAACAGCTATGCACTGAAACAGTATTTTGATGCTGCTGCGATTTTCTATAAAAAGTGTAAGTAGGTTCACTTACGTGAACCTACTTACACTAAAAGTATGCCAAAGCAGGCATTTTTCAAAAGTTTTAGAGGGAGGATTATTTTATGTATGATAAGTTGAGAAATAAAAATTTGTTTAATATGGATGAGACCATTGCGGTGGATATTTTTGAGGATACCCAGTTTCCGTGGGAGGTACTTCCACTTATAAAAGATTTCATATTGAAACTTGGACAGACACTTTCACCTGACGAATATGAAAAGCATGGGGATGATATCTGGATTGCTAAAAGTGCAGAAATTGCACCAACAGCATCTATTACAGGACCATGTATTATTGATAAAAATACCGAAGTACGTCATTGTGCTTTTATAAGGGGAAGTGCTTTGGTTGGTAAGAATTGTGTTGTTGGCAATTCTACTGAACTTAAGAATGTGCTGCTTTTTAATAATGTTCAAGTACCACATTACAATTATGTGGGTGATTCAATTCTTGGCTTTAAGTCACATATGGGTGCTGGCTCTATTACTTCAAATGTGAAATCAGATAAAACAAAAGTAACTCTTAGTTATAAGGGAGATAATATAAGTACAGGACTTAAGAAAATGGGTGCTGTTCTTGGTGATTTTGTGGAAGTGGGCTGTAATAGTGTATTAAACCCAGGCTCTATTATAGGAAAAAATACTAATGTTTATCCTCTGTCAATGGTGAGAGGGTATATCCCGGCAGGAAGTATTTATAAAAAGCAGGGGGAAGTGGTTGATAAGATTTGGGGTAGTATTAGTTGAGAGGGATAAGGAAAAATTATGGATAACCAGATTTGCAATTAAATTGTTAGTTTGTGCAGGTAAAAACGCAGCTTGATTTGCTTTCGGCAATTATTTTAGATTTTCAAAAAAATGAAATGAAAGCACTGCCTGTTACTAGTAACGAAGTGAACAGTAATAAGTAATATAGCAACTACAAAATATTACAATTTTTTTATTGTAATATTTTTCTCTATTGGGTATAATGAAATTATTAATAAATTATTAACAGCTACAGCGTTACTTGAGTTATAAACCTAAGTATATACTGTGCTATTAAAGTCGGAGAGAACAAATGAATATTATATCAAAGATTTCAACACCAATTAAGAAGTTAATATTAAACTCATCTACATGCAGTGAGGCAAGATTTACCAAAGAAGCAAAAAAGATCCCTTATAAAAAAGATATGCTTGTCAATTCTTACAATTCAAATCTTGAAGGTGGTGTAGAGCCGCCTGTATTTCTGACATATTGTAAAGAGCTTATGATTGAGAAGCTTCTAGACCAGGCAGAGTATAGTTTTGACAATGTTCTTGTAATTAATAATCCATTTAAGATATCGCCGCTTTCTGCTCTGATTGTTTTTAATACAGAGCGTGAGTGTATGGTTGAATACACTATAAAAGGGCAGTCAGGTGCGAAGGATTACGTAAAATGTGATAAGTTGCTTACAAGACGTCATAGGGTTCCAGTTCTTGGTTTGTATGAAAATTCATTTAATGATGTTACGCTTCGTTTACTTGATAGTAATGGGGCACAGATTGATAATAAGAAAATTAAGATAAAAACCCCTGCACTTAAGAGTCCGGTTCACAATTGTGTTAAGATTACAAGTAGCAAGCAGCCATTTTCAGGAGGCTTTATGTTTGTATCAGGAGGTTACAGAGGTGGTGTATATGCTTTTGATACAAAAGGAAATATAAGGTTTGCATTAAACAGAATACCACAGTATTATGGAGTGTATCTTTTTGATGATGGAAGATTTTTGTTCCCGGAGAAAAATATGCGTATACCTGCATATGGAAATGCACATACAGTTATTACGCATGATATGGATATGCTTGGACGTGTTTATAAGACATACTATCAGAAAAAGGGTATGCATCACTGGGCAATAGAAAAAGAGCCAAGCGGCAATATTTTTGGACTGTCAAGCTCAATGAGTGATACTTATATGGAAAACTCTATTGTGGAGGTTGATCGTAAGACAGGTGAGACAATATATGAGCTTAGTATGAATGATTTGTTTGATGATACCTATAAAACAAGGAATGACTGGGCGCATATTAATTCTATTGATTATATTCCGGCAGAAGATGCGGTTGTGGTTTCAATGAGAAATGTACACACGATTGCTAAAATTGATCTTAAGAAAAGAGAGATTATCTGGCTTCTTGCCAAGCCTAAATTTTATAAGAATACTAATGTTGAAGATAAAGTTCTTAAACCTGTAGGAGATATTGCATGGTTTTTTCAACAACATGGAATACAGATTGTGCATGATGAAACAGATAATGATCCAAATACGCTCAGAATAATGCTTTTTGATAATCATACAGCAAATAGAAGGCCTGTAAAATGGTTTGATAAAGTAGAAAAGTCAAATGTAATGTTTTTCAGGATAGATGAGGTAAATAGGACAGTTACACAGGAGCAGTGTTTTCAGACACCTCTTAGCATTACCCGCTCTAATAGTGAATATGATGCTAAAAACAGGCTTGTTAAGGCGATGTGTGCACATTTCAAACCTCCTATAGACGGATATAGTGCAAAGATTTATGAATATAATTATGATACTAAAGAGTGCATCAATGAAATATCATGTGTAACAGATTTCTTTACAGCTCATACATTTGATTTTAATATAGAGGATATGGCAAAACCGATAGTTAGTGATGGCAAAGTTATAGTAGGTTCACTTGTACCACCATACAAGGCTGACAAAAAGCCAGATGAATTAAGTAGTGCTGCAGCTATGCCATATGAGGTAAAAGAGGCGTTAAAGTTTCGCAGATATGGAGATTTGCTTCAGATATATTCTGTTGATCATGATCTTGAAAAGATATATTTGTATAATGACGATGATGTTTATATTCAGGATTTTACAAATACCACACAGCCGCTTAAGGTTTTTAAAACACAGACATATTATGTAAATATGCCACTTATGGATATTCCTTCAGGCTCATATAAAATAGCAGTGCAATATCTTTCAAAGACATATACAACTGATTATTATATAGACTTTACTAAAAGGGCAGAAATAGAGTAATTATGTTTTTTGGTTTTTTTTGTCAAAAGGTATGGACTAAAATACATTTTTGTGAGAAAATAATTATAGTACTGCGATTACATTTTCGCAGAATATAAGCATTATTGAAAGGAGCATAAAACATGATTTATTCACAGGAAGTAGAAAACATGTGCCCTGTTGCTCAAGGTGTCAGCCATGGCTGTGCGCCTATTCCGGAAGAAGCAAAATGGGTTAAGGCAAAGGAAGTAAAGGATATTTCCGGTTTTACACATGGCGTAGGCTGGTGTGCACCACAGCAGGGAGCCTGTAAGCTGTCGCTTAACGTTAAAGAGGGCATTATTCAAGAAGCCTTAGTTGAAACTATAGGCTGTTCAGGTATGACACATTCAGCAGCTATGGCAGCAGAAATTCTGCCAGGACGTACAGTTATGGAAGCTTTGAATACTGACCTTGTATGTGATGCCATCAATACAGCTATGAGGGAGTTATTCCTACAGATAGTTTACGGACGTTCGCAGTCAGCATTTTCAGAAGATGGACTTGCTATAGGAGCAGGACTTGAGGACCTTGGTAAGGGGCTTCGTTCTCAGGTAGGAACTATGTATGGTACATTAAAGAAAGGTCCTCGTTACCTTGAAATGGCTGAAGGTTATGTTACAGCAATCGCTCTTGACGCAGATGATTTAATCATTGGATACAAGTTCGTTAGCCTTGGAAAGATGACAGACTTCATCAAGAAGGGTGATGATCCTAATACAGCATGGGAAAAGGCAAGCGGTCAATATGGACGTGTTGATGATGCTGTTAAGTTGATTGATCCTAGAACAGATAAAGAAATCGAAAAATAATAAAAAGGAGGCAGCGAATAATGGCATTATTTGAATCGTATGAAAGAAGAATTGACAAAATTAACGGCGTTTTAAAAAGCTATGGAATTGCTTCTATTGAAGAAGCTGAAAAAATCACAAAAGATGCCGGGCTTAATGTATATGACCAGATAAAAGGCATACAGCCAATCTGTTTTGAAAATGCATGTTGGGCGTACATAGTAGGTGCAGCCATTGCAATAAAGAAGGGCTGTAAGCGCGCAGCAGACGCAGCAGCAGCAATAGGAGAGGGTTTGCAGGCTTTCTGTATTCCAGGTTCTGTTGCAGATACACGTAAAGTAGGTCTTGGACATGGTAATCTTGGTAAGATGCTTCTTGAGGAAGAAACAGAATGTTTCTGTTTTCTTGCAGGACATGAGTCATTTGCCGCAGCAGAAGGTGCTATCGGTATTGCAGAGAAGGCAAATAAGGTTCGTAAAAAGCCTCTCCGCGTTATCCTCAATGGTCTTGGAAAAGATGCAGCACAGATTATTTCACGTATAAATGGATTTACATTTGTTGAGACAGAATATGATCCTTATACAAATACAGTAAAAGAAGTATTCCGTAAATCATATTCAGATGGACTTCGTGCAAAAGTAAACTGCTATGGTGCCAATGATGTATGTGAAGGTGTTGCAATTATGCACAAAGAGGGTGTAGATGTATCTATAACAGGTAACTCTACAAACCCAACACGTTTCCAGCATCCTGTAGCAGGAACATATAAGAAAGAATGTATTGAGCAGGGTAAGAAATATTTCTCAGTAGCATCAGGTGGTGGTACAGGACGTACACTTCACCCTGATAATATGGCAGCAGGACCTGCTTCATATGGTATGACAGATACTCTTGGACGTATGCACAGCGATGCTCAATTTGCTGGTTCTTCTTCAGTACCTGCGCATGTAGAAATGATGGGACTTATAGGTGCTGGAAATAATCCAATGGTTGGTATGACTGTTGCAGTAGCAGTTTCTATCCAGGAAGCAGCTGACAATGGCAAGTTCTAAGAAATGTAGTGCTTATAAGGGTGGTTCAAAGTGTAATGCTTTGTAAATCTCCCTGAATCCTTGTAGATAATACACAGGTACTGCATGTATAATACACAAAATGTAACAATAAAAAGGCTATAGTCTAAGATAAATATCCTTGGATTATAGCCTTTGTTTATTTGATTTGTGCTATTTCCCAGTGCATATCTTCAATGGTTCTATGGCTATATACACTTTCTGTAATATCGCTGATTTCGTGACCAACAATCAGTTTTGGGATTTTTGGCATGGATGTTGACAGATTACTTAATTTTCTATAATATAATTATAACAAGTTATGTTCGCAGATATGAATTTATTTCTTATAACATAAACTAGGAGGGAAAGGTTATGGAAACAGTTTTTGATGTGGCAAAATACATTTTGGCTAAATCTGGCAAAATGAGTACATGGAAACTCCAAAAGCTTTGTTACTATTCGCAGGCGTGGCATTTGGCGTGGACAGGGAATTCGGTTTTTGCTGAAGATTTTGAGGCGTGGGCAAACGGTCCTGTATGTCCGGAGTTATTCTATGCACATCAGGGAAAGTTTTCGGTTTGCATAGATGATTTTACCAGAGGAAATCCGGAGAATTTAACAGAGGATGAAAAAGATTCTATAAATGTTGTGCTTCGTGACTATGGAGGCATGGAGCCATATGACTTAAGAGAATTATCACATAGTGAAGCACCATGGAAGGATGCAAGAAACGGACTGCCAGAGGGAGCTAAATGCAAAATTGTCATCACAAAAGAAAGTATGGGAGAATATTATGGAAGTTTATAGATATGGCAGATAAAAAGACAAAACGGGCAAAAACGATTGCAAGTTTAAAACATACAGTAAAAGAGCAGGGATATAGTACAGATGGCAAAAAGGTTATTTGGCTTTTTGATATGATTGATCGTTCTGGCAAATTTGCTTTTGATTTGAATAGAGATGATTTTTTATACCGTGAAGTCATGGAGAAAATGATTGATTATAGCAATATGACATGGGCAGAGATAAAGAAACAAACTCATGATATAGGAAAGTCAAAGCATCATTTGCTCTCTTTGGATATGTTGTCAAAAGATGCGTTTGACAGGTTTAAGATCATGCGAATAGAAGAATATGAGGATTCCATATTTTCATTTGCATTGCAGAATAGGCTTCGTATAGTAGGAATTCGTGAAAATGAGTATTTTCATGTTTTATGGTATGATCCGAATCATCAAGTGTGTCCATCAAAAAAGAGATGAACATATTGAAAAAATTATACAAGTATGGATTGGAAAAAATTCAATTTGCTAATTACTTATTTTCCAAAGAGTACCAGGGAGAAGTTGTCCGGTTTCTAAAAAATATCCGGCAATTTCAGATGCCAGTTTAAGGTCTTCAAATGCCATCATTTTGGGAACAGGTGTCTGTCCGCCTATGTCTACCGGAGACAGTTCAGAGGCACCAGTATAAGCAGGATTATATGACCAATAATTGGTATCTGTGCTAAAGTCGTCATAATAAGCAGTTGCCCAATTACCACTAAATTCTAGTACAAGAGTGCAATCCTCACCCCATTCATCAAGTGAGAGGTACAATGTTCTTATATCGCCGTTTAAGATAGCATTAGTAATGGCATATATTACACGTTTTGCATCATTATCATTTAAATTTGCGTAGTTATCTTCATCTTCCTGATCCATATTAAGGTTATTCCAGATGTCTGGTACATGACCACTCCAAAAGTCTGCACTAATATGACGAACTTTTGAGCTGTCATCATAAGATATAGTGATGTTTTCTCCTTGTACTACAGGCATATCATCAAATTCGTCATCACGATAAAAAGAGTCATTTTCTTTAGATTTAGGTTTAGTAATCTCCGGAAGTATTGGTTTAAAAGTTATATCAGTAAATCCTGTTTCCGGATTAAAAGG
>CAMWXG010000054.1 GCA_947178155.1 uncultured Lachnoclostridium sp.
AATTAATATGTTTTGTATTAGTGTAAGTTATAAAAAGACACCTGTAAGTATTAGGCAGAAATTTTCTTTTACACCTGATGAGTATAAGGATTTTATTGAAAAATTAATTAAAGAGAATATTATTACAGGAGGCGTAATTGTTTCTACTTGTAATAGAAGTGAAATTTATTTTTCAGGCAATAGAAACTGTTCTGAAGATGTTATAAGAGCTTTGTCTAAATATAAGGAAATTAATGATAATGATATTAAGAAATATTGTCTGTTTTATGGAAATGAAAGTGCTGTAAAACATCTTTTCAATGTCACATGTGGACTTGATTCAATGGTTTTAGGAGAGGATGAGATTCTAAGACAGGTAAAAGAGGCGTATCTTGATGCTGCTTTTTGCAAATATACAGATAGTGAGTTAAATATTATATTTCAAGATGCGCTTGGCTGTGCCAAAAGTGAAAAATCATCTACAATGCTTTCGGCGACTCCTATTTCAATAGGTACTATTGCTGCAAATCTGACAGAGGATTATCTTGCAGAGTTAAAAGCAGAGGAACAGATAGAAAATAAAAATAGGGCTGTTATGGTTATAGGAGTTACAGGTAAAATTGGTTTTATTGTTGCAAAGGATTTACTTTCAAAGGGTATCTCTGTTATAGGTACAAGCCGAAAACATAATCCTGATTTACAGCTTTATATAAAAAGTAATGATAAATTTGAAGTTATAAATTTTGTTGATAGATATTTGTATATGGATAAAGTGGATGTAATTATAAGTGCAACTTCAAGTCCACACTATACGGTTACATATAATGAATATGTAAATTATAATGATAATGTTTGCAAAGATGGCAATGATAAAAAAAGGCATATGTTTATTGACCTTGCTGTACCATATGATATAGACAGAAAGCTGTGTGGTCTGGATAACATTAAGGTTTTTGACATAGATTATTTTGAAAAGTTATCAAAACAAAATACAAATATAAAACTTGGTGAAGCAAAAAAAGCTAAAAAGATTATAGAAGAATATGTAGATAATACAATGAAAAAAATATATATACGGAATTTTATGACAGAGCTTAATGAACATGAAACGCATACAGAAGAATGGTTTTTTAAGATGATTTATTATTTAAAAAAGACACTGGATAGCGGGCAGTTTAAAAGAGTGCTTGATAAAATTATAAATTCAGGAGAATGTTAATATGCTAAATTTTATTATTGGAAGGGAAAATATAGACTTATGATTATTTTTTTGATAAATGGCTCAGGAGGTAAATTATAAATGGCATATTTTCCATTTATTGTTGATATAAAAGGTATGAACTGTCTTGTGGCAGGTGGAGGAAGAGTGGCATTACACAAGGTTAAAATACTTCTTGAATATGGTGTAAATATAAATGTTGTTGCGCCTGATATTTGTGATGAGTTTTTTAAAATTGCCTCAGATAAATGTGTAAAGATATTTAAAAGAGAATTTTGTGAAGCTGATGTTAATGGCATGGCATTTGTTATAGCTGCAACTGACAATAAAGAGGTAAACATTTATATTTCTGAAATATGTCGCAGTAGGAATATACCTGTAAATGCTGTTGATATACAGGAAGCATGTACATTTATATTTCCTGCAATAATACATGAAGACAATTTGCTTATATCAATATCAACAGAGGGAAAAAGTCCTCTTGCCGCAGCATATATTAAGAGAAAGATACATGATATTATTCCTTCGTATTACAGTGATATAATAGGAAAGCTTGGCATGTGGCGTGAATATATATTTGAACATGTAAATGATAAGAAACGTAGAAGAAAGTTATTTAAAGAGCTTTTAGAGTATGGTGAGAATAATAACGGTGATATTTCTGATAATGTGGTTTTGGATATGGTAGAGGATGTAAAGAATTTGGAAGATTGAGATAATGTTTTGTAAAGGGATAGGATTAAAGAATATGTAGATGTAAAAGGGTGATTTTGAAAGACAGAGGGCTTAAAGTTTATGAAGTATGTTAAGATAGGAACAAGAGGAAGCAAGCTTGCGCTTATACAAACTGATATGGTGATAGAGGCACTTAAAAATAAATATTCTGATATAGAGGCAGAGAAAGTTATTATAAGTACAAAAGGTGACAAAATAACTGACAAGCCTCTTATTGAATTTGGTGGCAAAGGTGTATTTGTGACAGAAATTGAGGAAGCACTTATAAGCGGTAGAATAGATATGGCAGTACACAGTGCCAAAGATATGCCAACTGAACTTGGGTATGGACTTATAACAGCAGGTGTGCTTAAAAGGGATGATGCAAGAGACGTGTTTGTGTCTTGTAACAGTGATTATTGCAGTAACAATAATTATTATGGATGTGATTACTATAAAGATAATGAAGGTAAATATATTAATAAAGATAAAATAGATTGTACAAATGAGGATATTTTTGAAGAAATAATAAAAGGAATAAATGTGATTGGTACAGGAAGCCTTCGCAGACAGTTTCAGGCACGTAATATACTTCATGATATAGAATTTAAAGGGATACGCGGGAATGTGACTACAAGGCTTGATAAAATGAAAAACAAAGAATATGATGGGCTTATTCTTTCAGCTGCAGGTCTTAAAAGGCTTGGACTTGATAATGAGCCTGATTTATTATACAGATATTTTTCATATGATGAAATAGTACCTTCCGGAGGTCAGGGAATTATTGCTGTCGAAACGAGAGAAGATTATATTGCAGAAATGATAAAAGGAATATCAGATAAAAAGACATTTATGGAATTTGAAACAGAACGTTATATTTTAAAACTTCTTGATGCAGGCTGTCACGAAGCTGTAGGTGTGATAAGTTTTGTATATGGTGATGAAAAGGAAATGATTAAGATTATTATAACTAAAGAGCATAATGGCAGGTTGTACAGGCAGGAAGGAACTACTGATGTGTCTGAAAGGTTTAAACTAGCAGATACACTTTCTGAAAGGCTGGTAAATTCATGGGAATAGTATATTTTGTAGGGGCAGGTCCTGGAGATGCGGAACTTATTACATTAAAAGGAATAGAGAAATTAAAGAAATGTGATGTTGTTATATATGACAGACTTATTTCAGATGAGCTTCTAAAGTATGTAAAAGAAAGCTGTGAGAAAATTTATGTTGGAAAGGAAGCAGGAAAGCATTATAAAAAGCAGAGTGAAATCAACGAAATATTAGTAAAAAAAGCATTAGATAAAAATGTGGTGGTTCGTTTAAAGGGAGGTGATTCATTTGTATTTGGGCGCGGAGGTGAAGAAATTGAAGAATTAAATAAATATAATATTCCATATGAAATGGTTCCTGGTGTAACATCTGCTATAGCTGTACCTGAATGTGCGGGGATACCTGTCACACATAGAGGAGTAAGCAGAAGCTTTCATGTGATAACAGGACACACAGATGGAACGAATGGTGATGCGTGTGATTATAAGGCATTGTCATACATAGGAGGAACTATAGTATTTTTAATGGGACTTTCCAATTTAAAACAGATTGTAAACAATCTTGTGGAAGCAGGAATGTCATATGATACTCCAGTGGCAGTTATATCAGAAGGTACTTGTATAAGCCAAAATACAGTGCAGGGTACGCTTAAAAATATTACAGATAAAGTAAGGAAAGCAGGGATTAATCCACCAGCAATTATAGTCATAGGGGAAACGGCATCATACAAATATATTTATAATGAAAATAAATATCAAAGCACTGTTGGGATAGTTGCGACAAAGGCAATATATGATAAGTTAAATAGAGGATTGCTGCAAAAGGAAATTAAAGGTCTGCATATCTGTGATATGGATATAAAAAAGACTGAACAGATAGAAAAACTTGATAAAGAGCTTGAGTTTATAGAAAAATATAATTGGGTGTTATTTACAAGCAGAAATGGCGTAATTATATTTTTTGAAGAAATAAAAAAACTTAATATAGATATAAGACGACTGGCAGTCTTAAAATTTGCTGTTATTGGAAGTGGGACAGCATCAGAACTTAAAAAGTATGGGATAAATGCTGATTTTCTACCATCAAAATATAATACAAAAGTCATGGCAGAGGAGTTTTTAGGTATTGTAAAAAAGGAAGACTGGCTTCTTATTCCACGTGCAGTTAAAGGTAGTATAGAATTGACAGAGCCATTTTTAAAGAATGAAATTGCATTTAAAGATATACATGTTTATGATGTAGAAGGACATTTAACTTCTTATATAGAAATACTTGATCGGCTTGATTTTATTGTATTTGTAAGTGCATCAGGAGTTGAAGCATTTTTCAGAGAAATAAAAGATAACAATATTGTATTTCCTGAAAGGATAAAGACAGTATGTATAGGAGAGATTACGCAAAAGACATTAGTAAAAGAGTATAAAGAGGCAGATATTGTAGCATCTGTCAGTAACATTGAGGGAGTGATTAAAGCTATTGAACAGAGTGGCTGGTGTTCACAATAACAAATGTTGTGTATAATTAGCAATATTGATGATTTTGGAAAAAGAGGATGTTATATATAGTTTAAGGGAAACGGAGGTGTTTTAGAATGGGAATTTATTTAAATCCTGATAATGAAGGTTTTTTGACGGCAGTTCGCTCTGAAATTTATGTGGATAAAACAGGATTGATTGAGTATACAAATAAGTGTTTAAATACAGAACAGAAATATATATGTGTCAGCAGGCCGAGACGTTTTGGAAAGTCAATGGCTCTTAATATGCTTGCCGCATATTATAGCCGTGGCTGTGATTCGAAAGAATTATTTGAGGATTTTAAAGTAAGAAAACACCAAAGTTTTGGTGAACATTTGAATAAATATGATGTAATTTTTTTGAATATGCAACATTTTTTATTAAGGACAAGAAAACAGGAAGTGCCAGAATATCTGGAGCAGGTTGTCATTAATGAAATTCGTGAAGAATATGGAGATTTGTTTTCAAAACAGGAAACAAGCTTGGTTTATATTTTGGAAAGGATTTATGTGAGGACAAAGAAAAAGTTTATTTTCTTGATTGATGAGTGGGATTGTGTGATGCGTGAAAAGCAAGAGTTAGAAGAAATACAGATACAGTATCTTAACTTTTTGTTCAGTCTTTTAAAAGACCAGACATATGTAGCACTTGATTATATGACAGGAATACTTCCTATAAAAAAATATGGAGTACATTCTGCATTAAATATGTTCGGGGAATATTCAATGATAAATCAAAAGGCATTGGAAAAATATACAGGGTTTACAGAAAGTGAGGTAAAAGAATTGTGTGTGCAGTATGATATGGATTTCATTGAGACAAGTAGCTGGTATGATGGATATACATTTAGAAAGTTTAAACATATATATAATCCGAAGTCTGTTGTAGAGGCTATGAGCTGTCAGGATTTTTCAAATTATTGGACATCAACGGAGGTCTATGATGCATTGAAAAGTTATATAGATATGGATTTTGATGGACTTCGTGAAAATATTGTGCAGATGATTGGCGGAGGGCAGGTTAGAGTTGATACACGCAGTTTCCGAAATGATATGAGAAACTTTGAAACAAAAGATGATGTATTGACTCTTCTTATTCATTTGGGATATCTTGCGTATGATGCAGAAATAATGGAAGCATTCATTCCAAATAAAGAGATTATAGAAGAATTTGAAACAGCAATGAGAGTAAGAGGCTGGCCAGAGGTTATGAATGTGTTAAAGGCATCAGAGAAACTTCTGGAAGATACGATTTCTTGTAATGAGGAGGGTGTTGCAAGAGGACTTGACAGGGCACATATGGAAGTTGCATCAATACTTACTTATAATGATGAAAATTCATTAGGTGCTGCCATTGGACTTGCATACTACAGTGCACGGAAAGATTACAGGTTAGTTAGAGAGATGCCTACAGGATATGGATTTGCGGATGTTATTTTTCTGCCATTGCCACATACAAAGAGACCAGCCATGGTGATTGAATTAAAATATGATAAGACTGCCGAGACAGCAATAAAGCAGATAAAGGATAAGAAATATATGCAGGCACTTGAAGGGTATGTAGGAGAAGTTCTGCTTGTTGGTGTTAACTATGACAGGGTAGATAAGACGCATAGTTGTGTGATAGAAAAGGTGTATGCTATTTAAAAGAATTATGGAGTTGGAGTATAGGAAAACGTACAAAGTGGGAAATTGCTTCATATTTTTGATTGTGGAATTGTATGGTATACTATTTATGTTGATGTAATAATCAGACTTATACGGAGGAACTTAAGAGAATGGGGATTATTGTATGTGGTTTAAATGGAAGTGGAAAGAGTATATTAGGAAGGGCACTTGCGAAAAAGATAAATTTTCATTTTATAGATAATGAGGATTTATATTTTCCTAAGACAGACTCCAATTATATCTATGCATCTCCCCCACGTACTCGTGAAGAGGTAGAAAAGTTGCTTTGGAGTGAGATAAGGGTACATGAAAACTTTATTTTTACTTCTGTAAAAGGAGATTATGGAGAAAATGTCTACCCATTTTTTCAATATGCTATATTGATTGAGGTTCCAAAGGATGTTCGGATACAGCGGGTTAAAAATCGCTCTTTTCAAAAATTCGGTGAAAGGATGTTATTAGGTGGAGATTTGCATGAGCAAGAAGAAAAATTTTTTGATTTTGTTAAATCTCGGACAGAAAATACTGTTGAAGAATGGGTGCAATCTTTAAAATGTCCTGTTTTACGAATAGATGGAACAAAACCTATTGAAGAAAACGTAGATTTTATAATGGAGCAGATACAAGATTTAGGTTGCGAGTAAAATGAAGAAAGTGGGAAGCGGAGATTGTTAACTTGAAAGTAGCGTTATGGAAGAATTAAAGTCTATTATGGAGGAGTTTGTTGAATCGTGGTGGGACTTAATATCTGAACCAGCACAACAATGGTTAGAAGGAAAATATGATAAGGACATTTTGATATCTGCAATAAAGCAAGCAGATAAAGAATGTGGAAGCTGCGGATGTGATTTAGATCCATTTTATAAAAGGATGCTAATAAGACAAATTTAATCAAAGATGTGATAGATTATTTTCAGAAGAACTTACAATACTACGATAGCCACAACAGATTATGAGTTCCAAAGGGAGATAATAAATTGCTGATTATCAGAAAATAGAAACTGGGAATATGCTTTTTAGATTCCCAGTTTGTTAATTCTTCCTATACATTTTTATCAGCTTTCAGTTGCTTGATTTCGTCAAGAGAAAGTCCCGAAATATTAACAATTTCCTCTAAAGCATATTTTCCGCCAGCTAACATACGAAGAGCTGATGCTTTCATTTCTTCTTTAATGCCTTTTTTAATGCCTTCTTTAATGCCTTTTTTAATGCCTTCGTTTAATGCTTCATTTCTCATATCTTCCATGATTTTACACATTTCCTGCACTCCTTTCGGGTTTTCTTTTAGATATCTGGTTCGTTCTGCCATCAGTTCAAAATTCATGTTGTCTGCTCTGGTACAGTTAAAATCGTGCATGAGTTTTCCAATATTGGAATCACCACGATATTCACCGTTTACATAAAGAATATGTTCTCCATCTTCAAAAGACTCACCTGTTACAAGGTTAATTCTTTCGATTGGATAGACTGGTTCTCCTTTGCCATAAAAATCTTTTTCTGTAATAAAAATTGTATATGTATCAGGTAATTCTATAAAATCCTGTCCTGAATGAAGATTCTCAATATCTAATACACTGGAATTGTACCTTGCCCTATGTGGTTCTGCTCCTTTGTCCTGACGTTGAATTTCTAAATCATACTTTTTTCCAACGGAATCTGTACCATATGCATCTAAACAAATTGAACGAGCTCCTGCCGTCTTTTCACATCCTTTTGTGTTCTTATTTTAATACTATCATAAAGCTACTGTTTTTACAGGTTGGAAGCCCAAAGGAAATATTTTTATCCAAAATGGCAATTACATTTCAAGTTCTAGCCAGCAATATTAATGTGAATAATTTGGTTATAAAAATTCCTCTGCTGCCTTTTCTGAAAGATAATACTTTTTCATAATAATTATTTTTATTTCTTCATCACTATGTCCAAGACTGTATAAGATATCAACTGTCCCTCGAATTCCTTCACGAATTCCTTCCTGTTTACCTTCACGAATTCCTTCCTGTTTACCTTCGCGAATTCCTTCCTGTTTTCCCCTTATTTCGGCATTTTTTATCCACGGCTCTGCAAGTTCCATTAATACTCCGCTCATTTCCTCATCTCCCCTCAATTCTTCAAGTAAAGCTTTATTTGCCCTTAAAGTTACATCAATTACAGCATTTGCAAGTTCTCTTTCATGTTCACTGTTAAGCTTTCTGATAGTATATAACAGCTTTTTCAAGTCTGCAAATCTAATTTTATATGACAATGATTTAATCCATGAATGTTCCATATCAGGCAGTTCACCTGTTATAATTATCTGTGTAGTAAACAACACACCACTTTTAATATAGTATATCCCTTTATGTGGCATTTCTATACTTATATCCATTTCTTTCAGGGTTTTAAAAAGTTTTATTGGCTTCCTGTCCCTTACTATGGATACTGTAATATCATCTGTTTTCTTCTCATTAACAGTATTACCATCAGATTTATAAAGTGCTGCATATGCCTGTACTTTATATAGCGTATCAATATTAAGACTGTCATCCGGAGATTTATATTCCATGATGTTATATTTCTTGAAAATTCTGCCTATTTTATTGGTTATTTTCACTGGTTCATCTTTTTTGATTACTAAAAGGTCTATCTGTAATGGCTTTTTACTTAGGTTATGTTCGCTTTGAAAATATAGTTTGCCGCTATACTCCATAAGTTCCAGCTCCATAGCTGCTGCAAAACCAGGATGCCATTGTATCTCTGTATCATTCATTTGTAACCCCTTTCTTTATACAGATTGTAACACACATAGCCTATTTATGTAAATGCTTTAAGATATATATGTACAAATACAATTATGATTAAATACAATATCATGCTAATATTTTCAGTTATGCATAAAAAAATAAAGCATACGTGAGAAACTATGGTATCAGCTTTTTAAATTTTTGGTTCTGGAGGTCTTTTTCTACCATAGATATCTATATCGCAAGGTATACGCTTACATCTTTTTTGTGCAAAGATTATATTAGTTCAAACTATCATAAATATACTCTAAATTGCATTCTCTGCGAAGTTCTTGCCTGTTTCTGTTTTCGCTTAGATACTCTTGTCAGTTTTTCACAAGGCGAGTTTTTTCCTTCTGTATAATAAGTTTCTAAAAATGTACTATACTTTTTGAATTTGTTTGATAGTGGTAATTAAACTACTATTGTGTTATACTTATTAAAGCAAATCATAAGAAATAATTGTAATTAAATAAAGACAGGGAGTGAATTTTAATGATACGCATGAGAAGGTTACGTGCAAGTGAAAACTTAAGGAGTCTTGTAAGGGAAACTGTTGTTACAAAAGATGATTTGGTATATCCTGTATTTATAAAAGAGGGACATAATATAAAAGAACCAGTTGAATCTATGCCAGGTATTTATCAGTATTCAATAGACAGATTTGGTGAGGAGCTAGACAGGATAATTGATGCAGATATAAAGGCAATTCTTATTTTTGGAATACCAGAAAAGAAAGATGAGAAGGGAAGTGAAGCATATAATGATAATGGAGTGACACAGTGTGCCATACGTAAAATAAAGAAAAAAGCTCCTGATTTAATTGTTATAGCAGATGTTTGTCTGTGTGAATATACGTCACATGGACATTGTGGTATTGTGTGTGGTCATGAAATTTTAAATGATGAAACACTTGATTTGTTAGGAAAAATGTCTGTGAGTTTGGCAGGTGCAGGTGCAGATATTATAGCGCCGTCTGATATGATGGACGGCAGGGTGTCTTATATAAGAAAGTCTCTTGACAGTAATGGATTTAAAAATACCATTATCATGGCATATAGTGCAAAATTTGCATCAGGGTATTATTCTCCTTTTAGGGATGCTGCACAGTCAGCACCTTCATTTGGGGACAGAAGGACATATCAGATGGATTTTGCCAATGGCAAAGAGGCAGTAAGAGAGTGTGAAAATGATATAGAAGAGGGTGCAGATATTATAATGGTAAAGCCAGCTCTTGCATATCTTGATGTAATAAAAGATGTGTCATAT
Source organism: uncultured Lachnoclostridium sp. (assembly GCA_947178155.1). GTDB lineage: Bacteria > Bacillota > Clostridia > Lachnospirales > Lachnospiraceae > Butyribacter. Next base: position 10,181 of record CAMWXG010000054.1, read on the forward strand.
CATACAGATTATCCTATTGCAGCGTATAATGTAAGTGGAGAATATTCTATGGTAAAAGCAGCTGCTTTAAATGGCTGGATTGATGAGAAAAGAATAGTTATGGAAAATTTAACAGCAATAAAAAGAGCAGGTGCAGGAATTATAATAACATATCATGCTATAGATGCGGCACATTGGATTGAGGAGCAGAGTCAGCTATGAATAATAAATCAGAAATTTTATTTGAAAAGTCTAAAATGTTTATGCCAGGTGGGGTGAATAGTCCTGTCAGGGCATTTAGGGCAGTACATAGGAACCCTTTGTTTATTGACAGAGCAAATGGTGCTAAGATATATGATATAGATGATAATGAATATATAGATTATGTATGTTCATGGGGACCAGGAATACTTGGACACGCTGACAGTCGAGTGATTGAAGCAGTAAAGCGGGCTTGTGATAAAGGTCTTACTTTTGGTGCCCCTACTGAAAATGAATATATTCTTGTAGAGCTTGTGAATGAGCTTATGCCTTCTATGGAGATGATACGTCTTGTTAATTCAGGTACAGAGGCAGTTATGAGTGCTATAAGGGCAGCACGTGGATTTACTGGACGTGATAAAATTGTAAAATTTCGAGGCTGTTATCATGGTCATTCAGATGGCCTTCTTGTAAAAGCAGGTTCAGGAGCACTTACACAGTCAATTCCAGATAGTTTAGGAGTGCCTGCTGATTATTCAAAAAATACTTTGGTAGCAGAGTATAATAACAATGCATCAGTAGAAAAACTTTTTGATATGTATGGAGAGGATATAGCAGCTATTATAGTGGAGCCTGTGGCAGCTAATATGGGTGTAGTTCTTCCAGACAAAGAATTTTTAAAGGATTTGAGAAGAATAGTGGATAAATATAAGTCACTTCTTATATTTGATGAAGTAATTACAGGCTTTAGGCTTTCTTTAGGAGGAGCTCAGGAATATTTTGGAGTAAGACCTGATATTACAACACTGGGTAAGATAGTTGGCGGCGGTATGCCGCTTGCGGCATATGGCGGACGCAGAGATGTTATGGACATGATAGCTCCATTAGGAGGGGTATATCAGGCAGGTACATTATCAGGAAATCCAATAGCAACAACGGCAGGAATAGAAACTCTTAAGATATTAAAAGAAGAAAAAGGTATTTATAAGAAGATAAATGATAATGCAGTTAAGATAAAAAATGCGGTGGAATCTACATTTGGAAATAGTGTATGTGTTAATCAGATAGGTTCTTTAATTTCTGTATTTTTTACAGAAAAAAGGGTAACAGATTATGAAACAGCAATTAGTTCTGACACAGAAAAGTATGCAGATTATTTTAACTATATGCTAGATAAAGGAATTTATCTTGCACCATCGCAGTTTGAAGCAATGTTTATTTCAGCGGTACATTCAGATGAAGATATAGAGAAAACATGTGCTGCAATTAAAAATTATAAAGCTTGAATTTTGGAAAAGTATTAGTGAATGTTTATATTGGATTTAAGTGTACAGTGATGTGTAGAATTTCAGGAATGTAAAAAATACAGTGAAAAAGTTGTGATATGATATTTAGATATTTATGTGCTGCCAATATCCATTAAAGAAGATTGTACTATTGCTAAACATAGATGACTGATGAGATGGAATATCTTGATGATGCCATGAGATTTCTGCATTTCGCTATTTGTCTAAGCCAATTGATAAAAAGCGTCTTTTTAGAAATTTAAAGAAGCATATCTTCTTTATTTAGCAAGCATAAAGTAGAGTAAGTACTCTGTTGTTTATTTCAGTGGTACATTCAGATGAAGATGTAGAAAGAACATGTGGTTAAAAATTACAAGGCATAAATTTGAGAATAGTATTATGAAATGTTTACATTGAATTTAAGCACATAGAGACGTGCAAAATTGCGGGAAATATATAAAAAGATACATAAAAACCTCATATTTGGGGTTTTATGTATCTTTAGGAGTTTTTATATAGATGCTTTTTACATCATAGTATCTATTTTTGCACCTTTTAAATCTTCCATAATAAGCTGTAATTCATCTGCTATTTTTTCAAGTTCTTTATTACTGCTCTGCTGTGTGCCCTCTTTAGGCATGGCAGTAACTACGCCTGATATATTAGCGGATTCATCATCAGTATTAACAGAAACTTCAGAATTTGCAATATTTTCTGAGTTTTCTTTAATCTTTTCAATTTGTTTTTCAAGTTCTAACTTATCTTTCTTACGCTCGGCAGCTTTTTCATCGGCTTCTTCCTGCTTTTCTGCCTTTTCTTCAGCTTTCTCGGCAATTTCTTCCATCTTCTCCTCTACATGCTTAATTGCTTCAGATTGGAGGTCGGCAATCAATTCTTTATTGGCAGCTTCCATAATCTTATCAGCTTCCTGTGTAGCTTTAAGAATAGGGCGGCTTTTAAGGCGCTCAAGACCTATATCTGTAATTGAAGAAGAAATTGATTTTATTGCACTTTCATTATTATCAACAGTTGTTTGATATATCTGTTCGCGTTCATCAAGTTCTAACATGTCTCTTTGGTAATCTGTAATGCCATTAGCGTGTATTTCTTCTAATTTTGTTTTTTCATCATCTGTAAGCTCAATATTTGAATTAGGCATATTAGCATCACGTTCTTTTCTAAGAAGCTCTAAATTTTTATGTTCATCAGAGTCCTCTGTTATGCCATAGTTTTCCATCATTTGTGCTTTTTCTTCTCTGACTTCTGCGATGTCCTTTTTTCCCTGAAGAGCTTGTTCCCTAAGTTTATCTTTTTGTTCATAGAGACCTTTAATATTGTTGTCAAGCTCCTGTTCAGATGCAAAAGTATCGCTGACTATTTTCATTGCCTTTTTCTGTGCCAGTTTTCTTTTCATTTCTATAGTATTTGGGTTTAAGCCTAAATCTCCGGCAAAAATACTATTTCCCTTATTTTTGCTGCCATTTTGCTTCTTGTTGCTGTTTGTTATTGAAGCATGTTCATTTGTGACAAAAATACTGTCTTTATTATTTGCATTAATAGTTATTGTCATGCTGCGCACCTCCTTGTATTTTTTGGCTTATACATATATATCGTCAGGTAGGATGTATTAATTTAGGAATTGTATATATATAGATAGATAAAGTTCTAAAATCAGTAATTTTGTCATTTGGCTATTATGGATAAAGTTGTAAAGTAGTGTAAATATATTAAAGAAGATATGACTTTGTCCTTGTAAAGAAATAGGTACAATGTTAAACTGAAACAGTGAATAGTGACGAAATGATTATTTAACATATAAGCAAAACAATTATATTTGTTGAGATGGGGGCAGTTATGGCTAGAACAGTATCAATTGGTGCGCAGGATTTTGAGTATATTATTTCAAACAATTGTTTTTATGTGGACAAGACATTGTTTATAAAAGAGTGGTGGGAAAGTGATGATATTGTTACTTTAATTACCAGACCAAGACGTTTTGGAAAGACTTTGAACATAAATATGCTTGAACGCTTTTTTAGTGTAAAATATAAAGGGCAGGGAGAAATTTTTGAAGGATTGGATATTTGGAGAGAAGAAAAATACAGGGTTCTTCAAGGAACATATCCTGTAATTTTTATATCATTTGCCGGAATAAAGCCAAATAATTATGTTGGAGCAAGAGAACAGATTTTTCAATGTATTGAGGAAGTATATTTACAAAATGAATATCTCAAAGATTGTGAGAAAATGAGTGAAAAAGACAAGATAAATTTTGACAGAATTGGACTTGAAATGAGTGACAGCATTGCGGCAAAAGCAATTAATCAATTGTCTAAGTATATGTATCAATATTATGGAAAGAAGGCAATTATACTGTTGGATGAATATGATACGCCATTGCAGGAGGCATATACAGGAGGATATTGGAATGAGCTTGTTTCTTTTATAAGAAATCTTTTTAATAACACTTTTAAGACAAATCCATATTTGGAACGTGCAGTTATGACAGGAATTACAAGGATTAGTAAAGAATCCATGTTTTCTGATTTGAATAATTTAATGGTTATAACTGTTACATCAAATAAATATGCGTCCTGCTTTGGATTTGCGGAAGAGGAAGTATTTGCAGCAATGGATGAATTTGGTATGACAAATAAGGATGAGGTAAAGAGGTGGTATGATGGTTTTACAATAGGAAATTTAAAAGATATATACAATCCATGGTCGATTATCAATTTTTTGAATGAGGGAAAACTAAAAACATATTGGGCGAATACAAGTTCAAACAGGCTTGCCAGCAGTCTGCTTAAGAAGGCAGATAAAAATACTAAGATGCAATTTGAAGAATTGTTAAAATGTAATTCTATTAAAGGTAAGATTGATGAGGAGATTGTGTTTGATTTGTTAGACAAGAATGAAAATGCAATCTGGAGCCTTTTACTCACAAGTGGTTACTTGAAAGTTATAAATATTGCCGGAGATATTTATGAGCTGGAACTTACCAATTATGAAGTTTTAAAGATGTTTGCAAATATGATTGACAGCTGGTTTGGTGAAGGTTATGGAGATTATAATGATTTTATCAAATCTCTTTTAAATGAAGATGTGGAAGAAATGAATGAATATATGAATCAGATTGCTGAAATAATGTTTAGCTCTTTTGCTGGTGGGAAAAAGCCGTCTGCAAGAACTGCTCCGGAAAGATTTTATCATGGGTTTGTATTAGGGCTACTTGTAGACCTTGCAGGACGATATGAAGTCACTTCAAACAGAGAAAGTGGTTTTGGAAGGTATGATGTAATGTTAAAACCTCTTAATCAAAAAGATAATGCGATTATTATAGAATTTAAAATTTTTAACCCAAAGAAAGAAAAATCTTTGGAAGAAACAGTACATGCTGCACTTAATCAAATTGGGGAAAAGAAATATGAGCAGGTACTTATATGTAATGGGATAGGAAAAGAGCGTATAAGAAAGTATGGGTTTGCTTTTAAAGGGAAAAAAGTGTTGATAGGATGATTGATAAGACCTTTGGTGATATTTCCAGAGGTCTTATTTGTTTAAAAGTTATTTCTTAACAGTTCCTTAAAAATAGTAATCAAATAAATATTTATATTGACACACTTTATTTATTATTATATACTATACAAAAATTATATATATAAAAATTTTGCATATTGTATTATATTTATTATTAGAGGTGAAGAGATGTATTATCCTATTTCAGCACTATTGATAGAATGTATTATATTATCAGTAGTGAAAGACAAGGATTCATACGGTTATGAAATTAGCCAGACAGTTAAATTGGTAGCTGATATCAGAGAGTCAACGTTGTATCCAATTCTTAGAAAACTGGAGAATAACGGGTTTTTAACTGTGTATTCCAAAGAGTATCAGGGAAGGACAAGAAAATATTATTCAATAACATCACTTGGGAGGGAGCAGCTTGAGTTCCTTAAAAAAGAATGGACTATATACAGGGATACTATTGATAATATAATTATTGGTGTAATGCGTGCAGATGGAGGTAAAAGTGAATAGAGAAGAGTATATGGCGGGGCTTAGGAAGTATCTTAAAAGGCTTCCTAAAAAAGATTATGAAAATGCAATACAATATTTTAATGAGTATTTTGAGGATGCAGGGCGTGAAAATGAGGAGAAAGTTATAAAAGAGCTTGGTACACCAAAACAGGCGGCATCAGATATACTTAATAATTTACTGGAAGAGCAGGTGATTACAAAAGAAAATAGCCAAATAAATGAGAAAAATACAATACATAATAAGGGCTTATTTAATGCAATATGGATTACATGTCTTGTATTATTCGCTGCACCAATAGGGCTGCCTATATTAATCTGTTTATTTGTTTTAATATTTGTGGCAGTTGTTTTAATATTGGTGTTTGCATTTGTTGTATGTATAATTGGATTGGTATTTGCAAATGTGGGAGGAAGGCTTTTAATATGTGGAATATCAATGTTGTCATCATCAGTTGCAGGTGGTATTGTGCTTATTGGATGTTCGCTATTTAGTACAGGTATTATTATACTTATTGGTTTTTTGATGGTATATTTATGCAGGTTGGTTGGATTTGGCATTACAAGGCTTACACAGAGAATTGTAAAAAGACAAAGGTAGTATTGAATTTTCCATAATTATTTGAGTTATGAAAAGAGTGATATTGAGTATTTTTTATGAAAGGAATGATATTATGAAAAAGATAACAAAAATTATACTTATAGTAGCTATATCATTGGTGGTAGTTGGAGGAATTATGTTTGGAGCAGGATGTTTATTTGGAGGAATCAAATATATTAAAGGTATTGAATATGCCATAAATGACTATGAAGATGAAACAATATCATCTGATGTTTACAGTAGAGTAATGGATGTTTATAATAAGTATAACCAAGGTAATGGGATTATTGAAAAGGTTATAAAGTTTACTGATAAATTAGACAAGGGAAATGATAAAGTTTTAGAAAAAACTTCGGATAAAGCCACAAATAAAACTGCAGGAAAGCGTGAAATGAAATTAAGTAAGACAAAACTTGGCAAGTTTGATTCAGTAGATATTGACATTAAAC
>CAMWXG010000055.1 GCA_947178155.1 uncultured Lachnoclostridium sp.
TAGAAGATAGCCTTTTCCGTTACTTGCGGTTGTGTTTATTGTCTATGTATGTTAAGGCTGCAAAGATCACCAGCACCAACGTAAGCACTTCTAACGTATTCATACCGACCTCCTTTCTGTTTCCAGAAAGGACAACCGCAGACTATCCCTACTCGTTCTAATCTGACTAAGAAAATTATAACACGTTATGTCGAATAATGCTATAAAAGATTTGCGTTAATTACTCCGTCACTTCTAGAAAATGTTTGAAAATTGATTTCTTCCACTGTAAATTTATCCCTCTCTGATTTCTTCTTTGTTTCCTTCTCCGAGATTTCTTTTTCTACTCTGCCATCTGCCCAATGACCGCTTTTTTCTCTGCCAGCTTGTATAACAATCTCCCATTCCGGCACATTGCCCTGTCAATATCCCTCATAAATAAATTTTGACTATAACAAAAAGAACATCCTCTAAAATTTTCTTTTAGAAAATGTTCTTTACTGTGCAAAATATTTATTTGGAGCAACAACTCATATAATATAGCTCAAGAAGCTACAGCACTTTAGACTGTTGCCCTCGATTACTTACGATTCACATTATCAAACTTGTTTCACAGGAACCCATAACTCACAGAACAGACCATTTTCACCATTTTCAAAATATATTTCATAGTCAGTATCTTCAGTTTGTGTATAACCTGTTTGCGGAATAAATTCTTTGAAAAAATTGCTCCATGTTTCACCCAAACAATCACCATCAGGACCAAAACATTTAAACACTGCATAGTCAGCAGGACCTGTTTCCCAAATAGAATAACCATTTTTGATAAAATTTTCTAGTCTTGCAATTTCAGTATTTTCATCAACCATAATACCAATTCCATAATTGAAGTGGGTTTCGCTATCTTTAACAGGACTGCACAAACCATACAAATCTCTTTTTCCTTCAACACGAAGTATTTTCATAGGTTCAATAAGATTTTTTTCAGAACATTCTGTCCAAAAATCAGGAATACTGTGATCATTATCATCATTAATTATTTCATTTGGAAACGATTTTACTAATGCAATAAATTTCTGACTTTCTCTGTGCTCAATTCTGTAATCCATAATACTACCGCCTTCCACTATAATTTTTATTACAAGTGGATTAAACAAATGAAGTTTTACTCCCTTCCGTTTTGCCTGTTTTGGAGTTGTTCCATGAAATCTTGAAAAAGCTTTAGAAAAACTTTCTGGCGATTCATATCCATACTTATATGCTACATCAATCACCGAAATATCTGTTGTTTGCAAATCCATTGCTGCCAATGTAAGCCGTCGTTTTCTAATATACTCATTAGCAGTCATTCCTACAATAAAACTAAATGTCCGATGAAAATTGTAGCTTGACATATGCACACTTTTTGCAACATCAGTATAACTTATGTTTTCACAAATATGTTCTTCCATATAACATATTGCCTGCTGTATAAGTTGTATAGACATTTTGTTTAGTCCTCCTTGTATATACTGATTATAATTGAATATGCATAGAAAGTCCTGTTCATACTTGCACTAATTTGTCTCAAATTGACTTTAAGACTACTTCATATACATTTAATGGCATTATCTTACCACAAGCACACACACAATTCCATTAAATTTTACCCAGTGTTCCATCCAGCCAATAATTATAGTAATATAATAAATTAAAAATAATTTTAAAGATTCCATATTTTTGCCACAACCATATTATATAAAATATATTAGACAACTCAAAACTAAATCATTATGGCAAAAAGAACGGAGACTAAAAATGAAAATTAAAAAATTTGCAAAAAGACTTTTTTCAGCGGTCCTTACTGCCGCAATGATATTCCAAGGCACAAGTACATATGTTTCTGCTTCACAAACAACTGTAAGCATTTTTGACAATAAAACATATACTCATTCAGATGTGTTTGATGGAATGTACATATATAATGGTATAGATGTATCATATCACAATAAAACTATTGATTGGAATAGTGTAAAAGCAGCAGGAGTTGATTATGCATTTATACGCTCAGGCTATAGAGGATATGGAAGTACTGGCAAACTTTGTACTGATACAAAATTTAAAGAAAACATTGAAAATGCAATTGCAGCAGGAGTAAAAGTAGGTGTTTACTATTTTACAGAGGCTATTAATACCGATGAGGCTATTGAAGAAGCCCTATATTGCATTGAACAAATTAAAGATTATGATGTTACACTGCCTATAGTTATTGATTATGAATATCCAACTGACGGCAAATCTCCTATAGGAAGAATGTACAATGCAAAATTAAGTAAAACAGCTGCTACCAATAATTGCATCGCGTTTTGTGAAACTGTAAAAGAAGCAGGTTATACACCTATGATTTATGCTAATAAATCAGATTTTACCTCACTTATAAATGGTGCAAAACTTGGAAAAAGCTACAAAATATGGCTCGCCAATTATACTACCAAATCTACATACAATAATACATATGAATTTTGGCAATACACAAGCAGTGGTAAAGTAGATGGTATTACAGGCAAAGTAGATTGCAATTTCTGGTACTCCTCATCAGATTTAGGCATTGGAACACCTGATGACAATGATAATCCAGATGATACTAATTCAGACGATAATATTGAAAATGGTAATACCAATCCAGACAACAATAATGTTGCTGTAGATAACAGCAATGAAAATAATAACAGCAACAACGATAATAATAACAGCAGCAATAACAATAATAGCAACAACAATAACAATAATAACAACGATAATAATGAAAATAATAACAATGATACTACGAACAATGATAATAACGAAATCCCTGCCACTGATTTGTCAAGCGGCACTATAGCTAGTATCGCTAACCAATCATACACAGGTTCTCCTATAAAACCTGAGCCTGCTGTTACACTTAATGGTAATACACTTAAATATAAAACTGACTATACTTTTACATATTCTAATAATACCAATACTGGTGTTGCAACCATAACAGTAAATGGAATAGGAAGTTATACAGGTACTATTACCTCTACTTTTATTATAAAACCAAAAAAAATAACAGGACTTAAAGCTCAATCAGCCAAAAAAGCTATAACATTATCATGGGATGGCAAAAACGGAGCACAGGGATACCAAATATACAGAAAAGACTCATATAATGGTGCTTATTCTAAAATAAAGACTATTCAAAATGGAAATACTGTTTCATTTAAAAACAGTAAACTTGCTACCGAACATGAATATTATTATAAAATACGGTCATTTGCAGAAATTGACTCAAAGAAATATTACAGCAGCTATACTGAAATCACTGCTGCTACAATGAATTCATCAAAGGCTGCCATAACTTCTGCAAAACTGAACCTTTTGAAAGAACCTGGTACAGATGCCAATGTACTTATTACAGTACCTAAAAATGCTACACTTGAATATCTTGGCATGACATATCTTAGTGATAATACAAATTATTTACATATGGGATATGTATCAGGCTCAAACAAATATTCAGGTTATCTTTTGCCAGATGCTACCGGATTTAAATATTATAAGACAGGAAGAACAACAACCAATCTTAATATACGAAAGGCTGCAGGCAATAATAAAAAGATTTTAACTGTTATACCTGCTGATACTCCAATTGCAATAATGCAAACTAAAACATCAGGAAGTACAAAATGGTATAAAACAAAATATTATAATGGAAGCAAACTTTATTCAGGATTTGTTTCAGCAAAATATGTTAAATAAATTAAAAGGCATAATAAATATAAAAAAACTTAAGGGAACTGCATTTTTATACAGTCCCCTTAAGTTTTTTTGATTATAGAATAAATTAATCTTCTTTATAGTCAAATTTATACACAGTTACTGACAACGGAGGAAGATTCATTTCCACAGAATATTCCTGTTTCTCACATTCTATGGCATCCGCCTTTATTGTCTTTTTATTCTGAACACCTGTACCGCCATAGGCAACATCATCTGATGACAATATCTGTGTATATTTACCGCTGCATGGAACTCCTGTCCTGTAATTATCATACTCAACTGGAGTAAAATTACAAATAAATAGCAGTTGGTTCTTTGCTGTCGTGCCACGACGTACAAAACTGACTACACTCATATCTGCATTATCACAGCTCATCCACTCAAAACCTATCGTGCTATAATCATTGTAATACATTGCATCATAATCTGCATAGAGCTTATTAAGTGCTTTTACAAATGACTGCATTTTTTGATGCATGTCATAATCTAAAAGTCCCCAATCCAGGCTTCTCTCCTCACTCCATTCCTGGAACTGTGCAAATTCCTGTCCCATAAATAAAAGTTTCTTACCTGGGTGTCCATACATGAAACCATATGCCGTTCTTAAGTTTGCAAACTTATCCTCATACTCACCTGGCATTTTATTTATCATAGAACATTTACCATGTACTACCTCATCATGTGACAATACCTGTATAAAATTCTCACTATATGCATATTGCATACTAAATGTAAGTTTATTATGATTTCCTGACCTAAAATATGGATCTAACTTCATATATTCAAGAAAATCATTCATCCAGCCCATATTCCATTTAAATGTAAAACCAAGACCTGAAAACTGTACAGGTGATGTTACACCTGCCCATGCAGTAGATTCCTCAGCTACAATTATAGTTCCTGGTGCTCTCTCCTCGAACTGCTCGTTCATATGTCTGAAAAACTTAATAGCATCAAGATTTTCTTTGCCCCCGTTTTCATTTGGAAGCCACTCTCCATCTTGTTTTCCATAATCAAGATAAAGCATAGATGCCACTGCATCTACCCTGAGTCCATCAATATGGAACTTCTTAAGCCAATATAAGCCATTTGCAAGCAGGAAGTTCTCAACTTCTTCTTTAGCATAATTAAAAATATACGTACCCCAATGAGGATGTTCACCACGTCTTTTGTCAGGATGCTCATACAAAGGTTGTCCATCAAACATTCCAAGACCATGTGCATCTCTTGGAAAATGTGCAGGTACCCAGTCTAAAATTACATGTATCCCATTCTCATGCATATAATTAACAAAATACATAAAATCTTCAGGTGTGCCATATCTGCTTGTAGGTGAATAATATCCTGTAACCTGATATCCCCATGAAGCATCGAAAGGATATTCTGCTATTCCCATAAGCTCAATATGTGTATAACCCATATCCTTAATATAATCTGCAACCATAGGCGCAAGCTCTCTATAATTATAGAAACCATCTTCTGTTCCATCATCCTTCTTGCGCCATGAACCAAGATGCATCTCATAAATAGCCATAGGTTCTTGTCTTAAATCATTTCTGCTCTTTTTAGCACGTTCCTCCATCCATTTCTTATCACTCCATTTAAAGCCTGTCAAGTCTGCAACAACAGATGCATTATTAGGACGAAGCTCTGAATAGTTTGCATATGGATCTGCCTTCATAAGTATTTCACCCTGTCTGGTAAGTATCTGATACTTATAAATCGCACCTGGTTCAACGCCTGGTATAAATAATTCATACACTCCTGATACTTCCAGTGTCCTCATAGGATATAACATGCCATCCCACATATTAAAATTACCTACAACACTTACTGCTCTTGCATGAGGAGCCCATACCGCAAAATACGTACCCTTAACTCCATTTATTGTCATAGGATGCGCCCCAAGCTTATCATAAATTTCATAATGATTGCCTTCAGCAAATACATATAAATCATCACTTGAAATCTGTGGTCCAAAACAATATGGATCAACATATTCTATAATATCATCTTCTGAATACTGAACTTTCACTTTATATGGTGCCTTATATTTATTACCATCTACGTATAATCCAAAAAAGCCAGATCCTTCTCCTACTTCTTCAAGCTCAACTTCATTCTTTCCTGACAAATTCATTATAAATACTTTCTGCGCGTATGGTCTAAATACTGTAAATACCTGTCCTTTTCCAAAATCATGTAAACCCAAAATATTATGTGGTGCATTGTGTCTTCCTGCCAACACCTCATCATATTCAACCCAGTTCAGCCACTGATCTAACTTTTCCTGCATAAAATATACCCCCTAATTATAATAGCTACAATATAAAATCTTATTAATAACTATTATGACATCTTATCTACCATTTCTGTAACAGCATTTGCCATTTCTGTTGACTTCTTATCTGCATCCTCAAGTGAACTTCCCACTACACCATAATAAAATTTAATCTTAGGCTCTGTACCTGAAGGTCTTACACACATCCATACATCATCTGACATATCAAAATAAAGTACATTTGACTTAGGAAGACCTGTAGGTTTTGTTTCACCTGTTTCAATATCCATAACAATATCTTTTTGATAATCTCTAAATGAAAGCACTTTATGTCCATTAATCTCTTTAGGTGGGTTTTCACGAAGCTGTGTCATAATCTCCTGTATCTTTGCAAGACCTTCAATGCCCTTCATTGTAACTGACTGAACTCCATCTTTATAGTATCCATATCTGTCATACATCTCAATCATTGCATCCCAAAGAGTCATATTCTTTGTCTTATAATATGCTGCTGCCTCACAAAGTGCCATTGTTGCAACAATTGCATCTTTATCACGAGCATGTGTACCAATAAGACAACCATAACTTTCTTCAAACCCAAATAAATATTTACCCTTGCCCGTAGTTTCAAAATTAAGTATCTGCTGACCAATAAACTTAAATCCTGTAAGAACTTCTATTAAATCAACACCATAATATTTTGCAATAGCATCTGCAAGATTTGATGTAACAATAGTCTTAATAAGCTTACCATCCTCTGGAAGTCCCTTTGTTTCTTTAATCTGAGAAATCTCATAGTCAGCAAGAAGACATCCTGACATATTTCCAGTAAGTGTAATATATTCTCCGCTCTTTGTATCTTTTACATAAACCCCAAGACGGTCTGCATCAGGATCTGTTGCAAGTACAAGATCTGCATCCTTTTCTTTAGCAAGCTTAAGTGCAAGTTCAAATGCTTCTGCTGCTTCAGGATTTGGATAACTAACTGTAGGAAAATCACCATCAGGAAGCTCCTGCTCTGGAACTACATATACATTATCAAATCCAATTTCCTTAAGTACACGCCTTGCAGGTATATTTCCTGTACCATGTAAAGGAGTATATACAATCTTTAACTGATTTCCGACTTCCTTTATGCTGTCCCAATGAATAACCTGTTTTTTAAGTTCATCAATATATTTGTCATCAATAGCAGCTCCAATCTGCTCATACAGCCCCTTAGCTTCAGCATCAGACTTGTCCATAGTCTTAACTGTAGCATAATCTGTTACAGCCTTAACCTCATCCATAATACCTGTGTCATGTGGTGGTGTAATCTGCGCTCCATCTTCCCAATATACTTTATAACCATTGTATTCAGGCGGATTATGGCTTGCTGTTATATTAATACCTGCCACACATTTAAGCTCCCTAACTGCATATGAGAGTTCAGGAGTTGGTCTTAACGACTCAAATACATATGCCTTGATTCCGTTAGCAGCAAGGCATAACGCAGCTTCATCTGCAAATTCAGGTGACATATGGCGTGAGTCATATGCAATTGCAACACCCTGTGCAGCTTTTCCTGCCTTTATAATATAATTAGCAAGTCCCTGTGTAGCCTTACGTACTGTATAAATATTCATACGGTTTGTACCTGCACCAATAACTCCTCTAAGTCCGGCTGTTCCAAACTCTAGCTCTTGGTAAAAGCGCTCTTTAATCTCAGCATCATTGTCTGCTATACCCTTTAATTCATTCTTTGTCTCCTCATCAAAGTAAGGGTTATTAAGCCATGACTCATAAATCTCCTTGTAATCCATTTTAAAAATCCTCCTCTTTTATATTTTATTGTAGTAACAGATAATATTTATATTATGAAATGTAAAGATTATCTGCATATTTTAATACATTATATAAATAATTTATCTTCACATAATTATCCCAGTGTCGGTTTCGGAGATGCTGTTGCTTCTGTATCCTCTAAACTTTCTGCCAGCGGGGCAAAGCTTAAATTCACATCTTTTTTATCATCCAATATATCTATAGAATAACTTTTCGTTATATAGCCTGTCCTGCTTAATGTAATAGTCTGTGAGCCAATAACTTTTGTAAACGTACATGGTGCAAGTCCTTTGTATACATTATCAAGATACACCTCTGCACCTTCTGGTGCATTCACTGTAATAGTATGACTGCTGTCTATAGTTTTAGTTGAAGGCTTATTCTTGCTGTTTCCTGTAGCAGAAGGTGTAGCTGTAGTCTTACTTTCAACAGATGTTTCTGTTTCGATTAAATCAATACTTATAATTGGATCTGCACTTTTAACATCAAGCGTGCCTGTATAACTATTATAACCTGTCATCTCAACAACAACCTTGTAAGTACCATAGTTAAGCGCCAACGGACTGCTGTAATCAACCATCGTTCCATTTATATATAAATCAGCTCCATATGGTTCGATATTAAAAGTCACATTTCCTACATTTTCTGCCACAGAGCTTGCAAAATCACTAAAATCAACTATCTGTTCTTCACCATCTTTAACACTCACTGTCTTAGTTGCATGTACTCTGTTTTTGCTTAGGGTAACTCTGTAATTACCAACTCCCATCGTGATAAGCATATTTTCAGTAATAGGAAGTATCACACTATTTCCTATGTTTACCATACCTCCAATAAAATCACTGTATCCTGACAGCCTTACATATCCGTGCCCACTTGTACGTGTAACAGAATATACCGTTATTCCGATTCCTCTTACAGTCAAAATATCCTGATTGTTTAATTCCATCATCTGTATTTTACTCTCAAGAGTAGAAAAATATGTCCAATCAGTATATTGATATTTTCTTCCGGCAAGACTCAAAGCATTTTTATCATTATCAAACGAAAATTCTTCTACCTCCTGATACTCCCATACATCTTTTGGAACATTTATTTCAGTGACATCTCCATTCTCTTCAGTATATGTCACATTTACTATCTGCCCCTGCTGTAGTTCATCTCCAGTAATTTCCTTTTTGTATTTGTCCATTATAACAGATGTAGCATTATAATTCAATATTGTATCAACTTCTTCATCAAGTTCGCGCAGTGTCAGCTGGCTAAGCTCTCTGTCAACATTTGTAATTACTCCTGTAAAGTTTTGTGTAGCTTCTATCTTAGTGGGAACAGGTTTTACACTTCTGCGCCGATTACTCTTATTACTACATGAACAAAATACCGCAACAACTATAAACAGTATTAAAAAGACTGCCACCCCATATCTTTTGTTTATTCTGTGCGACATTCCTCTCCTCCTTAATCAAAATTGTATTATCTATTATTATAGAACAAACTCATAAAACTTATTATACAATAAAACAATTTAAATTAAAAGCTTTTTTACCTCTTTCAGAAACTTTATACGCACTTCTTCCTGTCTGCAGATTCTAAGCAATTTTTCATAGTTCTTTGCAGACATCCACGATTTTTTGCCATTATAATAAAAATTAATAAGCTTCCAATACTTTTCCGGATACAAAAGCATAGCATAAAGTACCTTTTTTTCCTCTTCCTCAGGCTGCCTTACTTTACAATATGCTTCTATAGCACCTATTCCAAACTCCATCTGCCAACTGTTTTTTTCCATAACCTTTCTTAGAAAATCATATAAATCTGATATCTGTATACCAATATCTGCCTTTTCAAAATTGGTAGTCACTATCTTTTCATCAATTAAAATAATATTATGATAATTGTAGCTCCCATGAAATACCCTTCTCTGCTCTCTTGTCACTTCACACAACCTGTCATATCCACACTCTTCCAAAAACTCCTCTGCCTGCTTTCCCTGCTCATAAAAATTTTTATAGGAATTAAGCAGACATATTTCCATATCATTTTTTTGACGTTTTTCTCGAATATAACCATGAACCCTCTTTATTTCTCTATTATGGCGGGCAAATAATGCCTTTATATCCATTTTTGATGGTTTTATTTCAATAGAAGGCTCCCTTAATTCTGTACCCATAACCATAACTTTATGCAGCCTTGCCATATTAGAAGAAGCAAGTATAACCTTTTTAATATCCCTTATATCACATTCTTCGCCATTATACCATCGTTTCACCAGCCATTTATTACCAACCCCATCATCAGTCAACAGCTCACTGTTTATATTTTCAATAGCTATATCAATATAACTGCAGCCTCCTTCAACTAGCATTTTTTTAACACTTTCCTCAAAAATAAGCCTGTTTTTACCGGAATTATATATTTTAGCTAAAAAAACACCTTTATCTGTATCTAAAAGAACTGCACCTCTTATTCTTCGCCTTGACTTCACATTGAAAGGATATCTTTTAATCACCTCATCAAGTTTATCTTCCATCCCCGTCTTCTCCTTCCCACAGTTTCTTAATATTACTGCCGCTCATAACAGTTTGAGTAATAATAGCTTTATGTTTAATCCTATGCAAAAAGAATAAAAAAAGAACTGCTATACTAACATTCTTTAGTATAACAGTTCTTACGGCAAACGCCTAAAAGTAACATATTATATTATAATCAATCCAATCACAAAAAAACAAAATATTTTAAATCAAAACAAAAATTACGATAATGCCTTAACAAGCTTCTCAACTGCCTCAAGAGCCTCATCAGGAAGCTTATCATAACCACCATTTTTCTCTGCAAAGCCCTTAACAGCATCTACACGATTCTGCATAGCAGACTTTAATGCATCTTTATAACTTGAATCATTAAGATCAGGTACAAAACCTTCCCAATCCATAATTTCAATGTCTTCAAAAGGTCCCCACTGCTTAAATTCAGTCTTACCTTCAACAATGGCTTCAAGAACACCCAGAGTATCTTCCTTCTGAACTTTCTTACCCATGAAGTCACCTGTATTTACGATATAACAATCTACATTTTTCTCTTCAACAAGCTTTTTGAACTTAACATAATCATTTACAAGTGGATAAGTTCTAAATGGATTAGCATATGGCACAATGCGGAGTGCATTCATATCTGTTCCTGCTGCAACACGCTCTGCTGTAGAAGTCTTTGTAGCAAGTGTAGCACCCATAACTGAAGCAAGAGCTGAACCCTTTAACTTAACTACTGGAGGAATTGTAGGATCCTTCATAATCCAGATAATTGAGTTTACAGGTGAACTAATCTTGTCAACACGATTTGGTGACCAAAGCTTAGACTTAATAGCACGTCCATTACCATTTCTTATATCTTCTGTAACTAATTGAATCTTACCATCCTCGTCCATTGTGGCTGAACAGTTCTGAGCTGTAAGAAGATACTGGTTGTCAGGGCAGCCTGTAGGATAATCTGCTGTCTTATCAAAATAAGTAGGCTCAAGTGCAATTGATGCACATGTATCAGAGTTAATAATAAATGCATCATCATGAAGAACTGTAATTGCATTATCACCATACTTACCATCATGTTTTGCATGTGTAAGAGTAGATTTACCTGAACCTGAAAGACCAAATACAGAAGCAACATACTTTTTGCCATCTGGCAATGTGTATTCCTTCTGACCACCATGACATGAAGCATAACCATTACGGTTTGCAATAGCCCAAGCCATTGTAAGTGTTCCCTTCTTGTGCTCACCGAAATACTTCATACCAAGAATAGCTGCGCAGTTCTCATTTGTATCAAAGTAGCAGAGTGTCTGCGGATCACTTAAACAGCTATAATCAACGTCAGGAGCAGGCTGTGGAATCCACTGTGGATCAGAGAAGATATAGATATCAGCTTCTTTGCCATCACCTACAGGTTTAGATTCCTTGTACATCTTTACATACTCGTCTGACATATACTGGAAGTTAAGCATCCAGTTGTACATAAGCATTTCCTCACCTTCTGGAATAAGAAGATGTGCCTTAACCATAAATTCAGGATCAAGTCCTACAAATACCTGTGCATGATAAAGTTTCTTAAAGCGTGTCTTGTAGATAGCATCCATAACTACTTTATCAAGTTTAACCTCATCTACACCAGGATATCCTTTGATACGGCGTGCAGCAGCATAACGTCCTGTAACAGCACCATCATTAAACAATAAAACCTTTGCATCTGTATCAAGGCCAAATTCCTCACCTCTATACACAGGCATGTCTGTAACAATAGCACCTGGCGTATTCTTTGCTAAGTTATACGCTTCCTTAAGAGTGTTTACTTTTACAACATTATTGCCATAAAAAGCACCCTCAATAATAGAACGCGTTTTTGAAAAACCGACTTTGCCAGCGCCGATTTCCTCTAACTTGTAATTAGCTTTTGTTGCCATTTTAGAAAAACCTCCTATGTTATATTTTTATCTGTCATAACAATGACAGAATGTATTATTGCTGCAAAGAAAAACATATTGCAGCATAAAAACCACATATTCCAAATATAGTATAATTTTTTTGGTAAAAAAAGTCAACGATAAAAAGCAACATTATCTCAAATACCTTATTGAAGTATAGCAAACAATAATGATACTGCACATGCTGATATTGCCACAAAAAGCAGACTCTTTCTTCTATATGCAAGTATAAATCCTGTTACAGTCCCTGCCACACCTGATATCATACTTCCTGTTGAATAAAATATTGCAGGAAATGTCATTGAAGCAAGCACTGAATATGGTATATATGCAAGAAATGATTTAATATACTTATTTTTCACCTTTCCCCTAAATACTATAAGAGGAACAGTTCTTATAAGGTATGTAACACCTGCCATAACTATGAGATATACAAAAAAATTTTTCACTAAGACCTCCATATTACTTTT
The DNA here is from genome assembly GCA_947178155.1 of uncultured Lachnoclostridium sp. Taxonomy (GTDB): domain Bacteria; phylum Bacillota; class Clostridia; order Lachnospirales; family Lachnospiraceae; genus Butyribacter. The sequence goes on from CAMWXG010000055.1 coordinate 12,809, forward strand.
ATATCCTAAATCTTTTAGCTCAGATAATAAAACATACTTATAACCAGTATAACCCGATCTAATTAACCATACCTTTTTCTGGTCTGATTTCCTGATAAAACAGGCACAAAATCCTCAGCGTAGCCCGCTACTAGAATTTATTCACTTTCCTCTATAGGATATAATAATGCTCCAACTACAGATGCTGCTACAGCACATATTATTATAACAAAGCCTGATGAAATACTATTAAGCACAGGCAGATATTTAAAACAGCAGCTAAGCAAAACAGCTATAACTATTACTTTAAAACATTTACTGTCATCTCTTGCTTTTGGTATTATAATAGCAAGAAACATTCCATATATTGCTATGCCAAGCGCATCACTGACTATCTGAGGAAGTACCTCTCCAAGCAACGCACCTGCCACTGTACCTGCAGCCCAGCCTATATATGGCACTATAATAAGCCCTGCCATATAGTATTTACCTACACTTTTATTTTTGCCTACAGCTACTGCAAATATTTCATCTGTAACACCAAATCCCACAGCCATTCTTACTGGAACAGTAAAAGTGTCATCTGCCTTTTGTGACAATGATATAGACATAAGCGCATATCTTATATTTATAACAAGCTGCGTAAGCGCCATCTCAATAAGCCCGCCTTCCATCATCATAATCTCAAGTCCTGCAAATTGACCGGCAGAAGTTAAATTCGTCATAGAAATAAGCACTGCCTGCCACCATTTCATACCTGAGCCAACCGCCATAAGCCCAAATGTAAAACTAACAGAAACATATCCCAAAGCTATAGGAATACCATCATGCATACCTTTTCTTATATCTTTTGCTTTCATTTCAATACTATCCTATTTTACCGCCCTTTTACTATTTTTTACTATAATATAATTTTTTAATCCAAAATACTCTTATAACTTATATCTGACCAAATATTTTGTATTTCAGCACTCCAAAAAACTCTCTCACATAACTGTTTGGTATTGTAAACCACATTGTTTTAGACCCAATACTTGATACATTTTTACAACCTTGCTTTTTAAAAATTGCTTTTGCTCTATAAACATGAAAATTATTACTGACAACAACTATTGATGCTGACTTAGTACCAATAATATCTAAACTATACTTAATATTCTCATCCGTATTAACGGACTTGTCCTCCTCTATTATGCGAACACCATCAACACCTTTGTTGATAAAATAATTCTTCATTGCCAAAGCTTCTGTAATATCCTCACCAGCTCCCTTACCACCAGATACAATTATCTGGCACTCTGGATTGTCATTAATATAATCAAGTGCCGCTTCAAGTCTATAATAAAGATTAGATGAAACTTTCTTTCCATTTACTCTTGCTCCAAGTACAATTATATAATCTGCACCTGCTTTAGGCTTTTCCATACCACTCGTTATAATTACAGCCTCTGTCACTAAAAATACTAAAAGACATATTACAGATAATGTATATATTGCACCAGACACTACAACAGGAAGCTTATACCCTCTTTGTTTCATAAATAAACGTAAATAAGCAGCACAGCTAAAAATTATTCCAAGTACAATCCAAAAATAAGTAAATGTATTATTAAGCCCTATTCCAATAGCATATGCTATAAAATAAAGTATACTAAATCCACCAAGTATCCATAATATTATTGTCATAAAGCAAACTCTCCACCTAAAAAATAAACTGTACTATTGTGTATGTTTTCCCATCTTCGCCATTTAATGCCACATAAGCTTGATTTTTTTCATTGTACACAACAGGAATAATTATGTCACCTAAAAGAGCTTGCTTTTTATATTCAACCCTGACCTCTTTTGCCCTTCTGTCCATACCCAAAACAAACATTGCCATTCTTACATACTGACCATTATTTACATGATGATTGGTATCAAGATGATACTCCTTTACTTTAAAACCTGTCTTAGCCTCCCCAAGCTTAGGCAGCTTAATCTTTCTTGGTGCGTAATCCATATTAAGTGGCTCATATTTTCCATAAACATCACCAATTTCAGGTGTAATAATTGCCGGTCTGCCTTTCAAGATATCCATAAGCACCCAATTAGAATTTGCAATTACAATAGTCCTGTCCTCATTATCTTTAATAAGAAAATTGCGGTAGCCAATCATTTTATCATAACCATATGCCTGTGTACCTATATTAATCCTTGTACCAAATGTAGGATAACTATTAATAACTATCTGCCATGAGCTTAAAATCCACATAACATGCTTCTTTTTAAGAAAATTTAATCCTACTCCCAAATCCTCAGACTCAAAATTAGTACAGTCCTGCATATAATTAATAATCGCATCAAGGCTTATGCAACCTGTTTCATCAGTTTCACTATATCTTACTCTTCCTTCAAAAGAATACATTTTATCACCCTTCCCTGCATTGCCGTTAAAAAGAAATTAGTATTTACTGTTTACATTATCACATATATAATTTATAATCAATCCGTAAATATTAATAAATTTTTAATGGCTAAATAAGCCAAATAATGATATACTTTATAGTCGTATATAAATTGCAGCAATTTAATTACTATTTATTCAAATGTTACAATTACAACCAGTGCATATAAACAGAATTTAATAATTGAATGGACGGTTTTTATGAATTTAATAAATAATTTCTGTGGTCATCTTGGAACTATACTTCATCATAAGAATCTTGTGCGAAAATACTGCTTTAAAGCAGGGCTGTATAAACAGGGAATAATTCATGACTGGTCTAAATACAACCCTATTGAATTTTTTGTCGGCGTGAAATACTATCAAGGAGGAAAAAGAAGTCCAAACTATGGTGAGAAAGAAGCTCATGGTTATTCCTCTTCATGGCTTCACCACAAAGGACGAAATAAACACCACTTTGAATACTGGATTGACTACTCAATGAAACCTGCTGAAGGACTTAAAGGCATGCCTATGCCGACAAGGTATATATTGGAAATGTTTTGCGACAGAATTGCCGCAAGTAAAAATTATAATCGAAATAATTATGATAATTCATTTCCACTAGCCTATTATAATAAAAATAAAGATCACTATGTATTACACCCGGATACACGTGAATTACTTGAAAAACTTTTAAATATGCTTGCCGAGGAGGGAGAAAATGCGACCTTTAAATATATACGCCGAAAAATCGACTGGAAAAAAAGCAGGAAATGGTAATATTGCCAAACTAAAACTACCTCTTATAAATAAACTTAAAGAGTTTCTATTTAAATATAAACTTGCTATAATAATACTTTATATTCCTGTATATTTAACATGGTTTATTTTTTTAGAACAACGCACAGATATAGTTTTTAAAGATATGCACTGTATTGTTGATGACTGGATACCATTCTGTGAAGCATTTATAATCCCATATTTTTTATGGTTTGCATATGTTGCTATAAGTCTTGTATATTTGTTCTTTCAGACAAAACATTTAGGCGACTTTTACAAATGTGCTGCTGTATTATTGCTGGGGATGACTACATGCCTTATTATCTATACACTTTTTCCAAATGCACAAAGCATGAGACCACTTTCATTTGAAAGAGATAATATATTTACACATGCTATAGAAATTCTTTATTCAGCAGATACAGACACTAATGTATGTCCAAGTATACATGTATATAATTCTATAGCAATACATGTTGCAATATCAAGAAGTTATACATTAAAAAATAAAAAATCTATAAGAATGTGTTCATTTGTCTTGTGTATACTTATATGTATGTCCACTCTCTTTCTAAAGCAGCATTCATTTGTAGACCTTGTATGTGCTGTACTTTTATATATTGCATGCTATACTGT
>CAMWXG010000056.1 GCA_947178155.1 uncultured Lachnoclostridium sp.
TTTTTATTATGCATGAATTTTTACTGCCATTATTAATTTTTTTAACAGCAATAAGATTATAATTGTATTCTTTGTAAACAATGTACCCATTAGACTTGCTGCCTGCTTTCCATGATACTTTGATACTATTTTTACTTTTTGAATATTTAATATTGCTTACTGCCTTAGGTGCAGAGCCAAGACTTTTAAATTTATAACCCTGTTGTTTAATAAATTCAGCAGCGCTGTTTATTTTCATATTATTGCATGTTGCATATTGTTCATCACCTGTATTTTTGTATCCATAGAAAATTGTGTTTTTGCTGATTCCAAAATTGTTGGTATCAATAACAGCCAATGTGCCTGGCAGATAAACTTCTTTAAGCTCTAATGGGTTATATTTATCTATATTTCCATATATACATACTGTTTCCGTTCCTTCATTAAAAGTTACTTTTTTTAATGAACTGCATCCCTCAAATACAGAATAAACTTTTTTCATTTTTCCTGGGAAATTAATTGCTTCAAGGAGGTGTGCACCAACAAATGCTTCAACAGAAACATAAGCTACACTTTCAGGTATGGTAAATTTTTTGTCTTCTTTTTGTGAAGGATACATATAAAGAGTTGTTTGTTCCTTGTTATATAAAACACCATCTTTTGCAGAAAAGTTTTTATTTCCTTTTTCAACAGTAAAAGAAGTTATATTTCCGGCGATCTGTGTATATTTAGAAATTTCACCTGCATCAGGATATATACTAAAATCGTTTTGTATTTTTCCTATAGATTCTACGCTTGCAGGCAGTTCATATTCAGTAATCATACTTGGAAACATAACAATTTTTGTCATGTCTTTATTATAAAGGACGCCCTTATATGAAGTGAAGTTCTTATTTGTTTCAGGTATCTCTATTGAGGTAAATTTATTCTGGCATATAAATGTGTTGATTTCTGTTGTATCTTTATGTATGACAAGTTTATCCATACCTGCAGGAATAAAATAAAGCTGTGTATAGTCTTTTGAATAAAGGGCACCATTATATACCGTATATTCCTTGTTTTCATCTGAAATTGTAATTTCTTTAAGACTTCTTAAATTATAACCGCCATAATAATCATTATCGAAATCAGCCGTATCAAATTCTATATATTTGAGGTTTGCCGGAAGATGCAGTTTTTCAAGATTAATGCAGCCATTTAAATAGACCATGCTAAAGTTATTTATATTTTCATTTAGTTTAAGTTCTGTTAAGCCAGTACAATTATCTAAAGCATAATATTGGATTTTTTTTACACTATCAGGAATTGTATATGTACCCTCTTTTAATGCAGGGTATTTGATAAGAGTTTCCTTGCCTTTTGTATAAAGAATGCCATTGTCGCTTTCTATATAGGTATTATTTTTAGCTACATCAAAATTTGCTTTGCAGCCTTCAAGTGAAACCCAAGAAATATTTTTTACATTCTTTCCAATGGAAATATTTCTAAGAAATCTATTATTGCTGAAAGCATATTCTTCAATATTTTTTACGCTGTCAGGAAGGATGAAGGTTTCACCTTCTTTTTGACTTGGATAATATACAAGCTTTGTCATTTTTTTATTGTATAATACACCATCAACAGCTTTAAAGTATTTATTATCTTTGGAAACTTCAACAGTTGTTATATCCTGATTGTAAAAGATATAACTGTATATACTTTTTATGTCTTTGTCAATTACAAGTTTTCCGCTTCCTTTTAAGCTGAAAAGCTCTCCGGTGTCGTTTTTATCTATAATAACTTTATCATCATTTGCAGCAGATTTTAAGATTTTTCTGACAGATGCTTCAGAGTTTATCGAAAAATTGTTGATTTTAGCAGTTATATTGTTATTATAAATGCATGAACTGGAAATGCATGCAAGTGCAAGTATGTAACATAACGTTTTTTTATACATTAAGAGTACCTCCTTATGAATGATTATTGCTTTGGTGCAAAAGGTTAGTGTTTTAAAGTGTTTTGCTAATATGAATGGTGTATCCATTAATAGTGAATATTATATTATAATTTATGTATTATGTCTATTGGCAGTTAATGCTATTGCATTATAGTTCGCTATTAGTTATTGGAGATGCAGCAAAAATTTTTAGTCTATGCAGTTTTGGTGTTTATAGTAATAAATATAACTTATAATGCTAAAATGCACAAAAATATTAAAAAAAAGGTTGCTATTTTATGGTAAAAGTTATAGAATTAAAATTGGTATTATTTGATTTTTTAAATTGGCTTATGCCATGTAATTGCTTTTATATGTCAAATGTGAGATTGCTTTGGTCTAAATAGGCTGTGAGCAGGGTATTATAGTCAGTGACGTTCTTTAATGCAATTACGATAAATTCTACTATATTGGAGGGCTGAACATGAGTAACAAGAGTGCTTTGTCAGCAAGAGACCGTATTGAGTCTTTAGTTGACGAGAATAGTTTTGTTGAAATTGGTGCTAAAATTACGAAACGCAGCACAGATTTCAACATGCAGGAAAAGTCAGTGCCATCAGATGGTGTTATTACCGGGTATGGACTTATCCAGAATAATCCTGTCTATATATATAGTCAGGATGCATCTGCGCTTAATGGTACAGTAGGTGAGATGCATGCAAATAAAATAGCTTATGTATATGGGCTTGCAATGAAGACGGGGGTTCCGGTTATTGGTCTTATAGACTGTGCAGGTATGCGTCTTCAGGAGTCTGTAGATGCACTTGCCGGATTTGGCAGTATTTATAAGGTTAAGGCAAAAGCATCAGGCGTAGTACCACAGATTAGTGCTATATTTGGTGATTGCGGTGGTGGTGTTGCCATACTTGCTGCTATGAGTGATTTCACGTTTATGGAGAAGGAAAGCGCAAAGCTTTTTGTTAATTCACCAAATACACTTGAAGGCAATTATACAGACAAACTTGATACTGCATCTTCTGACTTTCAACAGTCAGCATCGGCAATTGATTTTGTTGCAGAAGGTGAGAATGAGCTTTTAGACAGTGTAAGGGAACTTGTATCAATACTTCCTGCAAATAATAATGATACAGCATTTTCTGATGAGTGTATGGATGACTTAAACCGCATGGTAGATGATTTTGCGGGAAAGATAGAAGATCCTGCATTGGCACTTTCTGATATAGGCGACAATAACTTCTTTATGGAAGTTAAATGCGGTTTTGCAAAGGAAATGGTTACAGGTTTTATTTGTCTTGATGGAATGACTATTGGTGTTGTTGCCAATCGTACAAAGGAATTTGATGAGAACGGCAAGGAGGCTGCAAAATATGATGCAAGGCTTACCACAGCAGGCTGTGATAAGGCGGTTTCATTTATTAAAAAATGTGATGCATTTAATATACCTATTCTTACTCTTACAAATGTAGAAGGATTTGCAGCATCAGTAGAAGAGGAAAAGACTATCGCTACAGCAGCAGCAAGACTTACAGCAGCTTTTGCAGATTCAGATGTGCCTAAAGTAAATCTTATTACAAATAAGGCATATGGAAGTGCATATATCTGTATGAATTCAAAACATATCGGAGCTGATATGGTATTTGCGCTTGAAGGTGCAGATATTGGAATGATGGATTCACAGGTTGCTGCAAAGATTATGTATGCTGATGACAAAGATGCAGATATTTCTGAAAAGGCAGCAGAATTTGCGGCAAAATCAGGTAGTGATGCGGTAGCAGCAAGAGGATATGTTGACTCGGTTATAGCTCCTGAATCAGCAAGAAAGCAATTATTATATGCGTTTGAAATGTTATTTTCAAAAAGTGAGTATCCAATTGGTAAAAAGCATGGAACCATCTAAGTAAGGAGTGTCATATGAAGAAAAAATTATCTTTGGTTTTTTGTATCATATCATGCATGATATTGATGGCCGGGTGCAGTGTTAGTCTTACAAAGACTAACAAAAACTTCACAAAATCAACTCTTGAAAGTGAGGCAGATTCATTTATTGCAAGCTGGTTTGAGTATGATTTTGCAGATGCAGTGGAAAATTATGCAGATCAGCTTGATGAAGATACAGTAGAACTATATAGTAAGTCTGGCGATTTTCAAAAAGATTATGGCGAGATGGAGAAAAAGGTTAAGACTACCTTTACAATTAGTGCAGATTCTGCAACTGTAAATGAGACTATTTCAACAGCTTCAGGAAAGAAAATGGTGTTTACCGTAACTTTTGATGAAGAAGGCAATATATCTTCATGGAACGTGGACAAATATGAGTCAATTTCACAGATAATGGGAAGAGCCGGACTCAATACGGTAATGAGTATGTGTATAGTATTTATTATGCTTATCTTTATTGCATTGATTATTGCACAGTTTAAGCATATTGGTAATATACAGAATAAGCAGGTTGAAGCAGTTAAAGAGGAACCAACTCCGGCACCTGTTATGGCAGAGCCTGTGGAAGAAGAGCTTATGGACGATACTGAGCTTGTTGCTGTAATTGCAGCAGCTATTGCTGCAGCAAGTGAGACAGAGAGCACAGATGGTCTTGTGATCCGCTCAATTATCAGGCGGTAATGAAAATTTTGGATTTTATAAGTTTATAAGATGGAGGAAAAGATAATGAAGAATTATACTATTACTGTTAATGGTAATGTTTATGATGTTACAGTTGAGGAGGGCACAGCAGGCGCAGCAGCGTCTGCACCAAAAGCAGCTCCTAAGGCAGCACCAAAAGCAGCCCCTAAGGCAGCAGCACCAGCCGGAGCAGCAGGTGCAGTTAAGGTAAATGCACCAATGCCAGGCAAGATTATATCTGTTAAGGCATCAGCAGGGCAGGCGGTGAAGAAAGGCGATGTTATACTCATATTAGAAGCCATGAAGATGGAAAATGAAATTGTAGCACCACAGGACGGTACTATTGCGGGTATAAATGTGGCAGCAGGAGATTCTGTAGAGGCAGGAGCAGTACTTGCATCATTAAACTAGGAGGGACTGACTTTGGATTACGTTATTACGACGATAGAGAATCTTGCCGGTCAGACCGCATTTGCAAGTCTTACATTAGGTAATTATCTGATGATTTTAGTCGGCTGCATATTTCTCTATCTGGCAATTAAAAAAGAATATGAGCCATTATTATTAGTTCCTATTGCATTTGGCATGATTTTGGTAAATATTTATCCTGATATCATGGCAAGTCCTGAGGATACTTCTAATGGCGTTGGTGGTTTATTACACTATTTCTATTTACTTGATGAATGGAGTATTTTGCCTTCCCTTATTTTCCTGGGTGTAGGCGCCATGACAGATTTTGGTCCGCTGATTGCAAATCCTATAAGTTTTCTTCTTGGTGCAGCGGCACAGTTTGGTATTTTTTCTGCTTACCTTTTTGCTATCCTTTTGGGATTTAATGATAAGGCAGCAGCATCTATTTCAATTATCGGAGGTGCAGATGGTCCGACTTCAATCTTTTTATGTGGCAAGCTTGGACAGACTGAATATATGGGACCTATAGCAGTTGCGGCATATTCATATATGTCACTTGTACCTATTATACAGCCTCCTATTATGAAGGCACTGACAACGGAGAAGGAGCGCAAGATTAAGATGCAGCAGTTAAGACCTGTATCTAAGCTTGAGAAGATACTTTTCCCAATAATAGTTACTATTGTTGTCTGCCTTATATTGCCGACAACAGCTCCTCTTGTAGGTATGCTTATGCTTGGTAATCTTTTCAGAGAATCAGGCGTTGTAAAACAGCTTGCAGAAACAGCATCAAATGCTCTTATGTACATTGTTGTTATCCTTCTTGGAACATCAGTAGGGGCATCTACAAGTGCAGAGGCATTCCTTAAGCTTACTACACTTAAAATTGTTGCATTAGGTCTTGTAGCTTTTGCAGTTGGTACTGCAGCAGGTATATTATTTGGTAAGCTTTTATGCAAGGTTACAAATGGCAAGATTAATCCGCTTATTGGTTCAGCAGGTGTATCCGCAGTGCCTATGGCGGCAAGAGTATCACAAAAAGTGGGTTCAGAGGCGGATCCTTCAAACTTCCTGCTTATGCATGCGATGGGACCGAATGTCGCAGGTGTAATTGGTACTGCCGTTGCAGCGGGTGTATTTATGGCGATATTTGGTATTTAATTGTTGTTATGAATAACAGCTGTGAATAGTAACAATATCTGATTAATTTAGGAGGAAAATCATGGCAGATATAGAAAAGAAACCTTTAAAGATTACGGAGACAATTCTTCGTGATGCGCATCAGTCTCTGATTGCTACAAGAATGACAACAGAGCAGATGCTTCCGATTATAGATAAGATGGATAAAGTGGGATATCATTCAGTAGAATGCTGGGGTGGAGCTACATTTGATGCTTCTCTCAGATTCTTAAAAGAAGATCCATGGGAGAGACTTCGTAAGCTCAGAGCAGGATTTAAAAATACAAAGCTTCAGATGCTTTTCCGTGGTCAAAATATTTTAGGTTATAATCATTATGCTGATGATGTAGTAGAATATTTTGTTCAGAAATCTATTGCAAATGGTATTGATATCATACGTATATTTGACTGTCTTAATGATTTGCGTAACCTTGAAACAGCTGTAAAGGCTGCGAATAAGGAAAACGGACATGCGCAAATAGCTCTTTCATATACACTTGGAGATGCATATACGCTTGATTATTGGAAAGATATGGCAAAACGTATAGAGGATATGGGTGCTAAGTCACTTTGTATTAAAGATATGGCAGGGCTTTTAGTTCCTGTAAAGGCTACAGAGCTTGTTACAGCGCTTAAAGAAGCAGTAGACATTCCTATTGATCTTCATACACATTATACTTCAGGTGTAGCAGCTATGACTTATATGAAGGCTGTAGAGGCAGGTTGTGATATTATTGATACAGCTATGTCACCATTTTCAATGGGTACAAGTCAGCCTGCTACAGAAGTTATGGTAGAGGCATTTAAAAATACCCCTTATGATACAGGACTTGATCAGGAGAAGCTTGCACAGATAGCTGACTACTTCCGTCCTATGAGAGAGGAAGCTCTTAAGAGTGGTCTTATGAATACAAAGGTGCTTGGTGTAAATATCCAGACACTTCGTTATCAGGTGCCAGGCGGTATGCTTAGTAATCTTGTATCACAGCTTAAGGATATGGGACAGGAAGATAAATATGAGCAGGTGCTTGAGGAAGTTCCAAGAGTTCGTAAGGACTTTGGTGAGCCGCCACTTGTTACACCTTCATCACAGATTGTTGGTACACAGGCTGTGCTTAATGTGGTGTCAGGTGAAAGATATAAGATGGTAACAAAGGAGTCAAAGAAACTTCTTTCAGGTGAGTTTGGGCAGACTGTTAAGCCATTTGATGCTGAAGTACAGAAAAAGTGTATTGGTGATGTAAAGCCAATTACCTGCCGTCCTGCTGATTTGATTAAGCCTCAGCTTGCAGACCTTGAAAAAGAAATGTCACAATATAAGCAGCAAGACGAGGATGTACTTTCATATGCGCTTTTCCCACAGGTTGCTATGGAATTCTTTAAGTATAGGGAAGCACAAAAGGATAAAGTTGATGCTTCTGTTGCTGACAAAGAAAATGTGGCATATCCGGTATAGGATTTGGTATAAATATATCCGGTAAAGATTAATTTTAAGTATAAAAGGGCAGCAGTAATATGCTGCCTTTTGCAGGAGGTTTTATAATGGACAATTCAGATATAAAAGGTATGCTTATTAGTGAGCTTGCTGATGCATTTAATGATGAAGTGCAAAAAAAGTCAGGATCAAGATTTAATTCTGCAACAGGTACACTGGTAGTTTCTAATACATTTATAAATTATGCATATAGCCATATTAATACAGATGGCTTTACTAAAGACAAAGTGTATAAATGCAGTATGGTTGAAGATGATTTTATACGCATTATCGCTGATGATGGCAAGATAGTTAAAGTAAGTATCAATGATGCTGATTTTACATTTAAGATTAATCCTACCAAAAAGGAGCTGGAATAATCTGCATGGCTGACAGTAAGGCAGAGGAGTATCTGGAAGAACGACTGGAACTGGCATTTTTGTATGATTTTTATGGTGCACTTTTAAAGGAGAAGCAGCAAAGGATATTTGAGGCAAGTGTGCTTGAGGACTATAATTTTAGCGAAATTGCACAAGATATGGGAATTACAAGACAAGGAGTGCATGATGGTGTAAAGCGTGCATGTACAAATCTCCATAAATACGAGGAAAAACTGGGACTTGCAAAAAGGTTTAAGCATCAGAAAGAGCTTGTAAAAAAGCTACATGAGGAACTTAAAGGTATGGGGATTTCTAGGCAGGATGAAAAGTGGAAGGTTGTCTTTGAGATACTTAATGATATTTTGGAAGAAGAATAAAAGATATGTTTATGGTTGAAGTTTTATTTAGCATGCTTTGGAATAGGATACTCTATTGGTAAAGATAGTAATAAGACACAAAAATAGCCGCCCCCGCCCAAAGGTTGCGGCTATTGCTGTATTTAACTAATCGGGCTAACCGTCTATCGGTGGCTCCTATGGGACATCTGTTATCAGCAGGTGCCCTTCTTTATGCCCAATATAGCACAATCTATAAGAAGTTTCAAGTTTTTTCATACATTAATTTGTCAAGAAAAAAGCTTGACAATAATTTGTTCCTATATTATACTATAACCTGTTTGGAAATGATTTATAAATTTTTAAATATGTTCTAATATCTTTAAGTAGCCAATAACAAGCATTACTAACTGATATATTTACAGGGAGGTTATTATGGCATTCGATAATTTAACTGAAAAATTGCAAAATGTTTTTAAGAACCTTCGCAGCAAGGGGCGTCTGACGGAAGATGATGTAAAGGCTGCATTAAAGGAAGTTAAAATGGCGCTGCTTGAGGCAGATGTAAATTTTAAGGTAGTTAAGAACTTTGTAAAAACTGTACAGGAACGTGCAGTAGGGCAGGATGTAATGAACAGCCTGACACCGGGACAGATGGTTATAAAGTTGGTAAATGAAGAGCTTGTCAATCTTATGGGAAGTGAGATGACAGAGATAAAGCTTAAAAATGCGAGTGAAATGTCTGTAATACTTATGTGCGGACTTCAGGGCGCAGGTAAAACTACTACATCTGCAAAGATTGCAGGTAAGCTTAAGTCAAAGGGTCGCAGACCGCTTCTTGTGGCGTGTGATATATATCGTCCTGCTGCAATAGAACAGCTGCAGATTAATGGTGAGAAGCAGGGTGTTGAAGTCTTTTCTATGGGGACAAATCACAGACCGGTTGATATTGCTAAAGCAGCGATAAAACATGCAGAGGCAAACAGTCTTAATGTGGTACTTCTTGATACAGCAGGTCGTCTTCATATTGATGAAGATATGATGGCAGAGCTTAAGGAAATTAAGGAAAATATTGAAATTGACCAGTCTGTACTTGTTGTAGATGCCATGACAGGGCAGGACGCTGTTAATGTTGCAACAACGTTTAATCAAGAGATAGGTATAGATGGTGTTATAATTACAAAACTTGATGGTGATACTAGAGGCGGTGCAGCACTTTCTATAAAGGCGGTTACAGGCTGTCCTATATTGTATGTGGGTATGGGTGAAAAGCTTTCAGATTTGGAACAGTTTTACCCTGATCGTATGGCATCGCGTATACTTGGTATGGGGGATGTGCTTACTCTTATTGAAAAGGCTGAAAGTCAGATTGATCAGGACAAAGCCAAGGAAATGGAGAAGAAGTTTCGTAAAGCTGAGTTTGATTTTAATGATTTTCTAGATCAGATGGAGCAGATGAAGAAGATGGGGGGCATAAAGAGCATACTCAGTATGCTTCCGGGTGTTGGTCTTCCTTCTGATATAGATATTGATGATGATATGTTTAAAGGCATAGAGGCAATCATATACTCTATGACATATGAAGAAAGAGGCAATCCTGACATAATAAATCCTTCAAGGAAGAGACGTATTGCAAAGGGAGCAGGTGTTGACATTTCAGAAGTCAACAAACTTATGAAGCAGTATGAGCAGTCTAAAAAGATGATGAAACAGATGTCTGGAATGATGTCAGGAAAAGGTAAGAAGAAAGGTATGTTTGGGAATTTTAAACTTCCTTTTGGGTTTTAGAAGTAATAAATAATATTTGAAATGCAAAAAAGATAGAAATCCAAACATCTAGCACAAATGTGCCGGAGTGTGTCCTGACATTATCAGAAATGAATTTCAGGAGATGCTCTAAGGAACTGTTAAGAAATGGCTTTTAATATTAAAAGTTATTTCTTAACAGTTCCTTAGATAAGTAGGTTCTATATAGATTATACATGCAGTAATTAAGGAGGTGAAACAGGTGGCAGTAAAGATTAGATTAAGAAGAATGGGTAAAAAGAAAGCGCCTTTTTATAGAGTAGTAGTTGCTGATTCAAGAGCTCCAAGAGATGGTAGGTTTATTGAGGAAATTGGTACTTATGACCCAAACCAGAATCCAAGTGTTTTCAAGTTTAATGAGGAAAGTGCCAAGAAGTGGCTTTCTAATGGTGCAAAGCCGACAGAAACAGTTGGTAAACTTTTAAAACAAGCTGGTATCATGGAGTAATTCATAGTTACTAAAGCAGTATTTGCTTAAAGTACAAGTGTACCAAAAATGCGTTTGCTGTATATGGTAACACAAAAGGGAGGTCTGGTAGTATGAAAGAATTAATAGAAGTTCTTGCACAGTCACTTGTTGACCACCCTGAGGAGGTCACTGTAACAGAGACTGAAAATGACAATGAGATTATCTATGAGCTTAAGGTTGCCGGGGATGATATGGGCAAAGTAATAGGCAAGCAGGGGCGTATTGCAAAGGCTATACGTGCTATGGTAAAAGCTGCGGCCTCAAAGACAGATAAGAAAGTTGTCGTAGAGATAGGACAGTAATAGGTTCTGGCGCAAAACGTTGGTTTTGCGCTTTTTTAACTAAATGGAGGATTGAAATGACAGATTTATTTAGAGTAGGTGTTATATCAAATACACATGGTATTAAAGGTGAGGTAAAAGTATTTCCTACTACACAATCTCCGGAAAGATTTAAAGATTTAAAAGATGTTATACTTGATACAGGAAGTGAAAAAAAGCCTCTTGAGGTGAAGTCAGTCAGATTTTTTAAAAATCTTGTTATTGTTAAGTTCAAGGGGATTGATAATATAAATGATATTGAAAAGTATAAAGGCTGTGATATTTATGTAACACGTGAAAATGCAATTCCATTAGAAGAGGGCGAGTGTTATATTGCTGATATGATTGGCTTAAAAGTAGTGACAGATGATGGAAATGATTTTGGTATTTTAAAAGATGTAATGGAAACAGGAGCAAATCTGGTATTTGTAGTTGAACATGATGGAAAAGAAGTTTTGCTGCCTGATATACCAGACTGTGTTAAGAGTGTTGATATTAAAAATCAAATTATTACAGTTCATATTATGAAAGGACTATTGGATTAGTATGAAATTTCATGTAATGACATTATTTCCTGATATAATTAATAATGTGATGAAAGAAAGTATAATGGGAAGAGCGGTTAAATCAGGATATATAAGTATTGATGCCGTAAATATAAGAGATTTTGCAGGAAATAAGCATAATAGTGTTGATGATTATCCATATGGCGGCGGTGCTGGTATGGTTATGCAGGCAGAGCCAATATATAATTGTTATAAATATATATGTGAAAGAATAAGAGCACAGGGAAGCAATGAAGATGCTGTGGAAGGTACAGAACAGTTTAAAATGCCACGGCTTATATATGTTACTCCGCAAGGAAAGACATTTAACCAAAAGCTTGCTCGGGAATATTCTAAGGAAGAGGAGCTTATTTTTTTATGTGGGCGCTACGAAGGAATAGATGAGCGTGTGCTTGAGCTGATAGTTACCGACTATGTGTCTGTGGGGGATTATGTGCTTACTGGTGGAGAGCTTCCTGCATTAGTTATGATTGATGCAATATCAAGGCTGGTACCAGGGGTTCTCGGCAATGGAGCTTCTGCAGGAAAGGAATCATTTTCAGGCAGCTTATTAGAGTATCCACAGTATACACGTCCTGAAAATTGGCACGGCAAGGAGGTTCCTCCTGTACTTACTTCAGGCAATCACAAACTTATTGCTCAGTGGTGCCGCAGACAGTCTGTTATAAGAACAGCAGACAGAAGACCTGATTTAATTAAAGGAGCTGACCTTACAGAAGAAGAGCAGCAACTAGTCAAAAAGATTCTTATGAAAGGTTCTGATGTAAATGAAATATATTGATAATATGTTACGTCCGCATAGTCAAAGAGTTGCTAAAACACTTGCGTTTTTTATGGCTTTAAATATTTTTGGAGTATGTTTTTTTTCAGGATGTGCTATTAGTAATAAAGATATAAGGGATGATAAAAGTTCAGAATTAAGCACAACAGGATTTGCATTTAATACAACATACACAATTAACCTTTATGAGGGTGGGAATAAAGATATACTTAATCAATGTGTGTCAATGTGTGCAAAGTATGAAACAATATTTAGCAGAACTCTAAAAGGAAGTGAGCTTTATAACATAAATGAAATAGAAAGTTATTATATTGATTATGTAAAAAAAAGTGAGACTATTTCTGCTATGTGGAGCGATGTTTTGAATCCACAGGAAGAAAGTGGGAAAACGGATAAGAAGAGTGTTAAGTCAGATATAAAAATGAGGGGAAAATATACTCCCAGACAGATAATAGATATAGATAACGAAATAAACAGACAGTTAAATATAAAGAATGATATTAAATATAAATTAAATAAAAATGGAACTATGCAGTTTGAGCTGACTGATGATTTTGCCAAATTGCTTGAAAGAGGAATATATTATTCGGAGCTTGCAGAGGGCAGTTTTGATATTACAATAGCTCCTGTAAGTTCGTTGTGGGATTTTACTGCTGATGAACCTCAAGTTCCGCAGGAAAGCAGCATTAGTGAAGCACTTAAGTATGTAGAATATGAAAATATGACTCTTAATGGCAAAGTTCTTACATTAAAAATACCAGGCATGGGAATTGACCTAGGGGCCATTGCAAAAGGTTTTATTGCCGATGAGTTAAAAAAATATCTTGTCAGCAGTGGAGTAAAAAGTGGAACTATATCGCTTGGAGGCAATGTGCTTTGTATAGGAAAAAAAACGGATGGCAGCCCATTTAGGATAGGCGTACAGCAGCCATTTGCTGAAAGAAATGAAATAATAACGGCTGTTGGAGCGGATGATGTATCAGTAGTATCTTCAGGAGTATATGAACGTTATTTTGAATATGGAGATACAATATATCATCATATTTTAAATCCAAAAACAGGTTATTCATATGATAATGGTCTTGTTGCGGTAACTATAGTATCGGACGAGTCAATAGATGGGGATGGGCTTTCAACAACATGTTTTGCTCTTGGGACAAAAAAAGGATTAGAACTGGTAAATTCTATGGATAGAGTCGAAGCAGTATTTATCACAGATGATCAAAAACTACATTATTCAGATGGATTTAAAAAATTAGAAATTTAAGTGTGCTTTTGGAAAAGTAAAAATAGGAAACAGTAGTATTATGGGAATATATGCTAAAAATGAATTTAAACTTTATGTTGCAGGAATTGTATTTGCACTTGTAAGTTTTTTTGGAATTATGATTTTTTCTTTTTCACCGCTTAAACTTTCAGATATAATTCCAAGATGTTCATTTCACTATATTACAGGACTGTATTGTCCGGGATGTGGCGGTACAAGAGCAGTTATTTCATTTGTTTCAGGAAAATGGATTAAGTCATTTTTATACAATCCTTTTGTGCCATACTGTGGGATTTTATATATTATGTATATGACTAAGGGGACATTTGCAGTTGTAACAAAAGGCAGATATGATTTTATGAAGTTTAGATATGGATATCTTTATGTTGGCATTGTGGTATTGCTTGCACAGTTTATTATTAAAAATATATTGCTTATATTTTGGGATATAGATATACTGGCAATCCGCTTTTAACTTTGTAATTAAAAACCATATAAATGCTAAATAAGTCCTTGACAATCTGCAATAGGTAATATAGCATTATATGTGATAAATATGATTAATTGTTATTGCTGGTGGGTGTTTACAGTAACGATTAATTGCATAGGAGGATTATTTAATCATGGAAAATGATAATGGCAACGAAAACGGATATTTGAATAATGACCATGAAGGGGATTTTTCAGGTAATAATTCAAATAATGGTTTTAATGATGGTTGGAACGATGGTTTTACACAGTCAACAACCACACAAAACACACAACAGAATCTTTACCAGATGCAGAGTCAGTCTACAGAAGGAGCGTGTGGTTTTGCAATAGCAGGTATGGTACTTGGTATATTATCTATTGTGTGTTGCTGTGCATGGTACATAGCAGGAATTATGGCAATTCTTGGTCTTGTATTTTCAATTATTACAATCGTTCAGCATAGACCGGGACGTAGTCTTGCTATAGCAGGTATTATATGTTCTTCAATAGGTATAATAATTGCAGTGGTATGTTTTGTTGTAGTAATTGCATTTAATCAATCATCGGTTAATTATAATGAATTAATGGATTTGATAGAAAGTTTAGAGTAGGAAATTTGTGCTACAAAAAGAGAAAGAAGAGTTTCGTATATGAAACTCTTTTTTCTCTTTTACAATTATGCCACTATATGTCATATAAACAATCCATGTGAAGAACTATTCTCTTTATTGTGTTCTAATTTGTGTGTCTTGTTCATATAGATAGATAAACCGGATAAAAGTGATGGTTGTCCGGAGATTGGAGGAGCATATGAGCGGATTTCAGGTATATAAGGATATTGCAGAGCGTACTAATGGAGAATTTTATCTGGGGGTATGTGGTCCTGTAAGAACCGGCAAGTCTACATTTATTAAAAGGTTTATGGAGCTTTTAGTTTTGCCGGGAATACAAGATGAACATGACAAAGAGAGGGCTGTTGATGAACTTCCACAGTCAGCTGCAGGCAGAACTATTATGACAACAGAGCCTAAATTTATACCAAAAGAGGCAGTTGGCGTAAATCTTTTTGGTGATAATCAGGTAAAAGTAAGACTTATTGATTGTGTGGGTTACATAGTAAATGGTGCGGGAGGTCTTGAAGAGGATAACAGTGAAAGAATGGTTATGACACCTTGGTCTGATAAACCAATGCCATTTACACAGGCGGCAGAGCTTGGAACCAGAAAGGTGATTCATGATCATTCTACTATAGGAATAGTCGTTACAACGGATGGAAGTTTTGGAGATATAGCAAGAGAGGCATATAAAGAGCCGGAAGAGCGTACTATACAAGAACTTAAGGCAATTGGCAAACCATTTATTGTAATAGTAAATTCAGCAAAACCATATGGTGATGAAGCGGTTTCAACCGTAAATTATATAAATGAAAAGTATCAAATTCAGGCAGCTGCACTTAACTGTAATCAGCTTCGCATGGAGGATATACAAAAAATAATGGAGAAACTGCTTGCATCATTTCCTGTAAGTCAAATTGCATTTCACATGCCTAAATGGGTAGAGATGCTTCCGCCTGTACATTGGCTTAAGCAGGAGCTTATTGAAAAAGTCAGGGATATACTTGCCAGAATATCTATTATTAGTGACATTTCAAGGGATAATTTCAATGCTGACAGCGAATACATAAAAGAATTTAGTATTGAACATATTGGAATGGAAAATGGAAGAGTAAAGGTTCGGGTTGTTTTTGATGACAGCAGGTATTATCAGATATTAAGTGAGCTCGTAGGAGTTCCAATAGAAGGTGAGTACCAGCTTATACATTTACTTAAAGAGTATTCAGCTAAGAAAAGCGAGATAGAAAAGATTAGCGATGCATGGAATGAAGTTCGCAGAAAAGGATATGGCGTACTTACTCCATCTATAAGTGAGATAACAATAGATAAGCCGGAACTTATACATCATGGCAATAAATATGGTGTAAAGCTGAAAGCAACAAGTCCGTCCGTTCATTTGATACAGGCGAATATTGAAACAGAGATTGCACCTATAGTAGGCACGCAGCAGCAGGCTCAGGATCTTATTGAGTATATATCAGGGCAAAATTCCGGTGATGATGAAAATGGAATATGGGATACAAATATATTTGGAAAGACTGTAAGACAGCTTGTAGAGGAGGGGATGGAAAGCAAGGTAGGTAAACTAACTGATGAAAGTCAGATTAAGCTTCAGGAAACAATACAAAAAGTGATAAATGACAGTAACGGTGGACTTGTTTGCATTATTATATAGTGCTTGAGTACATTTAGTTGAATTATTGAGATATAAAAAGTAATAAAATATGTGGCCGCTTACACTACTTATAAAAAGTGGTGTGAGTGGCCTTTGAAATTAAAATTATAAAAAATAAATTTTAAAGTTGACACTGTAAAAAAATGATGTTAGACTATTTATTAGTAAATAG
>CAMWXG010000057.1 GCA_947178155.1 uncultured Lachnoclostridium sp.
GTCATTATCATCAAGATAGCTTTTTCTGACTTCTGCACCATATGCTATGTATGTAGTTTTAGGCGAACTGCCTTTAATACCTTTTCCATCATAACTTTCATGTATATATTTCTCAATATTTAAAGAATCGCAAATAACAAGATCACTGTGTTTAACCATTAGACACTCAGAATATTTCCAATATTTCTGAATTATTTTATTCCATTTAGCTCTTCTCCACTCATGACCATCCGGATTAATATATAATTTGCCACCTAATCTATGTATCACTCTCTTAAAATGACCTGCCAATGGTCCGATTCGACACGCCATAATATAGATAATTGGACATTTAATTTGCTTTCTCTTAATATATCTGCAACACTCATGAAGTGCTTTTATATCATAATATAATGCCTGTGCTGCCCCTATTTCAGGGACATGCAGCTTAAAGCATCTTGCATTATTATAAATAAATTCTGAAGCTGAAATCCTTATTATTTTGTCTGAATCTAATCTTTTCTCATCCATACAGCCAGATCCATTTGCTTTACATGCTATATGGTATTTAATTTTCTCACTGTCCCTATGATACTCTGTCAATTTATTTAAAAATGTTTCATAACCACCATAATTACCTATTGATTTTGCACCAACTAAAAAGACATGCTGTACTTCTTCACTCTGTATATCGTCTTTCATGGTTTTATCTCCAAATACTTTCTCTAACCTCTCCTCTGCAAAAATTCATCATTCCTTTCTTAAAACATTTTATATATTATTACTTTAGAAGCTAAATATTGCAGAAGTAATACAGATAAATCAACTACATTAATATGATTTAGTATTTTTAACTGACATTCCTTTTTAATAGATTGTATACAACATTATGAAAATTATGTTGTAAAATAAATATTTCACAAATATAAGTTTAAATAGAAAACAGCCTATTTTTGCTGGAAACTTTAAGATTGCCACCCGTAAAATAGAATATTACATATGTTGTTGTTGGATTTGTGTAGTGACATAGTTGAAATCAATGAAATTAAAAAAATAATCTAAATCCCTTGAAAAACAAAATTTTTTGTGATATTATTGTTTTTGTGCAAAATACAACATAATTTTCATTATGTTGTATTATTTACTTTGCAATAAAAAATCCTCATTATATAAAATTACAATCCTTTTCTTGCTATCTACACCATCCCCATTCTATTAAGCATTTTTTTATGTTCTTCACTTGTCGTCATTATATAAAGTCTTGTAGTTTCTATACTGCTATGTCCAAGCACATCTGCTAGTTTTGCTATATCATTACCCACACTATAAAATACCTTTGCAAACAAATGTCTGAAATTGTGCGGAAATATCTTTTCTCCTGCCACTTTTGCTTCTTCTTTAAGTGCTTTCATTTCTCTCCAAACATTACTACGGTCAACCGCATTTCCTCTGGAAGTCCGAAATACTACCCCATTTTCAATATTATTTTCTTTTATATACTCAATTAAAAGTTTCTGGAGCTTTTCTGGAATAAGTGCTTTCCTGTGTTTCTTTTTGCAGTAAATTTCAATTTCACCTTTTCTTACACTTTCAACAGTCAGATATGAAAGTTCACTTATACGTATGCCTGTAGCACATAATGTCTGGATAATCATTGCAAGCCTTTTCTTTCCTTTTTGCCGTGCAGCATCCACCAGCTTTCTATAATCCTGCATTGACAAATCCATCTTTTCAGACACAAATACTTCTTTCTGTATACGATATGTCTTTATACGAAGTCCATACCATTCTAAATATTCAAAAAGCCTGTTTACAGCAATGATAAATGAATTAATACTGGATAATTTATACTTTTTATTTACTCTCAAATCTTCTTTATAATCAACCAATAGTTTTTTTGTAATATCCTGTCCATCTGCATATTTCATGAGTTTTCTAATATCACACATGTATTTGTTTATTGTTGCTATACTTTTTTCTTCCTCTTTTAAATGTTTTCTATACCCCTCTATTATCTTTTCTGTAATAATATGTTTCATGGTTTTATTCCTCTCTTGTGCATTGATTTATAGCAAAATAAATCAAACTATAAATTTATAACTTGCTAATTACTATATTTCATATTATTTTACATTTTATATGCTACAAATTTTTTCTATTTTATGCAAATTAAAAATCTTTCGCACAGATTTCTCATAATCTTATGTTTATATCATAAACAAAAATAAACCTGATGACCAATCTTCTGTTTCACAATTATTGTTCAACAAAAACTAATCACCAGGACAGCAATTCATACTATTAAATTTTGAAATAACATAATCATAATACAACTTTTATTGTATCAAACTGCTAACTCCTATATCCACTATAAATATAAAATCAGCACTTTTACACCTCTTTTCAACATACACTTTTTATCCTGCACTCTTTATCATAAAATGCAATTCCATAACTTATAACAGTTCTATATCCCTTTGAAAGTTTTAATGTATACTTTTTTTCTTCAATCTGCTTAATTGCTCTATCACATTCTTCTGACAATTTTTCCTCTGAACCTGCATGTTTTACTTCTATAACAAGTACCCTTCTATTTTTTCTGTCCTTTACTATTACATCTGGTCTGCCGTTTCCATACTCATAATTTGACTCCACTGCAAATCCTGCTCCTGTAAAAAGTCCTGCCAGAAATGCATGATAATAGCTTTCCTTATAATCATAATAACTTATTGTATCAAATAAAATATCTGATATTATATTTTCTGCACTTTCTGTATTCTGCTCCCAAAAAGCATTAAATAATTCGCTTCTGTCAATCGTCTGCACTGACTCATTAAACCATTCAATAATAGCTGTTCTAAATATTGATTTAACTTCTTCATTTGGAATTTTTAGAGCTGCCTGCCTGTCTTTTAATGACAAGCCTTTTATTTCCTCATCTGATGCTTTTGTTAAATATCCTGTCATATATAAAAGATTCCAGAAATTTTTTTCTGCCGCTTCAACATCCTTATCTGCAATCTGATAATCTGCTTTTAATATATCATAAGTTAAATTGTCATTTACTGTTACCAGAATATAGCCACCTGTCATAAGAGTCTCAAATTTGTCCTGAACATCAAGCTTATCCCTGCTGATAAATGTCTTTATAATTCCATTGTGACTTGTATTTTCCCAATAGTTTTCAGGGGCTTTATTTGGATTGACCTGAAGTGCTGCCAGATGATTTAACACATCCCATGGACAATATACATTTATTGAACCAAATCTGTAACCATTGTACCAGTCTTTTATTTCCTCCGCATGGTCTTCAAAACCAGAATCCTTTAATATTTTCTGCATATCATTTTCAGTAAAACCTATATATTCATCAAATCTGTCACTTGTTATAGAATTAGTCACAAAATTATTTGTACCTGTAAAAATACTCTCTTTGGCAATGCGCAGACATCCTGTAATAACGGCAAATTTTAAATATTCGTTTGTTTTAAGTGCTTTACCAAGAAAAGAACGAATAATGTCTAACATTTGTCTGTAATATCCGTTTTCACTTGCATTGGATAATGGAACATCATATTCATCAATAAGAAGAATTACCGGTTTGCCATAGTGAATACTCATTATTCGTATCAATGTATAAAGACTATTTTTTATCTCTTCATCTGTTGCACTTTTAGATTTAAAACGCTGTACCAATTGTCTATCATCTAAATTAATTTTTTCACTTTCGCTTAAATAAGAATTTTCTATACAATAATCAGAAAGCATTGCTTTTAATTGGTTATATACACTTTCAAACTTCATTCCCTCTATATTTTTAAGAGTCAAAAACAAAACAGGCCATTTATTCATCCATCTTTCACATATATTTATATCCTTTGAAATTGCTAACCCAGCAAAATGTTCTTTGCTGTCTTTGCTTATATCAAAAAAATCCTTAAGCATTGAAAGGGTAAGTGTCTTCCCAAATCTGCGAGGACGTGTAATAAGATTTACCTCAAATGGTACACTTAACAGTTCGCATATAAATTCTGTTTTATCAACATAGTAACCTTTAGATGTAATCAGCTTCTCAAAACTGTCTATCCCAAGCGGAAACCTTAATCTCATATTTAATACATTCCTTTCAATACATATAACATAAAATTGTACAATAATTTCTAACTTCTACTTCTGAATAAAATCCTACCATTTTTCTTTTTCAGATCAAGCACAGTTATATAATGTAGTATATCAAATACTTCCGGAACTGTCTGCATATACATTACATGCTCTTTTTCCCATGCAGCAATCTCATCTGTGCTAAGAGATGAAGCTCCTATTCCTCTGCATGCCTTAATTCTTCCATGCCAGCTCTCTCTAGTAAATGTAACAGGCAAATCAAAAGTCAACATATTATCAGCTTCAAATAAATCCCTGCACCATTCTGGTTTGTTTAACTTATATCTCTGCATACCACCACCAGTCCATGCAGGATTATATTTTAGTACCAACTCCTCACTTCTTTTAGCAATCTCGCTTTCATCTGGAAGCCATGCCATAAATAATACAGCAAAATGTCCATTATCTTTTAACATTTCATGAATTTTTGGCAATAAAATGCTTTTATCAAAATACATAAAACATTGACATGCAATAATTACATCAAAGGTTTCATCAGGAAAATCAACATCTTCTGCCGAAGAAACAATATATTTAATGTCCATATTTGCTTCTCTGCTTAATTTCTCTGCATATGCAATCTGATTTTCTGAAATATCAGCGCCTATCCATTTAGCACCATATCCATACATATTTCTTGGAATCACACCAGTACCTGTTCCCAAATCTAAAGCACACTGTCCTTTTACTCCTAAAGAAAGCTCTGCTAATTTATTATAAAATGCTTTTGGATAAATATCACGATATTTAGCATAATCTTCTGATGCTTTTCCCCAGTCAAATGCATGTCCGTTATCAATATCTTTATTTCTTATCTCCATTAATACACACCTTATTTCACTTTCCTTATTCCCTTCTTATTTGTTTCAGAAATAATATAATGTGGTCTGTTTTTTGTTTCCATATAAGTTTTGGCAATATATTGTCCCATCACTCCTAAACAAAATAACTGTACTCCTCCTATAAAAATAATAACACATATTGTAGATGCCCAACCTGCAACGGGATCTCCCCAGACAAGCCTGCGTATTACAATAACTGCAAGCATTATAAATGATAAAAAAGTCATCACAATGCCAAACCATGAAGCTATACTAAGTGGAGCCTGTGAAAAGTTAATTATTCCATCCACTGCATACTTAAATAATTTCCAAAAGCTCCATTTCGTTTCGCCGGCAACTCTCCTTGTATTATCATAAGGGAGCCAATATGTATTAAAACCAATCCATCCAAAAATACCTTTTGAAAACCTGTTATATTCTCCCATTTCAACAATAGCATCAACCATATCCTTTTTCATTAAGCGGAAATCTCTGGCACCATCCACAATATCTGCATCAGAAATTCTGTTTATAAGCTTATAAAATTTTCGTGCAAACCAAGACCTTATAGGAGGTTCTCCTTTTCTATCAACTCTTCTTGCTGCAACACTGTCATATCCTTCTTTTACTATTATATTAAGCATTTCAGTAAGTAAAGAAGGTGGATCCTGCATATCCGCATCCATTACAGCCACATAGTCTCCATTGGCATTACAAAAACCTGCATACATAGCAGCTTCTTTTCCAAAATTTCTTGAAAATGAAAGATATGTTACATTTCTATCTTTTTTAGATAACTCTTGCATAACCTCCAGAGTCTTATCATTAGAACCATCATTTATAAAAACAAATTCATAACTGCAATTAAGTCCTGAAAGAACATTTGCAGTTTCTTTATAAAATATTGGTAAAACATCCTGTTCATTAAAACATGGAACTATAATTGATATACTTTTTCCCATTTAATTTATGTTTCCTCCTTCTGGCTACTTTAGAATAATCAAAATGCAAGTTCTATTAAAATTAATTGTTTGTTGACAGTTCCTTACTTTCCCTCACAACGATATAATCCCCTCATCAACCATATATTGAAGCGATTTAGTTATTCCAAATCTTGCATGATACCATGTAAGCCCACCCTGAAAATATACTGCATATGGCGGCTCTATTGGCCCATCAGCACTTAATTCTATTGATGAACCCTGTATAAATGCACCTGCTGCCATTATAACATCACTGTGATATCCCGGCATTGCATATGGTTCCGGCGCTACATGGCTGTCTACTGGTGACGCTGCCTGTATTCCCCTGCAAAAAGCTATAACTGCTTCTGATGAACCAAGTGTAACTGACTGAATAATGTCATGACGGCTTTCACTTCCATTTGGTACTACCTTAAAGCCAAGTCTTTCATATACATTTGCAGCAAACAATGCACCTTTTAACGCACCTGCCGTAACTGTAGGTGCAAGAAAGAAACCTTGAAAAAATGAACGGTTTACTCCAAGTGTAGCCCCTACCTCTTTGCCTAAACCAGGAGCTGTAAGCCTGTATGCACACATATCAATAAGTTCTTTCTTTCCTACAATGTATCCGCCTATTGGAGCAAGTCCGCCTCCCGGATTTTTAATAAGAGAGCCGACACATAAATCAGCACCTGCCTGCAGCGGCTCCTCCCTCTCTACAAATTCACCATAACAATTATCTACCATACAAATAACATCAGGCTTTACAGACTTTATAAAAGAAATTAATTCACCAATACGCTTAACTGAAAGCGTTGGTCTTGTTTCATATCCTTTAGAACGCTGTATTGTAACAAGCTTTGTCTTTTCATTAATAGCTGCACGTATACCTTCAAAGTCAAAAGAACCATCGTTTAATAAGTTAACCTGCTTATAAGTTATTCCAAACTCTTTAAGAGAACATGGAGGACTATCCTTCTTTATTCCAATTACCCCTTCAAGCGTATCATATGGACGCCCAACAGGTGACAAAAGTTCATCTCCCGGCCTTAGATTAGCTGACAGCGCGATTGTGAGCGCATGAGTCCCACATGTAATCTGAGGACGCACAAGAGCTGCCTCTGCACTAAATACATGCGCATAGACATCTTCAAGCTTTTCTCTTCCCAAATCATCATAACCATATCCTGTAGACTGCTCAAAACATGCTGCACTGATTTTATTATCCTGCATAGCTTTAAGCACTTTTATTTGATTAAATTCGGCTGTTTCATCAATAGAAGCAAACCTGTTTTCTAAATCACTAATTATACTTTTGCAAAAATCATATACACTTTCACTTATTCCTGATGAAATATAAACTTCTTTTAATATATCCATCTCTTCCTCCAAATTAATTATTCAAATATATTATATTTTTAATTTACCTGTTATGATATTATACTATATTTTTCTTCTCATTTCTACCGCTAATTAACTCTTTATTAAGAATAAATTAGTAATCAGTTGTCAGAACAAAATGAACAATAACACCAATCTCTATTATCAGCATAAAATATATAAAACACTTAAGGAGAATTCCAATGTACCAAATTATTATAGTTATTCTTATTATTGCATTTCTCTGTTCAATATTTTTATGGTTCCGTAAGAAAAAAATCTGCAAAATGTTAGTCTGTATGTCTATTGAAGAAAAATGCAGCATGATTACACCTCTTATTGAGCCTTTTGGCTATTGTTATGAGCCATGTAATGATACTTTTTCTACTACCATTGATGCTCCACAGCGTATTTTTGGCTACACTTCGCTATTTGACCTATATGCACCACATTTTAATATGGTTTTTGATTGTATGCCCATTTATTTTGACTATAATGGCCGCACGTGGCTTATTGAATTTTGGAAGGGACAATATGGTATTAATATTGGCTGTGAAGTCGGCATATACAAAGCAGACTCTATTGTTGCATCGATTCAGCAAAATACAACTTTGTTCCACTCTGTAAAAAATGAAGAAATGCTGCCTATGTCCATAAGCCTTTATCATAATGATAAAAAAATTTCGCATTTATCTAAAAAACATTGGTGGCTTACTGCTTTTCATATGGGTTGTTACTGCGAGCCAAAAGATTTAGTAGTTCAGGTATGTATCACATTTCCTAACGCAGAAATGCTTGCCGCTTTTGTCAATTCATTAAATACACAGGTAAATATAGCTTTCCATATATGTGGTCTGCAAGTTAAACTTCTATTTAACGATTGTTCTTCATGTCGGCTTACTTCATTTAGAAAATTTATCTGCCGTTTTGCACAATGGAGAAATAGAATTTTATGCCGTATGTTTTTATGGGTTACAAAACCTTTTAAATGCAGTCTTGACCGTCTTCTCTGCCTGTACCTTTATCTGCCTCCGTTGTTCTGGCATACTGTCAAGAATAAAAAGCGTAAAAAATGCTATAGAAAAAGCCAAAGGAGAATACATTAGATTTTTAACAAATTACCTGTTTTATTTTTAATAAATTATCTGTTATTTTTTAATAACATCTATACTACGTGTTTGGAAATTACTGCAATTAATTTTCAAACACGTAACAATTTATAATTATGTATTATATTTTTCGTATAAATTAAGTAAACTTTAAAATTTTTTTCAAATTACTCATTAATCTTTCATGATTTTGATAATAGCATTTAAAATAAAAAAAGTGGGGTATGAAAATGAAAAAAGGATATGAAAGAAGAATATATAAAAGCTTTAAAGATGCTCCTGTAATTTCCCTTTACCCATACTCAAGAATTGTTCTTTTTAGTGACTGCCATCGCGGTGTAGGTAATTCCAATGATAACTTTTTAAGCAATCAACACATATATTTTGCTGCACTAAAATATTATTATAAAAATAATTTTATATACATTGAGCTTGGCGATGGTGACGAATTATGGGAAAATCGCCACTTTTCTGCTATTAAAGAAGTCCATGAGGACGTATTCAATCTCCTGTCACTTTTTGAGAAAAAGAATCATCTCTGGTTTATTTATGGTAATCATGACTATGTTATGAAAAATAACAAAAAATCTATTCACTATTCTGGACTTATCTTAAGATTGTGTGGATATTTGCAAAAAAATTCAAAACATTCCTACATAGCTCCAAAATGCCTTGAATTATATTTAACACATGGACATCAGGCAGATTTTTTAAATTCAACTCTTTGGAAACTATCACGCTTTCTTGTCAGATATCTATGGAAACCTTTAGAACAAATAGGAATTTTAGATCCTACCAGCGCAGCAAAAAACTATCAAAGAAAAGAAAAAAGCGAAAAACGCCTTTCTGACTGGGCAATAAAAAATAATTGCTATATTATTACAGGACACACTCACCGCCCAATGATGGGAAATGATAAAACACGCTATTTTAATGTAGGAAGCTGCGTACACCCACATTCAATCACATGTATTGAAATAGAAAACGGCATGATAAACCTTGTCAAATGGTTTGTCGATGCAAAATCCGACAGTTCGCTATTTGTTTCAAGAGAAGTTATTTCAACACCATTTTATCTTTTCAAATAAAAAGTGTAAGCCATATGGCTTACACTTTTTATTTGAAAACTCTCTTAACCTTAGCTTGCTTCTGAAAAAAGGAAATACCATAGCAAAGAATCTGTTCATAACCATAAAGCCCTTGTGTGTATTTTCTGGTAATAATTTGTTCAACCGCCTTTTCACAATCCAGCTCCATATTCAATTCATTCTCAGATTTCTTTGCTTCTATTATAATTGCTCTGCGGCTTGACTGGTCTAAAATTAAAATGTCTGGTCTTCCAAGACCTTTTTCTTTGTTTGATTCCACTTCATAGCCAAGTCCCACAAATGCGCCTGCAAGAAAAGCATGATAATAGTCCTCATGGTAGTCATTATAACTAATCGTTTTCCATAAAAGGTCTGATATAGCCTTGGCTGCAGTCTCCTCATCACTATTCCATAATGATTCCATCATTAATTTCTGTGTTCCATTATCTATTGTATTCTTAAAATATGCTACAACTGCATCTTCAAAAATAGATGCAATTTCTCTATTAGGTATCTTAAGACTTACTGTATCCCCATCTTCATCTGCATTTGCCTTTGTAAGATATCCTGTCATTAAGATTACACTCCACAGATTATCTTCTGAGGAATGAAGTGTATCATAAGTCAATTCATCTGAAATTGTCTGAACAATTGTTCCGCCATTCATTAAAATCTCAAATTTATGAGATACAAAGAAATCTGTCCTTGTTACAAATGTCAAAAGTATTCCATTATGACTGGTATTTTTCCAATAGTTCTTTGGTTTCGCATTTTTCCTTTTTTTTAATGCAGACATATAGCTCATCACATCCCATGGGCAATAGACAAAACTATTTCCAAACACATAGCCATCGTACCATTCTTTTATTATACCAGCCTTATCTTCCCTGTCAGCAGCAGATAGTAGTTCTGCCACCTCATTCTCTGAAAAACCAAAATATTCTGAAAAATCTTCATCCAAAACAGAATATGAAGCAAAGTTGTTTGTTCCTGTAAAAATACTCTCTTTGGCAATGCGAAGGCAACCTGTGATAACAGCAAACTTAAGATATTCATTATCTTTTAATGCTGTCCCCATAATACCTCTAATTACATCAAGCATAGAGGAATAAAACTTATTCTCTGCTGTATCTTTCTCACTCGCCTTTGCAATTGGAACATCATATTCGTCAATAAGAAGAATAACTTCCTTACCATATACAGAATACATCATACGCATAACTGTTTTCAGAGAATTTTTTACATCCGCAGTACTTCCGATCTGTGCCTCTAACCTTGTAAAAATTTCTGCATCAAACTTATTAACTCTATTATCGTCCTTCAAATCAGAATACTTTTTACACATATCAGCTAATCGGACTTTAAGCATATCATATGCATCACTAAATGTTTCTGCCTCAATATCCTTAAATGAAATAAAAAGTACCGGATACCGATTCATCCATTCTTTACAGAATTCCTTACGTTCCATAATATTAAGTCCATCAAAAATTTCTCTGCTGTCTTTTTTTATATTAAAGAAATTCTCAAACATACTGAGCATAAGCGTTTTCCCAAACCTTCTTGGTCTGGTAAACAAAGCTACCTTATCGTATGTTTCTTCTACAAGCTCGTATATAAACTCAGTTTTATCAATATAATAATTTTCTGAATTCCGTAGTGCAGCAAAATTTGATTCGCCAACACTAACCTTAAATGCCATTTAAGAGCCTCCTTCATAAAAACAAAAAAATCGGTATAAAAGCAAACAGGTGCTTTGTTTTATACAACTGTACTTTACCATAAAATCATTAATCATAACTAAATTCGCATAAATCAAACCTTTTTTGAAAGATTTATCATTTCAATAGCACCAAGAGCACAATCATATCCCTTATTTCCCGCTTTCGTACCTGCACGCTCTATAGCCTGCTGTATATTGTCAGTTGTAACAATTCCAAACATCACAGGAATTCCTGATTCAAGAGAAATACTTGCTATACCCTTTGCTGCCTCATTACATACAAGGTCATAATGGCTTGTAGCCCCTCGTATAACCGCACCAAGGCATATAACTGCATCATATTTACCTGACATAGCCATTTTTTTTGCCATAAGCGGTATCTCAAATGCTCCCGGCACCCATGCAAGCGTAATATTATTATCTTCAACACCATGGCGCACAAGTCCATCCCTTGCACCGCTAATAAGCTTTGAAACAATAAACTCATTAAATCTTGCCCCTACAATGCCAATCTTAATTCCACTTTCTGCAAGAACATTTCCTTCTAAAATATTAATAATAATCCTCACTTTCTATATAAAAACTTAACAATTTGTAACATATGCAGATGTAACACATCATCGATTCAGAGTTTCTTCTAACACTTTTATAATTCAAGCAAATGTCCCATTTTCTCTTTTTTTGTCTTTAAATAAAACATATCATATTTTCCCGGCTCCATTTCAATGGGAACTCTTTCTACTATTTCAAGATTGTATCCTGCAAGACCATAAACCTTTAAAGGATTATTTGTCATAAGCCTTAATTTTCGTATTCCCAAATCTACAAGTATCTGTGTGCCTATTGTATAATCTCTTGCATCTTCTGGAAATCCAAGTTCTAAATTTGCCTCAACAGTATCAAATCCTCTATCCTGAAGCTCATAAGCACGTATTTTATTAATAAGACCTATACCTCTTCCCTCCTGTCTCATATAGAGAAGAACTCCTCTTCCTTCTTTGGCTATCATCTTCATTGCAGCATCATACTGCTGCCCGCAGTCGCATCTTGCAGAACCAAGTGCATCACCTGTAAGACATTCTGAATGAACTCTGCAAAGAACAGGAGCACCATCTGTAATATCTCCTTTTACAAGTGCTACATGATGTTCTCCATTTAATTTATTGACATATCCATGTATTGTAAATTCACCATATCTTGTAGGCATCTTTGCTTTTGCCACACACTCTACAAGAATTTCATGTTCTTTACGGTACTGCACAAGATCTGCTATAGTTCCGATTTTAAGTCCATGTTTCTTTGCAAATACAATAAGGTCATCCTTTCTTGCCATACTGCCGTCATCTTTCATTATCTCACAGCATAAACCGACAGGTTCAAGCCCAGCGAGTTTTACAATGTCAACAGTTGCTTCTGTATGCCCGTTTCTCTCAAGAACACCTCCCTCCTTTGCCTGCAGCGGAAACATATGTCCAGGCATTCTAAAATCACTTGGCACCACATCAGGTGCAACTGTTTTCATAGCCGTAATTGAACGTTCATATGCAGAAATACCTGTCAGAGTATCTTTATAATCAATGGATACAGTAAATGCTGTACAATGATTATCAGTATTAATTTCACACATCTGACGAAGCCCAAGTTTTTTAGTATACTCTTCCGACATTGGCATACATATAAGCCCCTTGGCATAACTTGCCATAAAATTCACATTTTCTTGTGTTGCAAACTCTGCTGCACATATTA
Source organism: uncultured Lachnoclostridium sp. (assembly GCA_947178155.1). Classification (GTDB taxonomy): domain Bacteria; phylum Bacillota; class Clostridia; order Lachnospirales; family Lachnospiraceae; genus Butyribacter. The sequence goes on from CAMWXG010000057.1 coordinate 12,973, forward strand.
CATCTCCTTCATTCTCACGATTTTCATCATCAATAATTACTACTATTTTCCCTTCCTTAATATCTTCTACAAGTTCTTCAATTGTATTAAATTCATCACTCATATATCAATTTTCCTTTCCTAATTTTTAAGCAAATTTTTATTTCCCAATTTTTTAAATGAATATATTAAAATCCATTTTCCTTAAGAAAGTCCATTGTAATATCATTCTTTTTATTTGAAATATTCAAATCTGAAACAGAAATTTCGGAATTACTTTCCTCTTTTGCATCTCTAAAAAAAAGAAGTCTTTCAACATATTTCCCAATAATATCATTTTCAAGATTTACAATGTCACCTGCACTCTTTTTTAAAAGTGTTGTTTCTGAACCTGTATGAGGTATAACAGAAACCATAAAACTTTCATTATCAAGTCCTGCCACTGTAAGACTTATACCGTCTATTGCAATAGAGCCTTTCTCCACTATAAATTTAAGTATATCAGGAGAGGTTTTTATGCAAACCCATACTGCATTATCTTCACGTTTCATGGAAATAATACTTCCTGTACCATCAATGTGCCCTGATACTATATGCCCGCCAAAACGCCCATATGCTGCCATTGCGCGCTCAAGATTAACATTACTTCCTCTTACAAGACTTCCAAGGGAACTTCTTCTAAGTGTTTCCGCCATTACATCTGCTGTAAACACCCTTCCATGTATTGAAGTTACAGTAAGACATACCCCATTTACTGCAATACTGTCTCCAATTTTACTGTCATTTAAAACCTTATCAGCCTGCACAGTAAGAACCGCAGATTTACTTCCCTCTGCAATTGATTGTATTGTTCCAATCTCTTCTATAATTCCTGTAAACATTACTTCACCTCATACTCAAGCAAAACGTCTTCACTAAATGTTGCTTAACATCATATTCAAGCAAAATATTTTCACTAAATGCTATTTTACATCATATTCAAGCAAAATATCTTTATCTAATGTTTTAATATCCATGTTACTGCATATAAATGCATTATCAGGCGAATCCACACCCTTTCCTTTAACAGGTGTATAGCTGCCGCTTCCACCGAAAATCTTTGGAGCAATATATGCCTGAATATGATTAACAATACCAGCTTGCAACGCACTATGATTTAAAGTACCACCACCTTCAAGAAGTAATCCGTCAATTTTAAGTTCTCCAAGCTTTTGCATAAGTTCTTTTAAATCAACTCTTCCCTCACATGAAGAAGTTCTAATAATTTTTACACCTTTATTCTCAAGAAATTTTATCCTTGATTCATCATCAGAAATAGTAGCAATAATTGTTTCTATGTTGTTTGCAGTTTTAATAATACCACTGTCATCTGGTATCCTTAAATTACTGTCACATATTATTCTAACAGGGTTTCTGCCACCCTCTATACGACATGTAAGGCTTGGATTGTCATTAATAACAGTCTGTACTCCTACCATAATTCCTTTAAGAGCATTTCTTGTCTTTTGAACATATTCCCTTGCCGCCTCACCTGTCACCCATCTGCTCCTGCCTGTATCGCATGCTGTCTTGCCATCAAGCGTCATGGCATACTTCATAACTACATATGGCGTATTAGTCATAATATAATGAAAAAAGACAGGATTAAGTTTATCACATTCTTCTTTTAAAACTCCCTCAACTACATTTATTCCTGCATCTCGAAGACGGCTTACTCCCTTTCCTGCAACAAGTTTATTTACATCTAACGAACCTATATAAACATTGCTTATGCCATTCTCAATTATCGCCTCTGTACATGGAGGCTGTTTACCATAATGGCAACATGGCTCTAAAGTCACATAAATATCAGCTCCCTTAGCACTTTCCTTTAAATGCGAAAACGCATTACGTTCAGCATGAAGCCCTCCATATTGCTCATGATAACCCTCTGCTATAACTCTATCATCCTTAACAATTACCGCACCTACAAGCGGGTTTGGATTAACCTTTCCCACTCCAAGCTTTGCAAGTTCAATCGCCCGCTTCATATATTTCTCATTCAAATAATCATCTCCAATCTATATAACAAGAAAAATCTTCTATTCGATAAAAAATGCCTTGAAATTAATCAAGGCATAAAAATGGATTTCATATGTAAATAAAACTGCCATACAAACTGCAGTCAAATATCACTTTATACAAAATCTTCTCTCATCCAGACTATACTGTCGGTTTTGGAATCACACCAAATCATGCCTTACGGCTTGCGGACTTACCTTATGGAATACCGCCGATCGGGAATTTCACCCTGCCTTGAAAATTTTATTTGTCAACATATGCTATTGTACTACATTATTTTAAAATAAGCAAGGGGAAATTTTTTTGTAAAATCTTTACTCTGAAATATACTCCTTAGAGAAAATCTCTTCCCCATTGCAGTCTAAATACTCAATAACTACAATAACTTCATCACTATTCACATATTCCTTCATTGCATTTGCAGTCATTTGGAAGGTCGCATCCAGTGAGGCAATATATTCTTCTAACTGTTTAGTCTTCTCATCTGTCTTTTCTATCTCATCATAAGAGTAAGTGTATATCAGCTTATTATCTTCAGCAGAAATCTTCATGCTCATTCCTGAACCTTCAACCATCTTCTCTAGATTATTAAAAACCTCTTTTGCTTCATCAGTGTTAATATAATCTGATACAGTGTCATAAGCAGCACTTTCCTTGCTATCATCATTATCTGTAGTTGGAGCCTGATCTGTTCCGCTTGTCGCATCATCATTATCATCTACAGCCGGAGTCGGACTTGTTCCGCTTGTAGTATCATTATTATCATCTACAGCCGGAGTCGGACTTGTTCCACTTGTAGTATCATTATTATCATCTCCCGTCGGAGTTTGACTTGTCTCGCTTGTAATATCACTTTTTTGGTCGTCTTTGCCATTGCCACACGCTGTTATAGCGAAAGTCATAACCAGTACCATCATAAGCAACAATAACTTAGAAGTAATTTTTTTCATAATTTTCAATTTTCTCTCCTTTTCCCATGTGTGCAGATATTTTACTAGTACATTGTTGCGTTAATAATTGAGCAATAGGTACCTGCTCTTTGTGCCAGTATCACGTTGTCGTCAGTCAACAATGCCACCGCATTGCCTCCTTCCTCCGCCTTATCCTGACATAAATATCAGGCACCTATTACTTCAAAATTAATGCAACAATGTACTAGTGCTCTATCCAGCCAGTAACTTCACTTTCAGTGCCATCTATTTTGCCATCTGCTGCGTTGTCGTCAGTCAACGATGCCACCGCATCGCCTCCTTCCTCCGCCTTACAGACTGACAAAATATCCATCACTGGCAGTGCAATTTCTGACCAAACGGATCACTAG
>CAMWXG010000058.1 GCA_947178155.1 uncultured Lachnoclostridium sp.
AAACTAAAATTTAAAACTATATTCTTTGTTTTATTTTATATCGAACTCACGTTAAAGTAACTTTGCAATTAGATATTTAAGAATTTGGTTGTATTTCTATAGTTCACAGGATATAATAACGTTAAGAGTGGAGGTTAATGCTATGTATGTATTAAAAAAAGAAGGTGTCTATACGATTGAAGATATTTATGCGTTGCCTGATGGAGAACGTGCAGAGTTGATTGATGGAAAAATATATTATATGGCTCCACCGAGTAGGACTCATCAGAAGATCAGTTGGAAATTACATCAAACAATAGCGAATTATATTGACAGGAAAAATGGAAAATGTGAAGTATATGCAGCTCCGTTTGCAGTATTTTTGAATAACGATGATATCAACTATGTTGAACCAGATATATCTGTTATTTGTGATACCTCAAAATTAGATGAAAAAGGATGTCATGGAGCACCTGATTGGATTATTGAGATAGTTTCACCTGGAAATAAATCTATGGATTATTTTACAAAGCTTTTTAAGTATCGGAATGCTAACGTAAGAGAATATTGGATTGTTGATTCAACTAAAGAACAAATAATGGTATATAGGTTTGAAAAGGAAAAGATGGAACAGTACTCTTTTGGTGAAGATGTACCAGTTGGAATATACGATGATTTTTCAATATGTATTCAGTGATTTTCGGGAGGCAATGGATGGTAAACATGAGAAAATAAAATATATTACAATTATAAAATTAAGGAGATACCTGTTATGAATAAAATAGTGCCAATACCGACAGGAGTAGAATTTTATAAACAGATGATAAGTGAAGGGTATTATTATGTAGATAAAACGCTGCTAATACGTGATTTGCTTGAATATAAAAATGCAGTTACATTATTTACGCGCCCAAGGCGTTTTGGTAAAACTTTAGCCCAAAGTATGCTGCGTGCTTTTTTTGAAAAAGAAATATTGTCGGATGGTACAGAGATAGATAATTCTGTATACTTCAAAGGTAAGAAAATTATGGAAGCAGGGGAAGAATATCTTAAACATATGGGTAGGTATCCTGTAATATTCATATCCTTTAAATCAGCAAAACAGCCAACATATGAAATGGCATATTTAAGTATTGTTGATGAGATATTTAATGAATTTGACAGACATAGTTATGTGCTTGCCAGTGATGATATTGCAGAAGGAATCAAAGAAAAGTATATTTCTGTATTAAAAAATAAGGCAGATAGTATTACAATCGCCAAATCCATTGCACTATTATCAAGATGTCTTGAAAAATACCATAAGCAGAAGGTAATTATACTTATTGATGAATATGATGTACCACTTGAAAATGCTTATTTTAATGGCTTTTATGAACAGATGGTTCCTTTTATACGTTCACTTTTTGAATCTGCATTGAAAACAAATGAAAATCTTAAAATGGCTGTGGTAACAGGGTGCTTGAGAATAAGCAGAGAAAGTATATTTACAGGGCTTAATAATTTAAAAGTAGTTTCAGTATTAGATGACAGTTATGCAGAATATTTTGGGTTTACACAAGGTGAAGTTAATGCTTTTCTTGAATCTTACAATATTGTACACAAAAAAGACGAAGTGAAAAAATGGTATAATGGATATATTTTTGGGAAATCAGAAGTTTATAATCCATGGAGTATAACAAACTATGTTAAAGATATAGTGTACAAGAATACAGAATTTCCAAAACCTTACTGGTCTAATACTTCTTCTAACAGTATTGTGCGTGAATTGATTGAAAATGCAGATGAAGTTACAAGGGGTGAGATTGAAGAGCTTATTGATTGGGGAACAATGGAAAAGCCTGTGCATGAGGATATTACTTATGGAGATGTTCATGCATCACGGGACAATTTATGGAATTTTTTGTTTTTTACAGGCTATCTGAAAGTTGTGGATAAAAAGTTTAAGTCTGATACTATTTATCTTGTATTGAAAATTCCTAACAGGGAAATAAGGAGTATTTATAAAAACAAAGTAACAGAATGGTTTGATAGTAAAATAAAAACAGAAGACTTTCAGGAGTTACTCGAAGCATTTGAAGAGGGTAATTGTGATACAGTTTCTGATATAATTACAGATTATCTTATGGATACAATAAGTTTTTATGATTATAAAGAAGATTATTATCATGGTTTTATTGCAGGTCTTTTAAAGCATAATAAAAAGTATCTTGTGAAGTCTAATAGAGAGAGTGGGCTTGGCAGGTATGATATTGTTTTAAAAACACGCAGGATACGTAAGGGAAAAGTAATTATTATTGAACTGAAAGTTGCAAGAAATATAAATGGGCTGAAACAGGGTTGTGCAGAAGCACTGGAACAAATAGAGAGACTTCATTATGACAGTGATTTATTAAGTGAAGGATATACAGATATAGTCAAATATGGCATTTGCTTTTATAAAAAAGAATGTTTGGCAGTAAAGGGAGAATGAACTATTTAATAAAAAGCAATTTTCAAATACGCTCTAGCACATTGTTGCATTAATTTTGAAGTAATAGGTGCCTATTGCTCAATTATTAACGCAACAATGTGCTAGTACAACGTTTCCTTAATCCCCATATACTTAGTGCTTGATATTTTTGTCAGCGCAAGGCGGAGGAAGGAGGCAATGCGGTGGCATTGTTGACTGACGACAACGCAGCGATAGCGGAAATAGCAAGTACTAAGTGTATGAGTGACTAAGAAACGTTGTACTAGTATTAATGAAGTAATTATGAAGAGAATGTATATCGCATTGGTATGTGTTCTCTTTTTTTGTATTGTTTATTTGTGTCATATAGGTTAAAATAGAAAAGGAATTTAGCAGAATGTACTATAAACGTGTGTTGTAAATGTAAAAATAATGGAAAGGATAACTATGAGGGGAATATTAAATGGGTAAATCAACAGATAAAATATCAGATAGAACAATTGAGGCATTGTTAAGAGCGTTGGATGATGAAAGGCTTCAAAAACGTATTGCAGAGATAGCAGCATCTAATTTAGGTCATAGGGATGAATCAAATATCAATTTAAAGCAAAAGGGTGAACATATTTTAGAACTGGAAAATGAGAATAGAAATCTTAATGCAACGATTGAGCAGTTAAAGATAGATATTGATTTTTATAAATCTATTTATGGTAAGGCTGATAATTTATTTAATATGTATAAAAGTTTGTCTGAAAATATTAGTATTGACCTTGCAAATATTTTGGATTCAGATAATCAGATAGCATTTTTGGTAAAAGGTGTTCAGTGGGAGAATCTCAAAGGGCTGGAAGATTATATTTTAGCTAATCTTGATATGGAAGAAAAAGATTTTTCTGTGCTTTGCAAAGTTTTTGATGGATTGTTTGAATTATATGCTATTGCAGATAAAAATTGTGTAAGGTTAAATACAAAGCCCGGTGAGGAATTTGATTTGGATTATCATACAAGGGGTGCAGGAAGCAGAGGGGTTGATGGTAAGATTGAAAAGGTTTTGTTTGATGGGTATAAAAAGGGAAATATGCTTAGAAAATCGGTAGTATGGATTGAAGGATAGAATTAAAAGGCAGAATACAAAAATAAAAGATAAAACTAATGGAGGATATAATGTCAGATACTAAAAATATTGAAAGTTTAAAGTTTTCTAAAGATGATGCAATTATTAAAGAAATGATAAACGGTGAAATAGATAAAAGGATAGAGGAGTGTGCAAAAAATTTAAAGAAAGATATTGAAGTGTGCGAAAATGCTATAGAGCGTGCTAATAATAATGGCTGGGTTAAAATAGTAAATAAAGCTCTTTATTATACTGATAGAATTGAGGGGCAGCATGTGCTTATACCTGATACAAAGGAAAAGAAGATTAGTATGGATGGATATATGGATATACTTAAGAGTAAAAGTTTTACTGAAAGTTTTTGGAAGAGGACTGTTGATTTTGAAGGCATTAAAATGAGGTGGCTTACAGAAGAGGAGGCGGGTATTTTATTTGGTGCTGATGCAGATTACCACAATCCTCTGGTTGAAGATAGTTATATTCTTAATGGAAATGAGAGAACAGGCGGCAGCAAATATGATAAGATTTTTTGCAATAGTATGAACGGCAATCATGCAAGCATATTATGGAAATCAAGGGATAATGGATTTTATCAGGATGATTTTTCGTATAAGCCTAATTATACATGGTATTATTGGAAAGATTATATTGGCAGTATAATTATGGTTCCAATATTTTCTGTCGCTAAAAGCACAAGTAAAGCTTGCTTTTTTATTATTAATAAACTTATTCCTCAAGGTGTTTCAAAAGAAGAGGCAGAGTGTTTTAGGAAATTGTTAGGTATGCTTGAAACTAATCAGATTGTTTTTGAACCTGATATAGTTATTTGTGCAGATTGCATTAAAAATATAAAGTTAAAAAATGTGAAAAACTTTTATGATGTTTCATTTCAAGAAAATGATATATTAAAATATATTGAAGAAGAAGTGGCTTTATCAGAAGAAAATTTGGCTGATATTGTTAAGAGATATTTAGATTGTGATAAGGAAAGAGCTTTTATTGATACATATGATGAAGGGCAGATTTATGAAGTAAACAGGGGACATTGGGAGTTATGGCAGGAAGTTTCCGGAAGTGAATCTGATGTAAGTCAAATAAGAAGAATCAATACTGATGTTAGAAGAATTAATTCTGATATTAGAAGAGTTAATACTGATATTTTGAAAGGTAATACTGATAAAATATCTGTTAAGTTGCCTAAGCCTTTTGTTGCCAGAAACCCTTTAGCAGATGTAAATAAGAGTGGTGTTGTTGGTATTGATTTTGGTACAAAGAGTACAGTTGTTGTATTATTAGATGATAATTCGCATATACGGCAGATGCGCATTGGCAGTGGTAATCTTAAAAAAGAGGTTAAGAAATCTGATTATGAGAATCCTACTGTTATGGAGTTTATAGATATTAAGGATTTTATGGAGAGATATAATGAAAAAGAGGGACGTCCACATACTTTATGGAGAGATATCACTGTTTCTCATTCTGCTGTTGATGGTTTACAAAATTCTAAGAATAGTCAATTTTATCATTCATATTTTAGCGATTTAAAGCAGTGGGCTGTTGATTTTGAGAGAAAGGTTCGCATTATAGATCAGAAAGATTGTGAAGTTGAGCTGCAGAATTTTCTTGAAATTGATGATAATGGTTTTAATCCTATTGAAATATATGCATATTATCTTGGACTTTCTATAAATAATATGAGAAATGGCATATATTTGGATTATATTCTTTCATATCCTGTTAATTATCCAGTAAATGTTAGGAACAAAATTATTGAATCTTTTAAAAATGGGATTAAAAAGTCTTTGCCAATAGAAGTGCAGAGGGATGAGGAGTGTAAGTCGCTTTTTAGAGTTCAGGCTGGTGTAAGTGAGCCTGCTGCCTATGCAATTTCTGCGTTAAAGGGATATGGATTTGAACCGGACGAAGGTGAAAAGTATTTTTATGGAATATTTGATTTTGGCGGCGGTACGACAGATTTTGATTTTGGTATTTGGAGAGGTGCAAATGGAAAGGAGTGCAGAAGATCTGATTTTGTAATTGAGCATTTTGGAGATGGCGGAGATAAGGATTTAGGTGGAGAAAATCTTTTGGAGCAGATGGCATTTGATGTATTTAGAGCAAATGAAAAAGTTATGAGAGAAAATGATTTAAAGTTTTTTAAACCAAGCAAGAGATATGCATTTGCAGGAAGTGAGACATTATTGGATGATTCACCAACAGCGAGACTTAATATAAAGCAGCTTATGGAAAAACTCAGATTTTTCTGGGAAGCGGATGAGATTTTTGCTGATAGGATAAAGGAGAAATCAGGAGAAAATGTATTAAATGCAGAGATAAGAAATAAAGAGGAAAATCCGGAAAAGATTGAAGCATTAAGAGCTGTTAAAGAGGGAAGTATTAAGGTAAGTCTTTTTGACAGCAAAGGAAATATTCATGCAAATGTTGAACTTAAGGTTGATGAAAATGAGCTTGTTAAAACTATTTATGATACAATTCGTGAAGGAGTTGTCAGCTTTTTTGTGGCAGTTAAAAATACTTTTAACAAAGAACAGTTGTCAGATATTAATAAAATAAATATTTTTTTAGCAGGAAATTCTTGCAATTCTCCTGTTGTAATGGATATTTTTGAAGAAGTAATAGCTTTAAAAAGGCAGGAAATTTTGGAATTATTTAAGGAAAATGGGCAGGATACAGTCGGGGAAGATATATTTGAAGTATTTCCAGCACTGGGTTCTAAAGAAGCAGAAGAAAAGAAAAAAGCTCTTGGAATAAAAACTGATGATAATCTTAAAGAATATGAGAAACCTACGGGAAAAACCGGAGTTGCATATGGGCTGATAGAAGGAAGAACTGCTTCAAGGATAAAAGTTATTTCAGAAATTAAAAGTACAGATGAAGCTAAATTTAAATTTTATATAGGTTATGAAAGACGTGGAAAGTTTAACGTTGAAATGGAAAGGGATATTGAATATAGAAAATGGGTAGAATTTATAGACGCAGCTGAAACAGATTTTGATATTTTTTATACATCTTTGCCAGAAGCGACAACAAACGAAATGGATATTACGAGGGTTAAGCGCAGACAATGCTGTATTGGAAAGGCGTATGAAGATGAAAGCATAAATGTATATATACGTGCTGCTGCCATTGATGAGATAGAGTATGCAGTGGGTAGAAGTAATGATGTGATTAAAGGAAAATATCTGGAAGGTCCTTGTAGAATAAAGCTGTCTGAATAAAATATATTAATGGAAAGCACAGGATAAAAATTGTATTATTAAGTTAGGAGATTTATTCATAAATGTTAAATGATTTAGAAAATGCATATTCTGAAGATATGAAGAATGTTGATGATGCCATTCGCAGTCTTTTGGCAACAGATAACATTAAAATGCAGGAGATGATAGACTGGCAGCTTAAGTCGTCAGGAAAAAGATTAAGACCATTATTAATGGTAATATCAAGTAAATTTGGAAATAGTCAAAAGAATATTTATCAATTTGCTGCTATAATAGAAATCATTCATATGGCTTCACTTATACATGATGATGTAATTGACAATTCTGATATAAGAAGAGGAAGACTTTCTATACAGAAAAAGTTTGGACCAAAGATGGCAGTTTACATGGGGGATTATATGATATTTAAGGCATTTAAAAATTTGAGTAATTCCTGTTTTGATGCTGATAAAAATATCTTGGACAATGTAAAATATAGAAAGTCTGTTGAAGCATCTTTAAATAATTCAAATAAATATATGGATTTAATAGAGAATATTATGGCAGGAGAGCTTGGTCAGTATAACTCTTTATATTATACAGACGTTGATGAGGAAATATATATTAAAAATATTTCAGGAAAAACGGCAGCACTTTTTAAGCTTGCATGTAATATTGGGACTATGGAGACCAGATGCAGCACTTCTGTTTGTGAGGCATTAGATAATTATGGAAGGTGTATAGGGCTGGCATTTCAGATAAGAGATGATGTACTTGATTTTACAGTTGAGGGACATAAGGACAAACCTGTTTTTTGTGATTTTGCCAATGGAATTTATACACTTCCTGTCATTTATGCATTAGAAAATCCAAAATACAATAAGACTATAAAGGATATGGCAGAAGAAATTAGAAAAGGTAATGATGATAATAAAATTATTTCAGAGCTTTTAAATATTCTTGAAGAAACAAGGGGACTTGAAAGGGCAAAAGGGGTTTTAAATTCATATTGTGAAGAAGCAATAGAAAGTATAGCTTCACTGCCTGATAATATTCATAAAGAAAGTCTTCGTATACTTGCGAGGTCTATAAGATTATAAAGCAAATAGTATAGCAGACACATCATGAACAAAGCGAAAGCTGGTTAAAACAGCGACTTACAGCAAGCTTTGTGAGTGTGGTTGTATGACAAGACTTAATTGTAACAAATACGGGAGATTAGTAAGTATGACAAAGAGGAAAATATCAGCTTATATAAAGCTGTGCAGGGCTGACAGACCATTTGTTTCTGTACCGTTTGCTGTTACGGCAATGCTGCTGCCTAATCATTGTATACCAAATTTAAAAATTTTTATATTAGTAATTGCAGCAGTTTATGCTGCATGGTTTGCAGGGTGTGTTTTTAATGGCATTACAGATATTAATATTGACAAAAATAATCCAAGAACACAGACAAGACCCTTAGCTTCGGGTGAGCTTAAGATAAAAGAGGCTGTTATGTTAATGATTATACTTGGAATAATCATGATTTTATGTACATTTATTATAAATTGGAGATATGTTTTTCTTCTTCCCTTTCCTGTTGCTATATGTTTATTTTATTCATTGTCAAAGCGATTCACATTTTTATGTCATTTCATTTTAGGAATAGCAGAGGCAATAGCTCCGACAGGCGGATGGATTGTCGTAAATAAAAAACTTTCGTTTGAGGGATTTATTTTATCTGCAAGTGTTGCTCTATGGCTTATCGGAATTGATTTGATATACAGCAGTCAGGATGTTGAATATGACAAAGGAAAAAATGTACATTCTATTCCTCTTGATTTTGGAATAAAGCCTGCACTTGTACTTTCGGCGCTATGTCATATAACAATGATTATTTCGCTTATAATTCTTTCGTTTAGGATGAATTTAGGTATATTTTTTAATATAGGCACAGTAGTATCTGCAATTCTATTATTAATTGAGCATATTATAGTAAGTCCAGATAACTTATCAAAGGCAGGATTGGCATTTGACATAAATCAGTTTATAAGTCTTGTGATTATGTTTTTTACTATATTGGAAGTTACAGCTTGATTTTTTTTGACTTATTAGGTAATATAGTGTAGTATAATTTTAGAAAGGAAACAGTTGAAAATTATCCTTTTGGAGAGGACATACCAGTTGGCATATATGAAGGGTTTACAATAAAGATTTTTTAAGGAAAGATAATAATATTATTATAATTTCACATGTTTACAGAGAAAAAGGAGGACATTATGGATAAGAAGTTAAGAGTTGGCATACTCGGTGGTACGGGAATGGTTGGACAGAGATTTATTTCTTTATTGGAAGAGCACCCTTGGTTTGAGGTGGCTGCGATAGCAGCAAGCCCTAGAAGTGCAGGTAAAACATACAGCGAAGCTGTTGGCGGACGCTGGAAGATGGATACACCAATGCCTGCTTCAGTAAAGAATATGATTGTAAAGGATGTAAGTGATGTTGAAAGTGTTGCATCTGAAGTAGATTTTGTATTTAGTGCAGTTGATATGTCTAAAGATGAGATTAAGAAAATAGAAGAGAAGTATGCAAAGGCAGAGACACCTGTTGTTTCAAATAACAGTGCTCACAGATGGACACCTGATGTTCCTATGGTGGTGCCAGAGCTTAACCCGGAGCATCTTGAAATTATCAGTGCACAAAGAGAAAGACTTGGCACAAAGAGAGGATTTATTGCGGTTAAGCCTAACTGCTCTATTCAGAGCTATACACCTGCATTGCATGCATTAAAGCTTGCAGGGTTTGAACCAAAGACAGTAGTTGCTACAACATATCAGGCTATTTCAGGAGCAGGCAAGACTTTTAAAGAGTGGCCTGAAATGGAACGAAATATTATTCCTTTTATAGGTGGCGAGGAGGAAAAGAGTGAGCAGGAGCCTCTGCGTATTTGGGGACATATTGAGAATGGCGAGATTGTGAAGGCTTCATCACCTGTTATTACAACACAGTGTATTCGTGTGCCTGTATTGGATGGTCATACAGCAGCAGTATTTTTGAATTTTGAAGAGGGAAAAAAGCCTTCAAAGGAGCAGATTATTAAGGTTTGGCGTGAATTTAAAGGTGTCCCACAGGAGCTTAATCTTCCAAATGCGCCAAAGAATTTTATTCAGTATCTTGAGGAGGATAATCGTCCGCAGGTTTCACTTGATGTGAATTATGAAAATGGTTTTGGCATTTCTCTTGGACGTCTGCGTGAGGACACTGTGTTTGACTATAAATTTGTAGGATTATCACATAATACTATACGTGGAGCAGCAGGAGGAGGTGTTCTTACTGCTGAGCTTCTTGTGGCTAAAGATTATATTACGGCAAAATAAAAACTGTACACATCATGGATGCGGATTTTAGCAGTGATTTATACTTTTTCTGCATTCAGGATACATAAATATATAATTTCAGGGGGAAATTCATGAATAAATATCGTATTTTGGTTAAAGGCATAGTGCAAAAAGAAGACAAATTTCTTATAGTGGAAAAGTGGTATGATGATAATATTGTTCAGCCATATCAGTGGGAGTTTATTGATGGGGAAGCTAAATTTGGAGAGTCTCCTGATGCAGCGGTTGTAAGAACTATTCTTGAGAAAACAGGAATTAGTACTGTGGTTGACTGTGTTCTCTATACATGGACTTTTATGCTTGGTTCAGAGTGTAATTTAGGGCTTGCATATTTGTGTCTTACAGATCAGGGAGATGAGGATATAGTATTATCAGAAGAGCTTAATAGTGCAAAGTGGATTGAAGGTACTGAATTTGAGGAGTATATTCACAATAAGAAAATGCTTGAAGATTTAGAAAAAGCAGAACTTTATTAAAATAGATTATAACAAATTGTAATTAGTTATAAATAAATTAGGTGCATCTGTTGTCATGTAGACAGATGCCCTCTGTGTATATAAGTAAATTAAAATAGGAAACTCTTTGTTAAAGGGGGAGATATTTTGAATAATATTTTAATTAAAAATGGCAGATTGGTTGATCCTGTAAATGGTATTGATGGCAGGCGGGATATATTTATACATGATGGCGTAATAGAAAATGTTGATGAAAATATAGATGTATCTGATATTAAAACAGATATATCTGATGTTGATATAATAGATGCATCAAATAAAGTTGTTATGCCGGGATTTATTGATTTGCATGTACATCTGCGCGAACCAGGTTTTGAATATAAGGAAACTATTATGACAGGTGCAATGGCTGCTGCCGCTGGCGGTGTGACTACGATATGTCCAATGCCTAATACAAAGCCTGTAATTGATTCCCCTGAACTTGTAAAAGATATTTTGGAAAGGGCAAAGGATGCACCTGTTCACGTTCTTCCTGTTGGCGCAATTACAAGAAATCAGGATGGCAGTGAGCTTGCAGATATTGAGGGGATGAAAAAGGCAGGTGCTGTGGCTTTAAGTGAGGATGGAAAGTCGGTAATGGACACGCTTGTATTTAAGCAGGCGCTTAGTGAAGCTGCAAGAGTTGGCATGCCTGTATTTTCTCATTGTGAGGATAAGAGTCTTGTAAATGGTGGTGTTATGAATTTTGGCGATAAGTCAGAAGAGCTTTCTCTTCCCGGAATAACTAATGCTGTTGAAGATGTAATAGTGGCAAGGGATATTATTATGGCAAAAGAAGCAGGGTGTCAGCTTCATTTGTGTCACTGTTCTACGGCGGGAAGCGCTGTCTTTGTAGATATGGCACATAAACGTGGGGCAAAAGTTACTGCAGAGGTATGTCCTCATCATTTTACAATGTCAGATGATGAGATTACAGAAGATGATGGCAGATTTAAGATGAATCCTCCGCTTAGGAGCAGAAATGATGTCAAGGTATTAAAAGAAGCATTAAGAGATGGGATTATGGAGGTTATTTCAACTGACCACGCGCCGCACGGAGCAGAAGAAAAGGCACAGTCAATGCTTAATGCACCTTTTGGGATTGTTGGACTGGAAACTTCATTTGCGCTTGGTTATACAGAGCTTGTAAAGGGCGGATATCTTACACTTTCCGAGCTTGTTGAAAAGATGAGTGTAAATCCTGCTAAGGTTATTGGAATTAAAAAGGGAAATCTTGGTGTTGGTATGGCAGCGGATATTGTAATAGTAGATATTGATACAGAATATGTAATAGACAGCAACGAATTTATGTCAAAGGGAAAGAATACTCCTTTTAACGGAAAAAAGGTTTTTGGAAGAATAGATAAAACTATTGTAGATGGTAAAATTGTTTATAGCAAATAACTTGTTTTATTATAATTAGTATGTTTGCAAAATTAAGAAAGACGGGGTATAAAATGATTAATAAATTAATTGAAGAAATTAAGAAGAAAAAGGCGCCTGTAGTTGTGGGACTGGATCCAATGCTTAGTTATGTTCCTGAATTTATTAAAGAAAATGCTTTTAAAGAATTTGATGAGACTCTTGAAGGGGCAGCAGAAGCTATATGGCAGTTTAATAAGGGGATAGTTGATGCTGTCTACGATATTATTCCGGCGGTGAAACCTCAGATTGCGATGTATGAGCAGTTTGGAATACCAGGACTTATGGTATTTAAAAGGACTATTGATTATTGTAAGCAAAAAGGCTTGGTAGTTATAGGAGATGTTAAGAGAGGTGACATAGGTTCTACTTCTGCCGCATATGCAGCAGCCCATATAGGAGAGGTGACTGTAGGAAATAAAAAATATTGCGCGTTTGATGAAGATTTTATAACAGTAAATCCTTATTTTGGAAGTGATGGTATTAAACCGTTTACAGATGCGTGTAAAGAGAATAATAAAGGAATATTTATTCTTGTAAAGACATCTAACCCTTCCAGTGGCGAATTTCAGGACAGGCTTATTGATGAAAAGCCTTTATATGAGCATGTTGCAAAGAAGGTTATAGAATGGGGAGAGGACTGCATGGGTGATACTTACAGTAATGTAGGCTGTGTAATTGGTGCTACTTATCCTGAAATGGGCAAGGTTCTTCGTAAACTTATGCCAAAGACTTATATACTTGTGCCGGGATATGGTGCACAGGGCGGAAAGGCCAAAGATTTGTCATTATATTTCAATGATGATGGGCTTGGTGCGATTATAAATTCATCCAGAGGTATAATTGCGGCGTATAAGCAAGAGGAATATGCAAAATTTAAAGAAGAAGGTTTTGCAGATGCTGCAAGAGAAGCAACACTTGCAATGATAGAGGATATTAACAGCGTGCTTTAAAGAAAGGAATTTGTAATGGCTGATTTAAAGAAATGCAGTGCACATATTACGAGTCAGGTTTGTTTAGAAACAGATATTTACAGTATGTGGCTTAAGTTTAATGAGGATGAAAATATTGCTTTAAATGCTGTACCGGGGCAGTTTATATCATTATATTCAAAGGCTGGAAACAGGCTTTTGCCACGTCCTATAAGTATATGTGAAATTAATGCTTCTGAATGTATGCTTAGGATTGTTTATCGAGTTGTAGGCAGTGGTACAAATGAATTTTCAAAACTTTTGCCGGGCGACACAATTAATATTATGGGACCGCTTGGCAATGGTTTTACATTAAATAAAGGAAAGGCTGTGCTTGTAGGCGGCGGGATTGGAATACCGCCTATGCTTGAGCTTGCAAAGAGGCTTAGTGAGGACTGTGGTGTAAGCGTGGTTTTAGGTTATCGTGATAACAGGCTTTTCTTAAAAGAAGAGTTTGAGCCTTATGCAGATGTATATGTGTCTACAGAGGATGGAAGTGTTGGTACAAAGGGAAATGTTATTGATGCAATAAAAGAAAATAAACTTGATGCTGATACAATTTATGCTTGCGGGCCTATTCCAATGCTTCGCGGGGTAAAAGATTATGCTAAAGAAAATGAGATTAAGGCGCAGATATCTTTGGAAGAGAAGATGGCATGCGGCATAGGTGCATGTCTTGGCTGTGTGTGTAAGTCAAAAGATAAGGATTTGCATAGTAATGTAAATAATAAGAGAGTATGTAAAGACGGACCTGTGTTTGATGCAGAAGACGTAAGACTGGGGGATTAATATGAATTTATCAGTTGATTTTGCGGGTGTTAGGATGAAAAACCCTGTTACGACAGCTTCTGGAACTTTTGGTTCTGGTGCTGAATATAAGGATTTTGTGGATTTGAACAGGCTTGGTGCTGTTACTACAAAAGGTGTGGCAAGTGTACCATGGGAAGGCAATCCAACTCCAAGGATATGTGAAACATATGGAGGTATGCTTAACGCGATAGGACTTCAAAATCCTGGTATAGACCTTTTTGTTGAGAGAGATATACCATTTTTAAAACAGTATGATACGAATATTATAGTAAATGTTTGTGGCAGAACTCAGGAAGAATATATTGAGGTTGTAGAAAGACTTGCAGAGCAGAATGTTGATATGCTTGAGATAAATATATCATGTCCTAATGTTGAGGCAGGTGGAATTGCATTCGGGCAGAAGCCAAAGCTTGTTGAAGAAATCACCGGTAATATTAAAAAGCATGCAAAACAGCCTGTGATAATGAAGTTAAGTCCAAACGTTACAGATATTGCTGAAATGGCGAAAGCAGCAGAGGCAGGTGGAGCTGATGCTATTTCACTTATAAATACGCTTACAGGTATGAAGATTGATATTAACAGAAGGACATTTGCGCTTGCCAATAAGACAGGAGGGATGTCAGGCCCTGCAGTTAAACCAGTTGCTGTAAGAATGGTCTATCAGGCGGCACATGCAGTAAATATACCTGTGCTTGGTATGGGTGGTATAATGACAGCCGAGGATGCACTGGAGTTTATTATGGCGGGTGCCTCTATGGTTGCCGTTGGAACGGCTAATTTTAACAATCCAAATGCAACAATGGATGTTATAGAGGGAATAGCTGATTTTATGAAAGGGAATGGTGTGGAGGATATTAATGAGCTTGTGGGGTGCGTATCTTAAAGAATTAATTTAGCGTTTAATTTCTGCCTTCATCTGAAAGAAATAAAAGGATTAAAGGAGACAATATAATGACTACGACAGATTGGCATTTTCTGGAATATTGGTTACATGCTGCTTTTATGCATTGCCATTGTTTACAGAGGTACCTTAGTGAATGGTTACCTTATTCACAGGAATGGATTGTTCAGACGTTTGGAACTGATGAGGGTAAGGAGATTACTCCTATTCACAAGACAGTTGTTGTTGAAGGGCAGACGATTACTATATTGATGTACCGATATCATGTAGAGTACAGAATAGAAGACAGAGAAATATACCAGCCATATTTGCCTTATCATGTGGTGGAGTTTTTAGACAATGATACTTTCTTTTTGCTGCTGCCGATAGTAGAGATGTCTGAATGTCTGGATTCTGATCTAAAGCTAATACCAGATTTAATTAGAAGATTGTCGGAGACGGATTTGCCGGCAGGGTATATTAAAGAGGTAGCATATATGCTTGGTGTGGGACTTGCAGAAGCTGATGGTGCGGAAGATGAGCCGCTGTGGTTTATCTGGCAGGAAACGGCAGACAGCCTTTATGGTGCTGAATGGTGGCCGGATGCAGATGAACTTGATTTATTCAAGGTGTTTGGAAAGGATGAAAATACCTTGCCACATGCATCTATTTCTGCACCAGAAGGAGAAGATATTTTCTTATGGGGAAAACGTATGCTTTCTCAATGGATTTCTTCGCTGCATGTAAGATGAATATTTGTATTGACAAACGGATATACTTTGTATATACTTATTATGCGAGATATTCTATTGTACTAATGTACACATAAGATAGTACACAAACGAATAGGGAGATAGGGATAAGATGGAAATGGATACAATCACGAATTTTACAACAAAAACTGTTATACGGAAATGGGGAAATAGTCAGGGAATTAGATTGTCAAAGGAAGTATTATCACAAATGAATTTAAAGGAAGATGATACAGTTGGAATAAGTATATATGATGGGAAAATGACTATTGAAAAAATCAATAAGCCTAAATATCTTAATTTACAAGAGAGGTTGGAATCATTCTACAATAGACCACTTGATGAAATTTATATTGAAAGTACACAAGAGGTTGACGTAGGTGCTTCTGTAGGGAATGAGCAGTGGTAACTTATAAGCAAGGTGACATAATTGTTATGGATTTTAATCCTCAATCTGGTCATGAGCAGAGTGGAAGAAGACCAGCACTTATTTTAAGTAATGATGTTTTGAATCACCATAGTTCATTAGCATTTGTTTGCCCGATAACAAATACAAACAAAAAGCATCCATTCCATATAGAATTGGATGAGAGAACACAAACAACAGGTGTGATATTATGTGATCAGGCAAAAATGTTAGATGTTGGTGCCAGAAATGCTCGGTTTAAAGAAGAATGTCCAAAGGATTTATGGAATGAAGCAAAAGAGCTGATAATTAGTTTTATGTAGAAAATAGCAAATTATAAGTTATTTAAAAGCATTTGGAGA
>CAMWXG010000059.1 GCA_947178155.1 uncultured Lachnoclostridium sp.
TTTCAGCGCTGAAAGCGCTGCTTGTTACTATGAGCGGCGTAGCCGTGAATAGTAATATATAATTGCAAAAAATATAACAGAAAAATTGACATTATAAGAAATATAATATACAATGAGAATATGAAAGTCAAGGATATATTTAGATGATTGTAGACACAGTGGGGAAGTATTATGTACATAAGTGATAAATTAATTAAGCCGGTGATTGAAACAAAGTATCTGACAGTGGAAAATGCTGACAGATACCGTTCAATCATACGGCTGTTTTATTTGCAATATGAGAAGTTAAAATACTGGATGTATCAGGAAGAGGTTTTTGAAGAGCTTAAAGAAGATGATTATTTTGCAGATTATACCTTAGAACAATGCCAGCAGGATTTAGCTTCTCTGGTCCAGTGGAAGAATTTAGTAACTCTTCAGGATACCCGCAAGGTGACAACTATTGAGGAGTTTAAAAATAAAAAGTTCAGATATCAGTTGTCAGAATATTCTGTAGAGATAGAGAGAATGGTCATTCATCTTGAAAATCTTTATATAGAAGGTGCATCTCTTGAACCAACTCTTTTAGAACGTATCCGAAATACTGTTGAGAGAGCGGAGAGGGTTTTAGATGAAGATGATGAGCATATATATAGCTGGTGGAATGATTTGAATAATGATTTTGCACGTCTTAATCAGAATTATCAGGATTATATGCGTGAGCTTAACAGTGTAAAAGCAGAAGAACTTATGCGAACAAGTCAGTTTCTTGTCTTTAAGGACAGGCTGACGGATTATCTTAGGAGTTTTGTTAAAGGGCTTCAAAGTAATTTAACATTTATTGAGCAGTATATGTCAAAACTGTCAGAAACATATGTTTTTAGTATACTTGAACATGTTGTGAAGTATGAGATATCAATTCCTCGTATGGATGTAGAGATAGATGAGGAAAGAATCAGGGAAAATATACAGGGGCGTTGGAAGAATATCAGAGAATGGTTTATGGGGAATGGCTCTGATGAATCAGAGGCGTATAAAGTGTTTGATGCAACTAATGAGGTTATAAGAAGGATTACAAGATATGCAACAAGGATTAGTGAGCTGACAAATAGTGGTGCCAACCGCAGGGAGGAATATTATAAACTGGCATGTATGTTTTCTAAGTGTTCATCTATTGATGAGGCACATTGTTTGTCAGCGTATGTATTTGGAATAGAATCGCCTTTTCATTTAAAAGGTGATTTTGCAAGAGATACAGAAAGTATAAATAGTGGTGTATATGAAGAAAAGCCGGCTTTTGTAGAGATTACGCCAAGGATTCGTGCATTTCGTGAGAAATCAAAGAGAAGTGCTATTATAGATAAATCTGAGGAAAAAGAGCGGATACGTCTTGAAACTATTAAACGGCTTGAAGAAGAAAGAAAACTTTTTGAAAGTTATATAAAAGATGATTATCTTGATTTTGCTAAGCTTCCAGTTTTAGAGCCTCATGTTAGAAATGTATTTTTAACATGGCTGTCAAAAGCATTTGAAAATAAAGATTGCAAAGGAAAGACAGAAGAGGGTAGGAGCTTTTATATAGAGAATGCCAATGAAACAAAAAGATGTGTTATTGAAGCAAAAGATGGCATATTTGAAATGCCTGCATACAGGCTTAGATTTGATTAGTTGGAGGGATAGCATGACGACTTTAGAAACGGTTCTAAGTAAGAGATGGATTTTAAAATCAAAGGACAAGGAACTTTATTATAGAGTAAAAGATAATATTGGCGGGATAAAGAAATTTATAAATGAAAAGCTTGGATATCCAGTTATTGTCAATCAGTATATGATTAAGGTTGAAAAAACTCCAGCGGAAGCTGAAAGTTGGATGGGGATTTTAGACTTTAATGATAAAATGGAGTATATTTTTCTATGTTTGATATTAATGTTTCTTGAGGATAAAGAGACAGAAGAGCAGTTTGTTTTATCTGAACTTACAGATTATATACAAAGCAGTTATAAAGAAGAGGAAATTGATTGGACATTATACAACAATAGAAGACATCTGGTAAAGGTTATTAAGTACTGTGTTACATATGGTATTATATTTGTAAATGATGGAGATGAGGAAAGTTTTGCGAAAGATGATACAAGTGAAGTTCTTTATGAAAATACAGGTGCATCAAGATATTTTATGAAAAACTTTTCAAGAAATATTATGGACTATAATAATCCAAAAGATTTTGCACAGGGTGAATGGATAGATGTAAATGAGGACAGAGGTGTTGTAAGAAGACAGAGAGTATATAGAAGACTATTGATGTGTCCAGGAATGTATAAAACAGAAGAAAACGAAGAAGACTTTGCGTATATTCGTAATTACCGAAATATGATAGGAGAGGAGCTTGCAGAGCTTTTTGACTGTGAACTTCAGGTATATAGGACAAGTGCTTTTCTGGTACTTGGAGAAGAGTGCCGTTTGGGAAAGTGTTTCCCAGAGGAAAATACAAGTTCAGATATAATATTACTATGTAATAGCATTTTGAATAGCGAGATTGAAAAAGGAAATATTGAGGTTCCACCTGACGAGCATATAAGGCTCACCAAGCAACAGTTTCAGAGTATTATAGAGAAATGTAAGTTAAAGTACAGCAAAGGTTTTGTTAAGAAATACAGGGATATGTCTACAGGTGAATTTTATAAAAAGATTGAAGAAGATATGAAAAAATATTCATTTATTAATGATTATGGTGATTATATTGAGATAAATACTATTATGGGAAAGGCAGCAGGAGCATATCCTAAAGATTTTGATGATAATACAGATAAAACGGAGGAAGACAATGAATAGCCGGTGGAGAGCAAACAGGATTGGACTTATTGATTTTTGGTATTATGATGAAGAAGAATTTTATTTTTTAGATGGTCGTATTTTACTTCGCGGTGCGAATGGCTCTGGTAAGTCTGTAACAATGCAGAGTTTTATACCATTACTTTTAGATGGTAATATGCGGCCGGAAAGGCTTGATCCATTTGGCTCAAAAGCCAGAAAAATGGAAAATTATCTCCTTGAAGAGGGAGATGGAAGAGATGAGAGAACAGGATATCTTTATATGGAGTTTAAGCGTCAGGAAGTGGATAACTATATTACGATTGGCATAGGTATGCGTGCAAGGCGCAATAAAAAGATGGATGTCTGGTATTTTGCAATAACTGATGGAAGGCGTATAGGGGAGGATTTCTTTCTGTATAAAGATGTAAATAATAAAATTGCATATTCACGGCAGGAACTTAAAAATAGAATTGCAGAAGGAGGAAAATTTTTTGATTCACAGAGGGAATATGCAGAATATGTAAATAAAACATTGTTTGGCTTTGAAACAACAGATGAGTATAAGGAAATGCTTGAGCTGTTAATACAGCTTAGGACACCGAAATTGTCAAAGGATTTTAAACCAACTATTATTAATGAAATATTAAGCAGTTCGCTTCAGACGTTGACAGAGGATGACTTGCGTCCGATGTCAGAGGCGATTGAAAATATGGATTCTTTAAAGACAATGCTTGATACATTAAAGGAAAGTATTCAGGCAGCAAGGCAGATTGGGCGTGTATTTGGGCAGTATAATAGCATTGTATTATATGATAAAGCAAGATTTTATAAAAATGCATCAGATGAGTACGACTATTTAATAAAACAGACACAGGATTATAGTAAGCAGAAAGATGAGTGTACTGACAGACTTAACAGTGAACAGGAAAAGACTGATAAGCTTATACAGGAACAGGAAATACTTTTAGAGGAGAAGAAGTCTCTTGACGAAAATGATGCGACAAAACTTAAGGAAGAGGAACAGACAGTTTTGTCAGAGTTAAAGGTTAATGAACAATCACTTAATGAAAAGGAAAAACAGCATCAGGATAAACGCCAAAGGCGTGTTGATATAGAAAATAAAATAAATATACAAAAGTCAGCTAATGAACAGAGCAGCACAGTAATAGACGAATTTCTTGAAGAGATGGAAGAGCAGGTTCAAGATTTTGTATTTGATGAATTTGAATTTTTAAAGAGAGAATTTAGTGATAACAGGGAAAAAGCATGCGATTTTAAATCGCATAAGCATTTGCTTAATGACTATTATAATAAGGTAGAAGCGGGGATTGATATATTAGAAAATGAAAGAAATTGCAAAAAAGAATATGATGAGCAGTTGAGTAAGACAGATGAGCTTTTAAAGGAACGTGACCATGCTGAAAAGGAATTTGGACAGGCTGATATTCTTTTTGGTGAGGCAAAATCTGAGTGGCTTGAAAAGGCTTATAAATGGAATCGTGAGAATAAGGAGCTTAATATTACATCTGAGGGAATGCAGATTTTGTCAAGAGTGCTTGAAGATTTTAAGCATGGAGAAGATTTTTCAGAGATAAAGGAGAGTATAAGAAACTTTTATCAGAACAGAGAAGATGAATTAAGAGAGGAACAAAGAAAGGCAATACAGCATCATGATGAAATAGTACAGCAATATGAAGATAGAAAGTCAGAGCTTATTGAGTGGGAAGAAAAGAAAGATGCAGAGCCTGTACATTCACAGGCTGTAATTGATAATCGCAAGTTTCTTGATGAGCATAAGATACCATATGTACAATTTTATAAGGCAGTGGATTTTGATAAGTCTTTGTCAGATGAGCAGGCATCTTATCTTGAAGAAGCCCTGTTGCAAATGGGGATTTTAGATGCTCTTATTATATCAGAAGAATACAGGGAACGTGTACTTGATATTGATGAAGGCTTATGTGACAAATATATTTTTACAGATGTGCAGTCTGTAAAAGATAATCTTTTAAATGTACTTGATATTGATAATGCAGATAGCGATATTAATTTGTATCAGAATGTATACAGTGTTTTGAGTGCTGTGGGAAGTAAATGTTTAAATTCAATACAGCATAGTGATGAAATAAAAGATACAGATGCTTATAATAATTTTGAGTCAGATATAAGTACATGGATAGCAAAAGATGGAAAATACAGGCTTGGCATACTGGAGGGTACAATTACAAGACAACATAGGGCGAAGTATATTGGGGCAAAGGCAAGAGAGCGCTACCGCATGCAGGAGATAGAAAGACTTAGAGGAGAATGTGATTTACTTAAGGAAGAACTTTCTTTGGCAGAAAAGGAGTGTGAAAGGAAAGCAGAATGTCTAAAACAAATTAAAGATGAGTGGAATATATTTCCGGCAGGTGATGATGTAAAGACAGCAGCCAGAGTATATTCAGATAAAGAGTATGAATTAGGTCTTTTACAGGTGCAGGTGGAAAAGCAGCGTGAAAAACTTGAGGAATTAAGACAGCAGCTTGAGCAGATTCATACAAAAGTTTTAAGCATCTGCAAAAAGACATATCTTACAATAAGACTTGATGTATTCAAAACTGCAATTAAAGCAATTGGAGAATATAAAAACAGTCTTACAGGGCTTGAAATAGAGCATGAAAGATATTTAAACGGCTTGGAAAGTTTAAAGGTGCAAAATGACTATTTAGAAGAAGTGGAAGCAGATATTGATAATATTCTTTATGATATAAATAAATCAAAGCGCAAAATTGGCGAATTAAAATCAAGGATAGAATCAATACAGGAGCAGCTTAAACTTACTAATTATGAGGAGATTAAGGAAAGGCTTGACTATTGTATTACACGTTTAAAGCAGATACCAAAAGAGAGGGAAAAGTCAGCAGAAGAGAAAGGGACTTTACAGCAAAAGATTGAGGAGCTTAAAACAAAGATATCTGACAGCGAGGGACGTATAATACAAAAGCAGAAAATTAAGGAATGTTATGAAAAAGCGTTTAGTGACGAAATTAAGCTTTGGTATGTAGAGGCTGTCAAGGAATATTTTAATCAGGAAAAGGATGAAAAAAGTTTTACTTCTGATATTTATAAAGTAGCAGATAAGGTATTAAAACTTCTTTCAGAAGAAGTGTCAGACAAGCGGCAGAGTGATTTGCTCAGCAGTTTTCAGGAGGTATATCATCAAAATAGAGGATTTTTGCTTGGGTATAATCTTACATTAAAAAATATTTTTGAGGAAACAGAGGAAGAGATAAGGCTTGGACTTAATATTCACAGGATAGATATTGAGGCAAAATACAGAGGAACAGCACTTCCATTTAATGAGCTTTTAGAAAAACTTATTGCAGATATGGATACGCAGAGCAAGTTAATCAGTGAAAAGGACAGGGAGATTTTTGAAGATATTCTTGCAAATACAATTAGCAAGAAAATACGGGCACGTATTCAGGCAAGTAAAAAGTGGGTTGAACGTATGAACGAAATGATGGAATCTATGCAGACCTCAAGCGGATTAAGGCTAAGTCTTAAATGGAAGAATAAGCGTGCTGACAATGAAGAACAGATGGATACAAAAACTCTTGTTGAACTTTTGCAAAAAGATTCTGAGATTATGAGGGAAGAAGAAACTGCAAGTCTTTCAATGCATTTTCGTTCTAAAATACAAGAGGCTAGAAAACTTTCAGATGAAGCATATTCAGCACAGTCATTTTATATGATTATAAAAGAAGTTCTTGATTACCGCAAATGGTTTGAATTTCAAATAGAATGTCAAAAGACTGGTGAAAAGAAGAGGGAACTTACAGATAGGGTGTTCTTTACTTTCAGCGGTGGCGAAAAAGCAATGTCTATGTATGTTCCTCTGTTTTCTGCGGTTGCGGCAAAGTATGCAGGGGCAAGGCAGGATGCACCACATCTTATATCTTTAGATGAGGCATTTGCGGGAGTGGATGAGATGAATATAAAAGATATGTTTAGGCTTATGGTTGAGTTTGGATTTGACTTTATGATAAATTCCCAGATTTTATGGGGAGATTATGAGACTATACCAAAACTTGCAATTTATCATCTTATACGTCCTGAAAATGCAAAATATGTATCAGTTATTACTTATGTGTGGAATGGAAAAGGCAGAGTGCTTGTAAAACGGATTGGTGATGAAATTGAATTCTAACATAACGATAAATGAATGTCTGGATTATTTTTATGACAGACCTGTATTTGATAAAGTATTTGACAAGATGAGAAAAAAATATGAAAGTCTTGGTCATTTTGGTGGTAATATAGTATTTAACAATATAACAGCGGAAGAAAAATGGCAGCTTGGAGGCTTTTTAGGCAGAAATTATTTATTAGAAGATGGAAGGACTACAGTTTCTTTTGCCTGCTTTAAGAAAGCACTTGAAGGCAGTAAATTTTCTGATTTTACATGGGAAGAAATTTTAGAAGCATATTATAAAAAGCCATTGATTACAAATAAAAGTGCAGAAGAGGAAAAAAGGATTAAAAGAGAATTATTTTTTGACAATATGCTTGAATTTGCAGGTGAGCAAGGTAAAATATGGCTTAAAGAATTGTATTCAGATAAAGCAGATGGATATAAAATATTATATAATCAGTATAAAAAAGATAAGAAGCAATTAGAAGAAATTATTAAATATGTTTTAAAAGCAGTAGAAAATCTGCCGATATACAGCCATAAGATAGTAAGACTTCCTGTTTTTGCGGCAGATATAACAGGTAATCCACATTACTTTGATGAAAATACTATTGCACAGAAATTACTGCTATTATTTATAAAGAATTACCTGAATGCGGAAGAGATAGGAGACAGCCGTCCTGAAAGAAAAAGCAGTCTGCTTTATTATGCGGGCATTATGTATGATGATTTGTCAAATTATGTATTAGTATATGGAATGTCAGGCAGGGCAGAGGATGGCAGTATACATAGTGGAATGAAAGGGTTTATGGATATGAAAGAGCCATATCAGCTTACCCTTTTTAGCATACGACATCTTTCATGTATTGAGAGCAATGAGCTTGTATATGTAGTGGAAAATCCATCATTTTTTTCTGAACTAATAGAATACGATAATTCAGTGACGGCAGTATGTACTAATGGTCAGATACGCCTTTCAGCCTTTTTGCTGCTTGACCTGCTTGCAAAAAGGCATTATCAGTTTCTTTATGCAGGTGATTTTGATCCGGAAGGACTTGTTATAGCACAAAAGCTAAAGACAAGGTATGGCAGCCGGCTGTCTTTTTGGAATTATACAAAGGAATATTATATAAAATCCATATCAGATGTACATTTAAGTGAAACAAGGCTTAAAGCGCTTGAAAAGGTTACAGACAGCGGGCTTATTGAAATAAAAGAGGCAATGCTTGTATATAAATATGCGGGCTATCAGGAAAATATAGTACGCTATATGATTTCAAACATTTCTTTTAATCGGAGC
Source organism: uncultured Lachnoclostridium sp. (assembly GCA_947178155.1). GTDB lineage: Bacteria > Bacillota > Clostridia > Lachnospirales > Lachnospiraceae > Butyribacter. Next base: position 8,272 of record CAMWXG010000059.1, read on the forward strand.
TCATAAGTATGCTCATTTCTTACCTTTTTGCAGCCATTATCTGCTATTGCTTTTCTCTCATCTTCATGTGTCAGGTAATATTCGATTTTATTATATAAATCTGCTTTGCTGTCAAAACTTACAAAATCCTCACCATCTACAAAATGCTGGTTAAAATCATTCTGATAATTTGTCAGAAGAAATCCTCCTGCTCCCATAATATCCATTGCGCGCAGAGGAATACCATTTTGTATACTCCTAAGTGTTATATTAAGATTGATTTTGCTGTTTGCAAATACAAGCGGCATCTCATACATATAGTGGACTGTTCCCATATTTTTTACATCCGGAAGAAATGGTGTAGGTTCTGGTGTATAGAGCTTTATTGGAGCTGCTTTTTTTCCGGTAGAGGTAGTAATGTTTGGGAGCAGTTTGCTTAATTCACTAAAAATTTCAGTTCTTTCTGTTTGTGTAATTTTTCTGCAGATAAAATAATTAGCATATGTGTATTCTACTGTTTCAAAGCCATTAACATTAGTTTCAAGTGGCATTGCTTCCTGCATTTTAGCCACAATGTCTGGCGTCAGTGCATCTTCTATAAAAGAATATCCATATACAAGTCTTTGTGATGCCATAACACCTTCAAGATAACCACGCGTATGTTCATCTAATTTAGTCATTCTGTCATAAAGTGTGTGCTTTTCAGTATAAAGAGAGCCTACAAACGAAACATCAGCAGAAACAATTTCTTTTTGTGCAGGAGTGGCAGTAATTTTAGAAAGTCTTTTTGCATTAACTGCCATTGGCATATAAAATACATTTTCGGCTCCTGCTTTTTTTAATTCATTAACCATATGTGAATCAAATATAAATATGCGATTGCAGGGATTAAAGATGGTATTTGAGTATGTTAAAACAAGGGGACTGTCATAACACCACGATAAATATATAATTCCTGCATCATTGCATGCATCTGAAATTACAGGGAAATAATTTGAGGTAAATATTATATCAATTGCCTCTGAACGAATGTACTTTTTTAACTCAGATTTGTATTTTGGATCAATACGGTAATTTTTAGGTTCGTTTTCATAATGGGTTACGCTGTGTCCAAGTGTTTCAAAAGCTTCGGTAATATCTTCAACTCCAAAACTTTTCCAATGTGGAAATAATATTTTCATAAATTCCTCCAATTCTGTATTATATACTGTGAAGAAAACTAACATAATTCATTTTCAAACATGTTTTAAACTTATGATAGGCTTAGAAGGGCATCTTTGTAAGCTGTCATGCCAATCTGTTCATAATCAAGCGCCAGCATCTCATATACTATATTTGGTTGTACACATGCAAATTCAGCTATTTTGTATAGTGCATTTACAGATACTTTATTATCAATAAAGTAATTTAGTGCTTCGTCAAGTGCATAGTCAGGCAGACCATACTCATATCTTCTTAAATAGAATTTTATCTTTGTGTAATGTGTAATAAGCTCATTGGGAGTGCTTCCGGCGGGAGAAGAGAAAATATCCTGTTCGTCACTTTCAAGCTCAGCATCACGTATTTTAAAAAGAATAAAAAGTATTACAAATTGTTCATCAGTCTGCATCTTTTCTATATAATTGTATGCTGTTTGTCTGGCTTCCTCAAGCTCCTTTTTTTCAATTAGAGAAAATAGTTTTTCAGTCATATGTGTTAAGCTCTCTTTCATATGTTTTTAAAAATACTTTTCTGGCTTCATCATATCTTTTCATATTTAGAAAGCCGCAATCATGCAGTACCCAAGGTGTTTTCTGATATGGTACAGCAATTTTATATCCTGCACGCAAAAATTCAAAGGATTGAGATGCATCATAAAAGTCCCATCCGGTAAATATATCACTTCGCCATGGTATATCATATTGTGTCATTATTAAAAGACCATCAACAGCAGATACATAAGAATAATCAGCATTATAAGACTTTATGTCAAAATAGTCGTCAGTGGTATTAAGAGTACAGCTACGAAGAGCTCCGATTCTTTCCTTTGTACTCCACATTATACCATTTTTGGGCATATTGACAGTTCCAACCATCCCAAGCATGCCAATTTCCGGCTGACTTTTGAATATACTTATTGTGTCTGCAAGAAAATATTTGTTTAGAATAAATACATCCTGATGCATATAAATCTTGTATTTTGCATCACTTGCTTCCATACCTGCCTGATAGCCTGATGTAATGGAATCAGCATCAATTATAGTTATTATATCAATATCATAGCCGTTTGGTATGTCTAATTGATGAATATACAGCAGAGCTTCCTGTAAATATGTGTTATTGTTATAGCATATGATAAAACAAATTTTATTTTTGTCTATAATCATAAACGTGTTATATCCTTTCTGTCATAAAGCTGAAATATATGTATATATATGTTACTATTCACTGCTACGCCCGCTCATAGTAACATATATTTTGCAAAAGCTTATTAAAAAAATTTTATTTTTTTAATAAATTTGATGCAAAATTAGATAATATATGTTAAAATATTTATGATATACTTATCAATAGTAGGGTGTAGCAATTGGGTAGTAGTAATACGCTCTTCTATGATAATAGTATTTTGTATTAATTACCTAAGTGTCAGATATGTGAAATCATGAGTAATGCCTATCTGCTTGGCCGTACACTCGTGGAGCGGCAGAACAAGTGAGAGAACATATCAGACATCAAACTAAGTTATTGGTCCGTACGCTGATAACGTCAAAAAAGGAGATGCGCCCTCATAGGACGCATTTTTCCTTCTTTATAATAATCTAATATTACTGGCTTTTTAGTTTGTAATTAATTCCAAGTCCCATTCCTATTAGTGCATAAAATATTGGAGCTATTGTTACACAGGAGTCATTAGTTACTGCAAGTATTAAATATCCAATTACACTTACAAATATTGAAACTCCGACTTTTGGAAGATATCCTTCATAACTGTTTGTCCAATAGAGTCTAATACTGCTTACAAGATACCATATGAAAAATGTCATAATTGCAATGAGTGAAAACATACCTGTTTGAACCGCTATTTGCAGGTACATACAATGCGGTTTTGTTACTACTTCATAATCATGACCTGAATTATAAAGTCCTACAAGGTCATCATTAGGAAATGCTATTACAAATGTGTCAGGTCCTGAACCAAGCAAAAAATATTTCTTTAAAAGAGGAATTGTACGTGCCCAGATATATCCACGCATATTAGCAAAATGGTAACGCTTTTCGAGGAAATCTATTGTGTCATCCTGCTCAGTGAGCTTTATTAATGACATTACACCAGTAAGAGCGTAGTATGTTGTGTCTCCTTCTTTCATGAGATTGGAAAAATACCAATGCTTTCCTTCAATCATTACTTCAAATCCACTAAAACCTTCAACTCTTACAGATGTAAATGTAAATGGGAAACGTTCATCATTTATGGAGTAATTTATGTTATCTTCCATAAGAGCATAGTTAATTGCATTATTTTCACCATCAGTCAGCTCAAATACATCATTGCCTTCTGTATCCTGACTTACTTTTATAATTAAAGAATTATCATTATAATTTATAGTCACATTATCATTATTAGTAAGTATACTTTTCAATGAATATGTTTCTTCAGCAGCCGAAAACATTGATTTCATACGGTCGAGTAGAATATTATGGTTCATTGCATTGATGCCAATAAAGGCAGCAATAAAAATGCCAATAGCAGCAATAGTGATTTTCCAATTTTTAATAAATACTTTACGCATACATATAAGCATTATAAGCAAAGATATAATAATAGTAATGATACCTGCACGTGATTGTGATGCAAAAAGTATTATAATCAATGAAACTATAAGGAATGCATATCCAATACGCTGCCATAATTTTTTAGTTGTGAATATAAGTGCTACAAGTATGGGTACAATAAGTGTGACATAAAATCCGACATAATTTGGGTTATACACTGACAAATAAACTCTGCCAAGTTCAAAAACAAAGTCAAGCCCTTCTTTTTGTTCAAATGATGTGATAAGCTGGGTGCCAAGTTTGGTGCGAAAAAAGTCATGATAGAATGCCTGGCTTAATCCAAGTGCTGACATTGCTGTAATTCCTATAACAAACCATCTCATGACTTGTTTTATTACAGCTTCGCTTTGTAGTACAAAGAAACAGTAATATGCAATTATAAAATATCCAATAAGTACCCATACTGATTCAAATTGTTCATATATGCCATGAAATGAAAAATATGAATTTTTTGAAAAGCACGCAGACAAAAATGTAATAACTGCATATATAGCAAGAGGAATAAATTTTTTATCCCAGATGAACTTTCTTTCTTCACTGAGAAGCATATATACAAGCCATAAAACCATACAAACAGAAGCTATTATTATGCCTATTGATTTATAATACAGGAAAAAATCATATGTTGTATCAGGACCGGCAAACCAGTCAAAAACTCTTAGATTAGTTTTATATTTGTATCGGCTGGTTATAAGTGGTATTACTGATAATACAGCTATTATGGGTAATAAATGAATAAAAGAGTATTCTTTTTTATCAGATGTAGTAGTATTTCTTTTGTTCCTAACATTGTTAGCCATAGTAACCTCCCATATTTCAGATAAGCAGATTATAGCATTTATATAGAATATCTGCAAGTGGATATGTTATTACAATGACATGTGATTTTTATTGCTTATTTTGTAGAAATATGCTATATTAGTCAAGGATAACTGTAGTACATTCACTACATGTTGGTGGAGGCTGAAATGAATAATTATAATGTTAGTAACGAAACAACGGACAAATATTCGCTTAGAGGAAAGGTTTTTTATAAGATAAGAGAGGATATACTTGCAGGTAATTATTCTGAAAAAGATGAGTTGAAAGAGGCAACAATAAGCAAAGAGCTTGGGGTGTCACGCACTCCTGTAAGGGAAGCATTAAGACAGCTTGAACTTGAAGGGCTTGTCTCAATTATTCCAAATAAAGGTGCCTATGTAAATGGGATTACAGCAAAGGATATATATGACATATATGTTATTCGTTCATATCTTGAAGGGCTTTGTGCAAAATGGGCATGTGAGAATATTACAAATGAACAGATAGAAGAGCTTGATGAGATAATATATTTAAGCGAGTTTCACATACAAAAAAGGCACTGGGATCAAATATTTGAGCTGGACAATCGTTTTCATCTAGCTATGTATAAAGCCTGTGGCAGCCGTATACTGGAACATATACTGTCTGATTACCATCATTATGTAGAGCGAGTGAGGAAAAATACCCTCTCATCAGAGGAGCGGGCAGGAATGGCAAGCGAAGAGCACAAGGCAATACTACAGTCAGTCAGAGACAAGGACGAGCAGTTAGCAGAAAAGCTTGCCAATGAACATATATTAAAATCCATAGCAAATATAAAACATCAGGGACTTGATAAACTTATGCAGAAACGGGAGCAGGGTTATGAAGAAACTTCATATATTAATGTCAACATATAATGGTGAAAAATATCTGTGTGAACAGCTTGATTCGATATTTGCCCAGAATTGTGAAGAAAATGGAGTAGCAGAGTTTAAACTCCTTATACGGGATGATAGTTCTTCAGATGGAACAATTAATATATTGAAAAAATATAAAAAGAAATATCCTGATAAGGTTGAATGGTATCAGGGTGAAAATATTGGCGTAATAAAAAGCTTTTTTGAACTTATAGAAAAGGCTGATAAAAATGCAGACTATTATGCATTGTCAGATCAGGATGATTATTGGCTGCCTGATAAGTTAATGCGTGCAGTTTCAGTGCTTGATGCATCTAAATACTGCAATATTCCATTGTTATATTGTTGTCGTCCTACACTTACAGATGAAAAACTTAAAGAAATTTCATCTGATATAGATATTCCAAAGATGCGTCCGGGTTTTGGCAATGCGCTTATCGAAAATATAGTTACGGGATGTACGGCAGTATTTAACGAAAAGCTTCGTGAAATGCTTATAAAAGAACTTCCTAAGTTTACAACCATGCATGACAGATGGCTTTATCTAATAGCATCCTGTTTTGGAAAAGTATATTATGATGAAGAGTCATATATATACTACAGACAGCATGGAGATAATGCGGTTGGGAAGAATACAAAAAGGCTTGCTGAGGTAAAATACAGAATAGATAAAGTGAAAAAGGATTCACATGGCTCAAGCAGACAGGCAATGGAGTTTTGGCGTATATTTAAAGATGAATTTAAAGAATCAGATAAAAAAAGGACATTAATAAAATATTTTATCAAAGGAAGGACAAGCATTAAGATAAGATACAGGCTTGTAAAGGCAGGCAGGCTTTATAGACAGCGAAGGATTGATAATAAGATTTTTAAAGTGCTTATTGTTCTAAACATTTATTGATAAGAGAGGTTTTGCAATGAAGAACTATGCTCCTTACAAAAGGATAGTGCTTTTTTTTGTATCGCTGGTAAATATACTGTTTATGTCATGCATATTTGCATATGCATGGTATAATCATTATTCTATGACAATGTATATTGTTCAGTTTTACAGAAAAGGGCATTATCTTGTTATCGCACTTTATGCTGTTATATTAATGTTTTTTTCTTATATGTATGGTGGGCTGAAAATTGGACAGCTTCGCAATGTAGAGGTAATACTTTCGCAGTATCTAAGTCTATTTTTGACAAATATAGTTATGTATATTGTAATATCGCTGCTTGCTTTCAGGTTTGTAAATCCGTTTGTACTGCTGTTATCACTGGCAGCAGAAATGGTTATTACAACTATATTTAATATAATAGTAATCTACTTTTATAACAGAATATTTCAGCCATGGAGAATACTTTTAATTTACGGAGAACATCCTGCGGCAGATCTGGTATATAAAGTAAGTGCAAGAAGTGATAAGTATGTAATATATGATGCTGTAAATATTGATGAGGGAATAGATAATATTGCAGAAAAGATAAAAGACTTTCAAGCAGTAATAATAGGTGATATATCTGCGGTAAAGAGAAATGATATACTAAAATATTGTTATTCGCACAAAATAAGGGCGTATGTAGTACCTAAAATTTCAGATATCATACTTATGGGGGCAGACAGAATACACGTATTTGATACCCCATTTATGCTTTTAAGAGGATATACATTAAGTGCTGATCAGGTTATAGCAAAACGTATTCTTGATTTAGTTATTGCAATTCCTGCTGTAATAATAACATTTCCTATTATGTTTATTACAGCTCTTGCAATTAAACTGTATGATGGAGGACCGGTATTTTATCGGCAGGTTCGCTGTACAAGACACGAAAAAGAGTTTTGTATTTATAAATTCCGGAGTATGGTAGTGGATGCAGAAAGTGATGGTGTGGCTGTCCTTGCAAAAGAGAATGATGATAGAATAACACCAATAGGAAAGTTTATACGTGCAGTACGTATAGATGAACTTCCGCAGCTTTTTAATATAATAGAGGGTGATATGTCATTTGTCGGGCCTCGTCCTGAGCGACCTGAGATAATAGAAGAGTATTGCAAATATATTCCGGAATTTCAGTTTCGCACAAGAGTAAAGGCTGGTCTTACAGGATATGCACAGGTATATGGCAAGTACAATACGACACCATATGATAAACTAAAACTTGATTTATTTTATATATCAAATTATTCTTTATGGACTGATATAAAACTTATACTTATGACAATTAAGATAGTTTTAAAGAAAGAAGCTACAGAAGGAATAGACGAAGGCCAGACAACAGCAGAGAAAGAAGGTTTACAGGAAGATATAGAAGATATTGTAAAAAATATTATGGAAAAGTAAATTTTCTGTTGAGGTATAACATATATGAAAAAAGCATTATTAGTGACAAGGGTAAGTGGTTTTATACCACAGTTTGAAATGAATAATGTAAAGATACTTAAGGAAATGGGATAT
>CAMWXG010000060.1 GCA_947178155.1 uncultured Lachnoclostridium sp.
AAACCCTAAAAATCCTCCAAAAACTGTACATATAATCATAAATATTGTATACTTTTTAACATGTTTCTTATCCTCTTTTTTAATCTCTCTTAAAATATCATTATTAATATCTTCTGTTAAATTTTCGTTATTCATCCTTTTCCTCCACATATTCAAATAAATCTTCAACTTTTACATCAAATATTTCTGCCAGTTTAAGCGCAAGCGTAACAGATGGAGAATAATCCCCTCTCTCTATCAAACTGATAGTCTGTCTTGAAACACCTGCGAGCTTTCCCATATTCTGCTGGTTAACACCAATTCTTGCCCTGTATTCCTTAAGATGATTCACTAAAGGCACCCTCTTCCCTCCTTTCACTATATGACAAGTTAATATGTCGTTTTGACAACTTTTATTTACTTTTTGACAAATATATTTGTCATTATTTATAACAAAATTATATACATGACAAAAAAAGTTGTCAAGCCTTTTTTTCAGATTTGACAACTTTTTGTTATACTATTTGTTACTTTTCACACTTCGCACCTGTATACACATATTTAAATACATTGATTGACTCAAGAGGATGACCTTTAAAATCAAATAGCGCCTGATTATCCCATGAAGAACCACCATAATACTTCCCTGCATCTAAGGCATCATAACTGCCTGCATAACTTGAAGCCCAACCGGAGCCTTTTTCCTCCCATATTCTTTTATTTTTGTTTAATACCTCATCAGCATTATCACTATTTTTATTATAAATTCCTACAGGTATCCATGCAGGCTCCCAATAAAATACTCCAATTCCTGCTTCACCTATATCTGCCATTGCCTTTATCACATCTGCAACAGCATCTGCCTGTCCCTGAACAGAAACCTCATAGCTTTCTGTATTATCCCCTTTGTCAACACTCTGTCCATGTCCATCGCCATCTTTAAGTGTATACACATAAGATGTTTCTGCGACCATTACCTTCTTATCATATTTTTCAGCAATCATCTTCATAACACTGTTAAGATTTTTTGTTGTGCCATGCCAAAACGGATAATATGAAGTGGCAAATACATCATAATACACCTGATTTTCCTGTAATGTAGCAGCTATAGTGTCATATTTTTCTTCTGAAATATCAGTAAAATGAAGTGCGACCATAATTTCCTGCTGCTCATTATCTGCAACATAATGAATAGCTCTGCTGCCTACTTTCATAAGCATACAAATATTATCCCAGTCAGTTTCACCAGCAAGACCATTTACTGTTTCATTTCCAATCTGGACCATCCCTACATCTACCCCCGAATCTACAAGCTTTGTAAGACTTTCTGCTGTAAATACTTCAAGAGCTTCTGCTTTTTCTTTCATATCCATATCAGCCCATTCCTTTGGTGCCTGATATTTATTAGGATCTGCCCAAAAATCTGAATAATGAAAATCAATTAGACAACGCAGTCCTGAATCAGACGCAAATTTTCCTATTTCTATTGCAGTATCAACATCATTATTGCCGCCTCCATATCCATTTCCCTCTTCATCATAGGGATTATTCCAAACCCGTATACGCACCCAATTTATCCCACATTCTTTTAGAAAATCAAAAAATCCCTTTTTATCCTCCTGTTTCTCATATGTAAGCTCATTTCCCTCAAAATCATAATACTTTACACCACTTTCATATTCTACTTTTATAGTAGATATGTCAACACCATGAATAAATTCATCACTAAGCCCCTCAATACAAGATACATTTATTCCTGCGCTTACAGGCTCTGTACTTTTAGAAATATTATTAGAATCATCTTCATTCGCAGTATCCTTATTTAAAGTATCATCATTACTATTATCTGGAGTAATATTTTCAGAAGATCCATTACTTTTATTCCTATTATCTTCATTTGTTACCATACTGCACCCTGATATAGGAATTGCTATATTTATACTTAAAATTATTAATACTATCATGTTATAAATTTTCTTTAAATATTTTTTTATGAAAGTTTTTCTCATAAGCAATACCTCGCTATATAAAATCAATATGGTATTTTTAAAGTAACTAAACCCTTCCCAAAACATGCATCAGACTTATCTGATAATTTTAAATTCCCCTTACATTTTTATAAAGAGCATAATAATCACTTTCCATATTCTCAACTGCTCGCATAAGCATGCGTTTTGCATCATCTAATGCTTTATTATAAATTGTTTCCCCAAGCACATCCAGAAAAAAGTCTAAAATTGTATCTGCTCCTATAATTCCAAGTTCTTCATCTCTTTCATCCTTAAAAAAATAAATAATTTCTTCCTGTAGCTTTTTTCTCTGCTCAATAGAAAGGTTGTATATATTTTCTGCCATCTCTTACCTCCATTTGTACGTTTCACTTTTAAGGAACTGTTAATAAATAACTTTACCTAACGTTCCATTTTCCAAAATGCTGCTGAATATGGAGACAGCTCACTTCCACCTCCAAAATCATGAGGTTTGCCGCTAATTAAATCCTCTGCCATCCCACATCCTGCATCAAAATGTGCAATATATGGCTGATCTGATGCATTTATTGCAACAAGTACACGCTCATCCTCACAGGCACGCTCAAAAATACACTGATGATTTGTCAGAACAATATTACGGTAGCCTCCATAGTTTAGTGCTTTGCTTTTTTTCTTTGCATTTGCAAGTTTTGAAATCCACAAAGCAAGTTCACCAAATTCAGGCTTTTCAAAACTCACACGAAGTGCAGGATCTCCCTCACTCTTTTGTGCTTTTGTCCCCCACTCACTTCCATAGTACACACAAGGTATTCCTGGCATCCCAAACACAAGAGCATAAATAAGAGGAAGATGCTTTTCATTCCCTAAAATACTTGCAATACGGCTAACATCATGGTTATCCGCAAAAGAAAGCAGATGTCTTTCCTTATAAAGTGTCCAGTCCTCTGCTCCAAACTGTCTCGCCAGAGAATGACATATTTCAAACATATTCATGGAATTAAAACTTGAATGTAGTCCTTTATAACACTCATAATTAGTCACAGAATGGCACATTTCATCATTCATCCACTGCTTATAATCGCCATGCAGCGTCTCCCCAACAATAAAAAACTCCTCCTTTAATGAATCTGTATACTGACGCAGTCTTTTTAAAAAATCATGGTCAAGACAGTATGCAACATCCAGGCGCAATCCATCAATATCAAATTCTTCCACCCAGCCTTTTACTGCTGAAAATATATGACAAACTACTTCTTCATTACGAAGATTGAGTTTAACTAAATCATAATTCCCTTCCCAGCCCTCATACCATAAGCCATCGTTATAGTTAGAATTCCCACCAAAATCAATATAAAACCAATCACGATACCTTGAATTCTCACGATTTTTAAGCACATCCTGAAAAGCAAAAAAACCTCTGCCAACATGATTAAAAACTCCATCTAATACAACCTTAATGTCAGCATTATGAAGATTATCACAAACTTCTTTAAAATCCTCATTGCTTCCCAAACGACAGTCAATTTTTGTATAATCCCTTGTATTATAACCATGTGTATCAGATTCAAATATTGGTGAAAAATATATCGCATTAGCCCCAAGCTTTTTGATATGTGGAATCCAGTCAATAACTTTTAATATTCTACTTTCCCTCTTTCCATCATTTTCAAATGGTGCCCCACAAAATCCTAACGGATAAATCTGATAAAATACACTTTCATATGCCCACATAATTAAGCCCTCCTATAATATGTTTGAAAATTCATTCTTACGGTCTGCACTTCCCGCAAAGGCAATTTTCAAACACGCTCTAATGTTTTATATATTTATGGATTAGCTGCTTTTTTTATCGCAGCATGACCACAAGTGCTGTTATTATAGCATAAATAAGAAATTGCCGCAACTTTGCTTCTAGTCACTTCGTGGCAGGTAACAGCACTTTCAATAATAAGATACACACATTTTGCAAAATAATGCTGTGAAACCTGGATTTTGATACAGTTTTAAGGCTGTTGCAAATCTACAGCAAACATGGTAAAATAATACACAAATTTCAAAAAAAGTGAGGTATTAATTAAAAATGAAATCTACACCTGTCAAGGGAACAAGGGATTATCTTCCAAGAGAAGTACAAATACGAGATTATCTGCAAAGCGTAATTTCTGAAACTTACCGTGATGCAGGTTTTGAGCGCATTACTACTCCTATTATTGAAGATGCTGTTAATCTTGATAAAAGTGAAGGCGGCGAAAATCTAAATCTTATATTTAAAATATTAAAAAGAGGGCAAAAGCTTACTTCTGTTCTTGAAAAAAGCGATATTATTGAAAGTGAGCTTTCTGATATGGGACTTCGCTATGACCTTACACTTCCTCTTTCACGTTATTATGCCAATAACAGAAATGAACTGATGTCTCCGTTTAAGGTAATACAGATGGACAGGGCTTACCGCGCGGAACGCCCTCAAAAAGGCCGTCTTCGTGAGTTTATGCAATGTGATATAGATATTATAGGCGATGCTTCACATAATGCTGAAATTGAACTCATTCTTACTACGGTCAAAGCCCTTAACCGAGTTGGTATAAAAAATTATACAGTCAAAATAAATGACCGACGTATATTAAAAAGCATATTTTCATATTCCGGTTTTGATGAAGCAGACAACGAAAAACTTGCCATAATTTTTGACAAACTTGATAAGATAGGCATAAAAGGCGTAAATGAAGAACTTATAAATATGGGATTTGAAACTAATGCCATAAGTAAATTCAGCTCCCTTTTTGAAAACGGTTCTCTTACACTTGACTCTATGTCTTCTATCTGTGCTTCTTCATATATACAGGATTTAAAATATATTATTGATACCATAAAAGTTGTTTCAAATGGTGCCATACCTATTGAATTCACTCCTTCACTTGTACGCGGCCAAGGTTATTATACAGGCACAATTTTTGAAGTAGAAGCTGAAGGATACAGTGGTTCAGTTGCAGGCGGCGGACGTTATGATAACCTTATTGGCAAATTCTTAAATGAAGACATACCTGCCGTAGGTTTTTCAATAGGTTTTGAAAGAATTTTTTCAATTCTTATGGAAAAAAATTATACTGTTCCTGATATGAAAAAACTTATTGCTGTATTTTATAATGAAGATAATTATGCAGATGCTCTTTTATATGCTGAAAATCTTCGTATTGATTATATGGTTTCAGTAATTGCAAAACCTAAGAAGTTTGGTAAATTTTTAAATAAACTTGAGCAGCAGGGTTTTTCAGGCTTTGCAGTTTATGGACAAGATGATGGAGTGAAACTTTTTTAAAAAGAAAAAAATTGTCTCTATCTTACTATATTTTGAATATATTATATATAAACACAAATATGGACTAATTTTGTTATTTTTTTGTTTAACAAAATTGTTATTGGAACAAAGCAAACAATAACATAAAATTTACCATTGTAGAAATGAGGTCAAATATGAGTACAAAAAATACAATTCTTATTGCGGAAGATGTTGATATTAACCGCGAAATTCTTGTTGAGATATTTAAAGAACAATATGAAGTTGCGGAAGCTGAAAATGGTCAGGTTGCTATTGAATATATTGAAGCACATACTGATAACATAGCCTGCCTTTTACTTGATTTAATTATGCCTGTCAAAACAGGATTTGATGTTATGCAGTACATGTCTGATAATGGACTTACTAATTCATTTCCTGTTATTTTGATTACTGGTGATAATTCTAAGGAAACAGAAGAAATTGGATATAATTATAAGGTATCTGATATTATTTATAAGCCTTTTGTTACAAATGTAATCATGCGAAGAGTAAAAAACGTTATTGACTTGTATGAGCATATTAACAATACTGAAAAATTAGTTGCTGAACAGACAAAGAAACTTGAGGAATATGCAAACAATTTAAACGAAACAAATGAATTAATTATCGATGCTCTTGGTAAAATTGTTGAGTACAAAGATTTTGAATCCAAAGAACATGTAACCCGTATAAAGAAATTTACACATATTATGCTAAAATATGCTGCTAAGCTTTATCCTGAATTAGAATTGACAAAAGAAAAACAAAATATGATTGTACGCGCTACTGCACTTCATGATATTGGAAAAATCGGGCTTCCTGATTCGATTTTATTAAAACATGGCGAACTTACACCTTCTGAAATAGAGGTAATGCATTCACATACTACTATTGGCTGTGAAATACTTGAATATTTCAGTGGCATGAATGATAAAGAATTTTATAACTGCTGTCATGACATATGCCGTTACCATCATGAACGTTGGGATGGAAATGGTTATCCTGAACATATCTCAGGAGATAAAATTCCATTTCCTGCACAAATTGTTGCACTTGTAGATGCCTATGACAGACTTGTTACACGTCATGCATACCGCAATCCATATACTCATGAAACTGCTGTCAAAGCAATTTTAGATGGGGAAAGTGGTGTATTTTCACCAAAAGCACTGGAATGTTTCCAGCTTGCCGAAGAAGACTTTAGGCAACTGGTAGAATTTTCTGATACAATTAGTTTTGTATAGGGAAAATTTTTATCTTTATCAGAGCTCATCTAAAAAATTATTTTTAAATAATATATATTAAAGAAGAGTACCCCCTAACATAAAGGAGTACTCTTTTTAAAAGGTATGGTTACTTAAATCTGGTTATATTAGTATTTTCCAACATCGCCTTCTAATGCAATAATCTGTTCATTGTCATAATTTATGTTGTTATTACCCACATAGCTGCTGCTTCCAAAACTATCACTGCTTCCAAAGCTTCCACCACTTCCAAAGCTTCCACTGCTTCCAAAACTATCACTTCCAATGAATGTCTGATTACTGTTGCTACTTCCTGATACTAATTTATAATGTCCTAAAAGCTCTCTTAAATGAGCTGCCTGATTAGATAACTCTTCACTTGCTGCTGCACACTGCTCACTTGTAGCAGAATTTGCCTGTACTACTGTAGATACCTGGTTTATTGCCTGATCAATCTGAGCAACTGTAGATGCCTGATCATTAGATGCTACTGCAATGCTTCCAATTAACTCAACAATTCTATCAATTGCATTTACAATTTCATCTAAAGATTTTGCAGTTTCTTCTGCAATCTTTGTACCATGTTCTACTTTACGTATAGAATCTTCAATCATTTCAGCTGTTTCATTTGCTGCAGATGCACTTTTTGCTGCAAGATTTCTTACCTCTTCTGCAACAACTGCAAATCCTTTACCATGAACACCTGCACGAGCAGCTTCAACTGCAGCATTGAGCGCTAAAATATTTGTCTGGAACGAAATATCATCAAT
Source organism: uncultured Lachnoclostridium sp. (assembly GCA_947178155.1). Taxonomy (GTDB): domain Bacteria; phylum Bacillota; class Clostridia; order Lachnospirales; family Lachnospiraceae; genus Butyribacter. The sequence continues at coordinate 7,301 of CAMWXG010000060.1, forward strand.
AGTCTTAATAATCTTTGAAATAGTCTCTGATGACTCATTAATGTCATTCATCGCACCAATCATAGATTTCATCTGCCCGTTGCCCTCTGCTGCTTTGTCTTTTACATCACGAACAAGATTATCAGCTTCATTTGCCTGACTTGCATTTTCTTTTGTACGACCGGAAATCTCGGCCATAGATGCATTGATTTCCTGCAGTGAACTAGCCTGCTCTGTAGAACCCTGAGCTAATGACTGGCTTGCATTTGCTACCTGCTCTGCACCCATAGTAACCTGCATTGTGGCTTCTTTGATGTTTCCAAGAGTCCTATTATCATCATTAACAAGTCTTTGAAGTGCTATACCAAGCACGTCTTTATCACTTCTTGGTGTTACATCAACTGTCAAATCACCTCTGGAAACAATATCTGTAGATTCTGTCTGTACCCTGATCGCATCTGCCATCTGCTGGAACTCATCCATTAAAATACCTAAATCATCATCATTCACTTTCTCACAATCTACATCAATATCACCCATTGCCAACTTTCTTGAAGCCTCTGACAGTTTTGCAATTGGCCCGGCAATCTGCTTGATAAGTGAAACACAATATGTACCCAACAAAACAAAGCTAACTGCGCATATAGCTAATAATATCATAGAAAGTCCTTTTACTTCTTTGTCAATATTATCAGACTCGGTTGCTGCCTCAGCAATCAAATTTGACATAAGGCTTTCCAATACCTCTTCTGCCCTCTCTGCGGTAACCATTCCTCCATTTACCAGCTCATCTTCTGCACCCGCTAAATCATTATCTGCAATACACTGCTTAATTATATTAACAGATTTATAATAGTCATCAATACAATCCTGTACATCAGCAAAACCATCCTGTATTGACTGACTATACTTGTCTAAATATACCTCCAAAATCTTAATTTCTTCTTCTATACGATCAAATTCTTTTTCAATATTATCTGCTGATGACTGTTGTTTAACCGGATCATCATTATATAAATAAATCATATTACGGGTATCAATCTTTACCTGATTAAAATATATAAAAGTATTACTTAAAGCAAGTTCCCTGTCACCATATACAATATAACGCCTGCTGCGTGCTTCATTTGTCATTGATAATACTGCAATACCTGATATAGCAATAATTACAATAATAATTAATGCCAAAGCACTGAACAGCACTAACTTATTTTTGACTTTCAAATTTCTAATAGAAAATTTTTTCTTCATGATTCATTCCTCCGTTTTATTTGTTACTGTTCACTTCGTTGCCAGTAACAAACAGTGCTTTCAGCACTGAATGCACACTTTTGCCAAAATTGGCGTGGGTGTGAAAAGTAACTTTTATTTTTCTCATTATATTTACCCAATTACCTACTATGCCTCTAATTATTCATCATTTTTTATCACATAGGTAATTTGGCATTTCTCATTTGTTTCATGGATCTTTATATATTCTGCCGGAATACATTTCCGCCCATAATATCTTCATCAAGACTTACTCCTTTCCTTTATTTTGTACGTTCAAAAGTCTGTATATTACAATGCAATTACACTGATTACATACAAAACACATTATCTTTAGAATAGACCTTTTATTTCATTTTGTCAATATTCATATTCTTTGTTTCTTTTGGTTTACCCTAAAATCTTAGAATAAACTTTTTTCAATGAAATACTAATTTTTCAAAAACATGTGAAATAAAGATTTTATGTATATTTTAATACTGTTAAGCACATTTATCTTAATAAGTCTTATATACTATTTTCTTAGCTTTTCCATACATTTTCTTATCATTTTGTATCTTATAGGCTCTTATATAAAGTATATTGAAAGAACTTGTTCCTACATAGATATCTGCCTCAGTAATTCTATTATCTTTTATATCTTTAAGCTTCTCCTTCTCTGTATATATCTCATAACCGCTTACCTGCTTATCCCTTTTCCATGTAATCTTCACACGCATGCCGTGTACATAAGCTTTAGCCTTAACTCCTCTTACCTGACGTGGCACAAGTCCTTTGCTTATAAATTTTACTCCTATATTACCGGCAAGCCTTTCTGATGCAGTATTTGTCCAGCCGCTTATTGTCATATCTGCATATCCTGATTTCTTCCCATATATTTTTCCTGATATCAGTGATGACGGTAAATCTACTTTTTTTAGCTTTGTACTTCCATATAGCCTTAATACAAAATTTCTTAAATACCCCTCTTTTACTGTAATTTTCTTAAGCGCATCACAGTCATACAATTCAATATCACATTTTGCCACATTTTTTGTCACTGTTATATCTTTAATCTTATAAGCATGTGAAAATGCATTAGAGTCAATTCCTGTTACAGATAAAGGAACTGTATAGCTGCCAGCTTTGGCACAAGGATAATCCACAAGCTTTGTTTTAAGATTATTGTACAAAACACCATCGGATGCCATATATTTTTTATTATCTGAAGCAGTTTCATACCCCTTAAAATCTTTCATATAAGATTTTGCTAAAATGAGCACATCTATATTTTTCATATTACTGCCCATATTATAAAATTCTTTTGCAGCAGGAACAGCATATATACGATTCTTAGAAAGATTTGTAATCATTCCATCGTCATAAGAATAATACTTTGAACCTTCTTCAACTTCAAATGAGGATGCACTATTATTAAGTTCAACAGCCGTTATATCCTCTACCTCTTTTGCGAAAGTAACCATGCCAGCCTTTGCATTTGGATATATATACAAAATAGTCTTATCTTTGTTGTACAATAATCCATCTGCCAAACAAAAATTCTCATTAGCTTCATGTATCTTTACAGTCTTTAAATCAGCAGTATTTACATGTCCATCTCCTGCTTCAATTTCAGAAAGACTTTCTGGAAGTGAAAGATTTTCTACAGAAGAATCACTTAAACATTTCACCGAAAATTTTTTAATTCCATCAGAAATATTTACCTCTTTAAGATTTTTACAATTTGCAAAAGCATATCCAGATATACTTTTAATCCCTTCTGGTGTAGTATAGTTACCTGATTTATAACATGGATACTTAACAAGCTTTGTCTGCTTTTTATTATATAAAACACCATCTTTTGATGAATACAATTCATTATCAATATCAACTTCAAACTCAGAAACAGCATTTTCAAATGACGTCGAAACAATATTTTTTATCTTTGCAGGAATATTTATCTTTTCAAGAGAAGTACAATTTTTAAAAGCATTTGTATTGATATATTCTACACTGTCAGGCAACTTTATATTTTCTAAACTTGTACAATTTAGAAAAGCACCAGGTGAAATATTCTCTATTTTATTTGAAAGTATTACTTTATTTAGATTTTTACAGTTTGCAAAAGCATATCCATCTAAATAATTTACTGTATTTGGTATTTTAATACTTTCTAAACTTTCACATCCTTTAAAAGCAGCAAATTGAATTGAATAAATCCCAGATGAAAATTTTACGTTCCTTAGACTTTTACAACCTTCAAATCCACTGCTTCCAATATAATTTACGCTTTCCGGAATAACTATTTCCTCAAGCGAAATACAATTGACAAATGCCTGATAATCAATTCTTTCTATATCATCACTAAGACTAACTCTTTCAAGCATTTTACAATTCATAAACGTCTGTGATTCTATCTTGTCTACTCCATTTGGTATAGAAATACTCTTTAATGAAGTACATTTTGCAAATGCTGCACGTTTTATATGTTTTAAAGAGTCAGGAAGATTTATATTTTCAATTCCTTTGCATCCATAAAAAGCAGAGCCTCCAATTAGTTCAAGCCCTTTTGGAAGAACTATATTTTCCAATGAACGACAATTATAAAATGTATTATCAGCAATTTTTTTCATATTCACTGGAAGATTTACACTTTTAAGTTTCTTACAGTCATAAAATGCATTGGCTCCAATCCCATTTACAGACTCTGGAATGCTCACATTTGTAAGATTACTGCATCCCCTAAATGCATACTGTGCAATAAACCCAACTGTATCAGGCACAGAAAAGCTTCCCTTTCTGCCTGACGGATAACGTACAAGCCTTTTACCATTCTTAGTATAAAGTACTCCATCCACTGCCTTAAAATATTTGTTTTCACTGTCTACAGTAAATGCTGTAACATTATCATCATCCAAAGCATATGGTGAAATAGCAGAAACATTTTTTCTTATATGAACTTCTTTACCACCCTTATAAGACATAAGCATGCCGTTCTGTACTTTATATTCATCTTTTGCAGAAACTTCTGCTGACAAATAAGGAACGCTTATACCTAAAGTACTACCTGATATAAAACTACATGCAAGCAGTAATGCGATTAATTTCTTTCTCATTTTAAACACTTCCTTTGTACATATTATTAGATGTTTATTACATTACAAACATCTGTATTCTATTATGCTATGTTGGCAACAATAACGACTGTGCTGCTATAAACAGCAAAATGTGTACACCTTAACGCCTAAATCACCAACATATTACAAAATGCATTTGGTTACTATTCACAAAATGAACAGTAACCATTCTTTTAGAACGAGTAGATTCGTGTAAGCGAACCTACTCACACTTTTTGTTTTAAATATGCTTCATATCCCACCTTGCCGAGTTTTGCATCTTTTGTTTCAACCTGCTTTTTTAGATTTTCTTTATAATCCGCAAGCTTCTCCCTAAGTACTTTGTCTGATATGGAAAGCATCTTAGCTGCAAGTATAGCAGCATTTGCGGCACCATCTATTGCTACAGTTGCAACAGGTATGCCTGAAGGCATCTGTACTATTGAATATAACGAATCAACACCGCCAAGAGATTTTGTGTGTATTGGCACACCAATAACAGGCAGATTAAATATTGCTGCACACATTCCTGGAAGATGTGCAGCCCCGCCTGCACCTGCAATTATTACCTCAATTCCTCTTTCTTCTGCTGATTTTGCATAATCAATAAAAACATCAGGCTCCCTATGTGCAGATATAACCCTCATTTCATATTCAATGCCAAAATCCTCAAGCATACTAGCTGCTTTGCTCATTATAGGCAAATCAGAATCACTCCCCATTAAAATACTAACTTTAGACATTTCCTTTCCTCCTTAAGCGTCTTAATATCATGATGCTGGGACAAAAAGTATTTTACCCCAACTGTTTCTACAAGATAAAATCTGACAAAATATAGTTACTTATATCAATTCCTCTGTCAGATAAATAAATTCTATCACTATTTGCATCTTCTATCAATAGATTATTCTGCAAAAAATTCTCTATAGTACTTCCATATATTTCCAAAAGAGTTTTGCCAAAACGATTGTAAAATTCTTTCTGTGACACTCCTTTGCACAGCCTTAGCCCCAGAAACATAAACTCTTCCATACGATTCTGTAATGTAAGCTCTGTGTACTCCTCTCTTCTTTCTGCAATTTTTTTCCAGTATGTGCTATTCGCTGCACATACTTTTGTGCTGTTCACATCACAAATTTGTCGCAAAAATAAACTCTGTTCATTCTCATTTATATATCTATTATAATCTCTCGTTGTACAAAATCTTATGCCCTCTACATAAGATGCTGCTCCAAGACCAATACCAAGATAATTTCCCCCTGTCCAATACGAAATATTGTGTATACACTCCCTCCTTGGCTTACAATAATTGGATATTTCATATCTATAGTATCCATATTCTTTAAGCATTTCTTTTGTAAGTTTATACATCTTCCTGTCAGTTTCCTCATCTGCAATATCAAGTTTTCCACTATCCCAAAGCTTTTCAAATGGCGTACCAGGCTCAATAATAAGACTATATGCTGAAATATGTTCAGGTGAAAGATTTAATACCTCTTTTAGCGTATTTTCATAGCTTTTAACCGTCTGTTTTGGTATATCAGACATTAAATCAATATTAATATTTTCAAATCCTGACTGTCTAAGCTTATTAAAGCTGTTAAGAAATTCATTAAATGAATGAATACGCCCCAAGCATTTAAGCTCATTATCATTTGCAGACTGAAGCCCAAGACTTACTCTATTAATTAAAATCTTTTTAAAAACTTCTATATGTTCATCCGTAATCGTTCCCGGATTAGCTTCAATATTAAATTCTGTGTCAGCACTGATAAATTTTTTAATTTCAGCACCAAGCTTAAAAAGCAGTTCTGCTGGCAGACATGTAGGAGTGCCCCCACCAATAAAAACGGATTTAAAACGTAAAGGCTCTCCAGCCATTGACTCCTGAAATGCATACTCCCAAAGCCTAAGCTCATTAATAAGGGCATCAATGTATTTTTCCATGTTATACACAGTCCTGCCGCCTATTGGAAACGAAAGAAAATCACAATATAGACACTTTTTAACGCAAAAAGGAATGTGCACATATAAAGAAATTGGATTCATTGTATGTTTTCCCTTCAAATCTTCTGAATTTTATCTTTTATTCTTTTTGCTATTTCTGCATTTTCATAAATAATATCATTATTATAAATGAGAGTGCTGCACATACTGATGCTAATGCAATTCTTGCTACAAACTCTAATTTCGGTAAATATGACATAATAAAATCAGGAAGATTTGCAAATGAATGTGCCAGAATTGCTGCATATAAAGATTTAGTTTTTACAAAAACAATACCAAAATATACACCCATCACAGCTGCTCCTATAGTAAGCCATAATCCCCCTGCCATTAAATGAATAATACCAAAAAGCAATGAACTTAATAATACAGCTGTCCATTCTGGCATACTATTTTTCAATTTATTCAAGATAATCCCTCTACACAATATCTCTTCCATAACTGGCTGTACTACCAATAATGTTAATGCCATCATAATAACTCCCAATCCTGAAAAAATATTAGAATAAAAGGCAGCACTTTTTTCAATTTGTTTTGCATTGGCAAATGATAAATTATATGTAACTAACGCCCACGCAAATGAAAGTAAAAATGCTGATATAGAAGGACTTATACATATTCTTATCTTTGTAGGTACTAACGACCATTCTTCCTTTATACATTTCTTATGAAACTTAAGCAAAAGCGCCAAAAGAATAATGGTAACCATATTTGATAAAATTACCATAAGAAGCAAATGGTTCATACTAAATTCCATCAATCCACTTTCTGATTGAATTCCTGATACTACACCAAATAACATAAATACCATTTGCATAATAAATTGGACAGCAAAATAAAAAATCAAACAGGCTATTGACTTCAAAAAATTCTTCATAACAAATTATCTCCCTCTTCGCTATTAGCTTTCAACTTTCATAAAAAATCCATTATATATACCAACTGGTATATCCTTACCAAAAGAATAATTTTCAGTGGTGTTCTTTTCAAAATTATACACTATAACACACTGCTGTACAAAGTCCACAATCCAATATTCTCTTACTCCTGAACTGCTATATTTAAACAATTTCACAAAATAATCCATTTGCCTGCTTGAGGGTGACGCAATTTCAATAATCCAATCTGGTGCACCATGACACCCTTTATTGTCTAATTTAGAAGAATCACATATTACAGAAATATCCGGTTCTACATAATTATAATTATCATTATTCAGAAATACAGCAAATGGAGCTGCATAAATTTCGCATTCTCCCTGATTGTCATTAATGTAATTATAAATTTTATATGATAAGTTCATGCTAATCTTTTGATGTATCCTTCCTGGTGAAGCCATGTAATAAATATTTCCATCCATTAATTCCCCACTCTCTCCATCAGGCAAATTGTATATATCCTCAATAGTATAAATTTTCTCTGTCTCTATAATATCCATAATATCAATCCTCTTTTATCCAAAAAAATCAATATATACTAAATAAAATTATACCATATATTATTAAAGCAAATCAAGCATCACTGTTTATCCCACACATAACAAAAGCGCACCTTCCGGTACGCTTTTGTTATAAATTTCAGAGCTTGTATCTCTATTATATTATTTTTGAAAACCATTTGGATGATTTTTATGCCACTTCCATGCAGTTTCTATAATTTCCTCCAAATCAGCATGTTCAGGTTTCCAGCCAAGGACTTCCTTTGCTTTTTCACTGGAAGCAATCAATTTTGCAGGATCACCGCCACGGCGTGGTGCTACAATTGCCGGAATCGGATGTCCTGTTACCTTACGGGCAGTTTCGATTACCTCTTTTACTGTAAATCCAACCCCATTTCCAAGGTTAAATACATTGCTTTCTTTTCCATCCATTAAATATTTCATTGCAAGAATGTGTGCCTGTGCAAGATCTGTTACATGAATATAATCACGCACACAGGTTCCGTCCTTTGTGTCATAATCATCCCCAAAGATATTAATTGCCTCACGCTGTCCATTCGGCACCTGAAGAATCAATGGAATCAAATGGCTTTCTGGATTGTGCGCTTCTCCAATATGACCGTCTACATGTGCCCCACAGGCATTGAAATAGCGCAGCGCCACATATCGCAAGCCATGTGCAACCCCTGTCCATTTCATCATTTTTTCCATCGAAAGTTTTGTCTCTCCATATGGATTTGTCGGCTCTGTACGGTCCGTTTCCAAAATCTGCATACTCTCTCGTTCCCCATAATTTGCTGCTGTTGAAGAAAATACAATATTATAAACATCAT